>NZ_JBXANU010000019.1:0-121986 GCF_058802085.1 Pseudomonas sp. GW822-FHT02G04
CAGGTGGCGGTGGCCGCGTGGTCGATGTCGGTCGAACTGAACTGGCCACTGACGCTGAGCGTGGTGTCTTCCTGCACCGCGCCGGCATCGTTGCCGGTGGCGAAACTGAGCACCGGCGCATCGTTGCTGCCGGTAATGGTGATGGTCACGGTCTGCATCGCCGAAGCAGCGTTAGCTGTACCGCTGTTGTCGGTGGCGATCACCTTGTACGAGAAGGTGATGGTTTCACCCGCGCCGAGGAAGTCGAGGTTCTGGTTGGTGCTGTAGTCCCAGCTGTTCTGATCGACCGAGAAACCGGCCACCAGTGCCGAAGCCACGCCCGCATTGAGTGTGCCGCCGCTCCAGGCGATGTTGCCGTTGGAGGTGTGGGACACAGTCACCACGTCGATGTTGTCCACATCGGCAAAGCTCAGTGCGCCGCTGTCGCTCAGTGTGGCCGCACCGTTGCCTTCGCTCATTGCGCCGGAGGTGTCGGCAATCGTCAGTGTTGGCCGGTCGTTGGTGCCGGTGATAGTAATGGTCACGGTCTGTACCGTGCCGTCGCCGATCGCCACGTTATAGGTCTGGGTGAGGGTCTGGCCTTCGCCCAGGAACTGCACGGCGGCGTTGTCTACCGCGAAGTGCCAGCCCAGCGAACCGCTGCCCGTGCCGGTGCTGTCGTGCAGTGGATCTGTGGTGAAGCTGCCCAGGTAGCCGGAAGCGCCCGGTGTGACGGTGACGCTGTGAGTGTCGATCAGGTCGGCGTCGGTGAAGGTGATGCTGCCGTTGGCAGCGTAGTCGCCGCTGTCTTCCTTGGCATCGCCGGTCTGCACGCCGCTGGTGATATGCACCTGGTCGTTGGTGCCGGTGATGGTGATCGTTACATTCTTCGTTGTCGACGAACCATGCCCATCATTGACGGTGACCATATAAGTTTCGGTAGCCGTCTGACCCTGGGCCAGGCACTGGGCTGCCGCATTATTCACGGTGTATGTCCAGTTAACGGTGCCGTTGGCCGCATTGGCCGCTTCAATGACAGAGGCAAGGGCGAAGTTGCCCATCGCTGTGGTATTGCCTCCCGCCGCCACGAATGAGGCGGTATGTGTGTCGCTCAGGTCGACATCGCTAAACGCAATCGTGCCCGTCGTGCTCAGCGAGTCGGTTGTGCTCGGCGTCGTGGTCGCATCTTCGGTTACGGTGCCGGCCTGTGCGCCGAGGCTCATCGTCACGCTGTCATTCACACCTGCGAATTGCACCTGCGCAGTGGCCCAGCTGAGGGTGCCATTGCCGAGACGAATCGCATACGTAAAGCTGTCTGCCAGGGACGCTCCGGCAGCAAGCGCCTGAAGTTGCGCCTTGAATTCAGTCGACAACGTAGCGGCGTCGTAACCGACTTTTCCATCCGACGTAATCCAGATTTTTGCCCCATAGAGGCTGGTGTCGGCACTCGTCGCCTCGATTCTGCTGGTGTCCTGGACCAGCAGATCGGCCGGAGCATAAACCTTGGTGGCAGTAGAAAGACTGGTCGCATTATCGAGTGACCAGAGTGTCTTTGCGTTGCCACCGAGGTCATTGGACATGACGTCCAGGTAGACGATTCCCTGCAGGTCTTCAGTGATGGTCACGCTGCTCGTGCCAACGACACCTGTAGTGAAAATATCGTCCTGCGCCTGCGGCGTATTGGAAAACGAAGTAACGGTGCCGCCGCTGGTCGTGGTGGTGGTAGCCATGTCTTTCTCCCGAGAATGCTTTTTTTTATTGGAATCGCCAGGGACTGCAAACAGGACGAAGTCCCGTGCTTGTGCCGCTCAGAGTGTTCAGGAGCGGTGCGAGGCGGCCGCCGGACATCGTCGGCCGTCCGGGCCCGACGCAACAGGCGCTGCGGGCAGAGGGACGCGGGTGTCGCGGAGGTGAAAAAGTTCGCCGCACTTGAGGAGCGAATCGCAGGAGCGGTCGGGCGAATGTGGGCCCAAGCCTGGGGCTGCGCTGCGCTTGGCGCGCAGTAATCTGAGAGCACCCATATGGCAGGGACTCCTGAAGTGATGGCTAGGTGAGGCCGTATTTTGGTACAGCACTGACTCAGGGAGACGGCCTTTCCTGATATCAGTTTGATAGGTGTTTAGTTGTGGGGTCAGGCTTTGTAAAGGTGTTAAACGAAGGTAACAGTACGATGTGCCAATATTCCGACAAGTGGATGTTTTGGTGTCAATATTACGTCGATCTGTTTTTGGCGAAGTGTCCGCAGGCGCTCAACAGTGGTGCGCCTCAAATGAGCTGAAACCCTTATGCGGCAAGGGCTGGCTGCGAAATTCCAGTGCAGGGGCACTCTAAAATTGCAGCGTCAGCGGTTAAAAAAGCCCGTCAGGGCATTCCTCTGGCGTTTTTTTTCATGCTCGAACCACCTGACGACTTACGTGGAAAGTCCGTTATTGCTGTGCCTTACTTCTGACTCCACTCAAGGAGCCAAGTAATGCGACACAGAGGTGCGCAGTTCTGGTCATCACCGATGAGTCGGTACTGGCGCTGCGGCGGATGGAAATGAGCGAACGTGAGCGTTTCAAGCTCAGCTGTGAAGACGCGTGGTCGGAATACCTGGCCGCCAAAGCGGCCATGCTTAACCTCATGCGCGCGCCCAAAGTCGATCCCTGGGTCTGGGCTGACCACAAGGAGCGACTGAAGCAGGCGATTGACCGGCGCGTCTGCGTACAACGCGCCTATTTACGCTGAGCTATTCAGAACCTGATGCCCGGGACTGTCGCAGGTTCTCGATGGTCGCGATCAGGTCATCGTAGGACACCGGTTTTCCAATGTACTGGTCAAAGCCCGATTGACAGGCTTTTTTAATATCGCTGCTGGCGCCATAACCGGTCAGGGCAATGGCCGGCACATCCTTGACGTGCGGCAACTGACGTAATGCTCGCATCAGTTCATGGCCATTCATGACCGGCATGCCCAAATCCGAAATGATCAGGTCGAAGTGGCTGCTGGTCGCCGCGTCCAGAGCATCCCCCGGACGATCGAAGGCAACGACTTCGGCGTCTTCCATTTCCAGCAGCATTTTCAGGGTTTCCAGTACCTCGGCAGAGTCGTCGACCAGCAGAATCGTCAAGCCGCTCAGCCTTCCCGATGCGTCGTCGATTTGAGTCGCTGGTTGAGTTTCACTTTTGGTCTTGGCCAGCGGCAAGTAGACACTGAAGGTACAGCCTTCCCCAACGCCCGGTGAACTCACCTCAACCGTACCATGTTGTGCCTCGGTCAATTGGCGCACCAGTGACAAACCGATGCCCAGCCCCTCGCGCTGGTGGTTGGCGTGCTGTGTTTCAGCCTGGCCAAACAGGTCGAATACGTGTTCGAGGTTCTCGGCCGCGATGCCGGTACCATTGTCCTTGACGTCCAGCCGCGCCATGTTCCCGGCCAGGCTGGCGATCAATTGCACGCGGCCGTCGGGCGGGGTGAATTTCAGTGCGTTGTTCACCAGGTTCCAGATGATCTGCTCCAGGCGCGTCGGATCGGCGCACACTATCAACGGTTCCAAAGGCACATGCAGCTCGACGGTGGTGCTGTGCTGGTCATTGAGGACGACGGTGTAAATGTCGCGCAGCACACTGGCCAGATCCACGGCGATCGGTTTGAGCTTGAGCTTGCCGGTGCGGACACGGGCGACGTCCAGCAAGTCGTCGATGATCCGTGCCTGGCTACTGACGGCATCGCAGATGGTGCTGACGGCTTTGGCGGCCGGCGCCACCGACTTGGTCACCGGCAAACGCCGCAACAGTTCGGCGTTGAGCTGGATCAGGTTCAGGGGATGCTTGAGTTCGTGGGACATGACCGCGAAGAACTCATCCTTGAGGTAATTGGTGTTCAGCGTCTCGGCCAGTTGTTGGCTCTGCTCTTCATGCTGGCGTTTGTGACCGGTCAGGTCCCGGGCGATTTTCACGTAGCCGCGAAGGTTGTCACCGTTGAGCTGGGTCACCTCGCCGCTGCAATAGAAACGGCTGCCATCCTTGCGTAGATGCCAGCGTTCATCTTCGGAACGGCCATGGGTGCGAGCCCCCAGCAGTTCGGTTTCAGGCACGCCGGTGGCGCGGTCTTCGGCGGAAAAAATGAAGTCGTAGTAAGCGCCTTCGGCCTCGGTCTTGCTGTAGCCGAAGATCAGTTCGGCGCCTTTGTTCCAGCTGGTGATCACACCCTGTTCATCGAGGGTGATGATTGCGTAGTCGCGGGTGCTTTCGGCCACCAGACGCATGCGTTCTTCGCCCAGGCGTAGTTCTTCTTCGGCCGCGCGGCGTTTGGTGATGTCGATGAACGTCAGCACGGTGCCGTCGATATGGTCTTCGCTGGAGCGGTAGGGCAGCAGGCGGGCGATGTACCAGTGCTTGTCGGTGCTGCTGACTTCACGTTCGATCATGTTCAGTGATTCGAATACCAGTGCGGCGTCACTCGCCAGGTCGTCGTAGTGCAGGCGGTGCGTGATGTCGAGCAGGGAGCGGCCGGTATCCACCGGCAACATGCTGAAAATATCGGTGGCACGCGGGGTGAACCATTTGATCCGCATGCTGCGGTCGACAAACACCGTGGCAATGTCGGTGGAGGCGATCAGGTTGGTCAGGTAGTCGTTGATCTTGTCGGTTTCTTCGACTTTGGTTTTCAGCTCGTAGTTGACCGTCAGCAGCTCTTCGTTGATCGATTGCAGCTCTTCCTTGCTGGTTTCCAGCTCTTCGGTGGCCGAGCGCAGTTCTTCATTGATCGCCTGCATTTCTTCGTTGGACGCTTTCAGTTCTTCACTGGAAATTTCCGATTGTTCGATGGTGTCCTGCAAGTGCAGCTTGGTGCGTTGCAGTTCACGCTCCAGGTTGGACAGCACCTGGCTTTCGGTTTGCAGCAGGGTCGTGGCCGTCGCTTGTGAAGGATCGACTTCGACTTCCTCGAAAATCACCAGGACGAACTCGCCGTCCGACTCGTCATCCTTGTAAGGCTGCGCCTCCAGGCTGACCTTGTAACGCCGCTCTTCGCGCTTGATCGGCACCTCGCGTGATTTCACGGCCAGGCCGCTCTGCTGGACCTGGAACAGCGTGGTGCGGATTTCCAGGCGCAGTTCCGGAAGGATCAGCGTCAGCAGGTTGCGTGACAGCTCACCGCCCACATGCCGCAGGAAACGCCCGGCACCTTCGCTCATGTGCAGGATGTCGGCGTTGGTATCGACGATCATGCTCGGCGGAGCGTAGCGTTCGAGGGCGCGCTGGTGGATGTCGGCGAACGACAGTTTGCGCTGCACGACGTTTTGCGGCGCCTGCCGGGAAATATTGGAGCGCACATAACCACCGCGCGGCACGGTCGGCGTACGTCGGCTACTGGCGGTGCCGGTTTTAGCACGGAAGATCCGGTTGCGTTTGTCCACCGGCGTGAACAGCTCATGGCAAGCGTCTGCGCTTTCGGAAGACCCCAGGAACAGGAAGCCACCGGGCCGTAATGCAAAGTGGAACATCTGCAGGATTTCGCGTTGTACTTCGCGATCCAGATAGATCAACAGGTTCCGGCACACGATCAGATCGATTTGCGAGAAGGGTGGGTCGGACAGCAGGCTGTGCTTGGCGAACAGCACCTTCTCGCGGATTTCCTTGCGAATCCGATAGTGCTCATCTTCCTTGATGAAGTAATGCCGCAGCCGCGTCGGCGGTACATCCGTCACTATGGCTTGCGGGTACAGACCGGCCCGGCCGAAGCTGATGGCGCGCTCGTCGATGTCGGTGGCGAAAATTTGCAGCGAGGCCTTGCTGTCCTCCAGCTGCAGCTGATCGTTGACCAACATCGCCAGGCTGTAGGCTTCTTCGCCGGTGGAGCAGCCAGCCGACCAGATCCGGATTTCTTCTTTCTCAGGCTGGGCCGACACCGCGGCGCCAACCAGTTGCGGCACGATATCGCGCTCCAGCGCTTCGAAGGCTTCGCGATCACGGAAGAAGTTGGTCACGCCTATCAGCATGTCTGCCAGCAACGCCTTGGTTTCTTCGGGATTGTTTTGCAGGTAGCGGTAATAAGCTACCAACTCTGGCTGGGCGGTGACTTGCATCCGGCGCTCGATCCGTCGCAATACCGTCGCGCGTTTATAGTGCTTGAAGTCATGGCCGGTGCCGGTGCGCAACAGAATCAGGATGTCGTGCAGCATTTGCTCGGCGAGTGCTGCTTCGCGCTCGGATACCGAGGCAATGGTTTGCAGATGCGGATCGTTGGCGGCGGGCAAGCTGATTTCCCGGGAGTTGTGCCACAGGTCCAGCAGCTTTTGCGGCATTTCCACCACAGGCAACACCAGATCGACCATGCCGGTCTCGATGGCCGCCCGAGGCATACCGTCGAACTCGGCGTCTTCCGGCATCTGGGCCATGGTGATACCGCCCTGTTCCTTGATGCGTGACAAACCGACCGCGCCATCGGAGCCGCTGCCGGAAAGCACCAGGCAAAAGGCGCGTTCCTGATGGACATCGGCCAAGTCACGAAAGAACAGATCGATCGAGGCGTGGCGCCCCAGGTGTGGATCGTTGTCACTGACCTCCAGGTTGCCGTCATTCATCGTCAGCCGCTGCGCCGGTGAGATGACGTACACCCGGTTTTTCTCGATCGGCACAGTTTCGGTGACCTGCAGGACCGGCATCCGGGTCGATTCCTGGATGATCTGGTCTGCGATGCTTTGGTGGTCGGGCGACAGGTGAAGAATGATCACAAATGCCATGCCGTTGTCGTGAGGCATGTTCTCGAAGAACAATTTAATGGCTTGCAGCCCGCCCGCCGAAGCGCCAATGCCCACCACGGGAAAGTCCAGGGTGCTGGGGCTCAATACCTTTCGCTCGGGCGCCGTGGCCGAGTGCTTGGGGGCTGTGGTCATTTCTTTCTGCCTGTGCTGGCGATGTAAAACGTATTGAGGGCGAGCGGATATAAAACGCGGGTTTCTTAAAACAGGATAATCCCGTTTCTCAATAACGCCTTCAATTATTTAGCGCGCATTTGTGCGGCTATATAAGTTTTTGACAAGCAAATGCGCGATTGCACTCCCGCCGCTTCAAGGGATCGCGACTACTGGCCGATAACCTTGACGGTCGTTGTGATTTTCGTTTCTGGCGGCCGGCAATCACCGGCTGATGCGAAATGACTTGATAGCCTATGGCCTCTCGCTATCATCTGCGCGCCAAAAAGGGCGCGAAGCTGAGTTTGCCCGTGTGGTTGCCTTTGGGTTGTTCTTCCTTAAATTGCCTGGAAATCTTCGATGCTGTCGTATCACCAAAAAAGCTTTTTGATCGTCGATGATTTCTCGGATTTCCGCAGTTCCGTCAGGTCCATGCTGCGGGAGTTGGGCGTCAAGGACGTCGACACCGCTGATACCGGTGAGCAGGCGCTGCGCATGTGCTCGCAGAAGTCCTACGACTTCATCCTGCAGGATTTCCACCTGGGCGATGGCAAGAAGAACGGTCAGCAGGTGCTCGAAGACCTGATGATCGAGAAGCTGATCAGCCATGAAAGTGTGTTTGTCATGGTCACCGCCGAAACCAGCCAGGCCATGGTGCTCAGCGCGCTGGAGCATGAGCCCGACGCTTACCTTACCAAACCGTTCAACCGCTCCGGTCTGGCCCAGCGCCTGGAGCGACTGGAACAGCGCAAGACCTTGCTCAAACCGATCCTGCAAGCGCTTGACCGGGGCAAACCGGTTGAAGTGCTCAATGCCTGCATCGCCCTGTGCAAACAGGACATTCGATATTCGCCGCTGTGCCTGCGTTACCGCGCCGATGCATTGCGCGACTTGAACCAGAACGAAGCGCTGGAGCGTCTGTACGACAGCATTCTGGCGGACCGTCCTTTGCCTTGGGCGTTTGCCGGGTTGGGTCAGTTGCTGTTCAAGCGCGGGCAGGTCAGCCAGGCCAAGGGCATTTACGAAAAAGCCTTGAAAGTCTTCCCGATGATGCCGGCCCTCTACGATGGCATGGCCGATGTGCTGGTCGCCGAAGGCGACACCAAAGGAGCGCAGAAAGTCTTGGAAGAGGCTATTCGCCTGTCGCCGCTGGCGGTGCGCCGACAAGCGTTGCTGGGCAAGCTGGCAATGGCCAACGAAGATTTCGACACCGCCTCCAAAGCCTATCGCCAGGCCGTGAACCAAGGGGCGCAGTCACGTTTCAAGGATGCGGAAAGCAACCTCGGCCTGGCCCATGCCTTGATCAGCAAAGGTGCGGAAAAGGGCCTGGACACTCGGACCCGCCTTGAAATCAACACGACGCTGAGTGCGGTGGCGAAGGAAAATCCTTCCGACCCGGGCTTGCAGATTCGTGCGCGTCTGATGAAGGCCACCAGCCTGCTGCTCAACGATGCCGAAACCGCCGAGAAGCTCACCGAGCAAGCGATGATGCGCCTCGATGGCATGGAACAGTTCATGAGCGCCGAAGCGGCGCTGCTGGTGGCCAAGCAGTTGCAAATGC
Organism: Pseudomonas sp. GW822-FHT02G04; assembly: GCF_058802085.1. Lineage (NCBI taxonomy): Bacteria > Pseudomonadati > Pseudomonadota > Gammaproteobacteria > Pseudomonadales > Pseudomonadaceae > Pseudomonas > Pseudomonas sp. GW822-FHT02G04. Next base: position 8,436 of record NZ_JBXANU010000019.1, read on the forward strand.
TGGGGCAGGCGAGTGCCGGTGCTTCGATGTTGAAAAACTGTGCGGAAATCTACGGCGACGATCCGACCGTGATGAAGGGCATCGCCAAGCTGACCGACGATCCGACCATCCTCAACTCGGGCAACGCGGCCGCCGACCTCAACCGTCAGGGCGTGCGGGTGTACAAGACCGGCAACCTGGTGGAAGCCCGGGATGTATTCCGCAAAGCCCTGGCGCTGCAACCGAAGAACATCAGTATTGCCCTGAACATGGCGCAGTCGCTGCTGCATGGCACCGACACCAGCGTGCCGTCGGCCGAGCTGGAAGAGTGCCGGGCCTGCCTGAAAACGGTCGGCCTGATGCCCGATACCGACGCGCGTTATCCGCGCTACCAGAAACTGAAAATCAAGGCGTTCGGCGAATGATCGACAGCGAACCGTCACTCGACTTTTCCACGGTGATTGCCTCCACCGTGCACGACATGAAGAACTCTCTGGCCATGCTGATGCAGGCGCACAGTCAATGGCTGGCACGCTTACCCGATCCTGAGCAGCACACCCCGGAGCAGGGCGTCATCGACTTCGAGTTCGCCCACCTCAACGGCATGCTGGTGCAGTTGCTGGGGCTGTACAAGCTGGGCGTCAACCAGATGCCGTTGCAGCCGGCCTACCATGAGCTGGATGACTTCATTGAGGCGCAACTGGCGGCTCATCAAGAAGTGTTCGCCAGCCGCGGGATTATCGCGACCTATGAAGTGGACCCGTTGAGCCCGCTGGGTTTCTTCGATCGTGAGCTGATTGCCTCGGTGCTCGCCAACAGCATCAACAACGCCATCCGTTATGCCCGGCATGCCTTGTTGATCAGCGTCAGCGATGAGGCCGGGCAATTGGTGCTGACCATCAACGACGATGGCGAGGGGTATCCACCGGAGATGATCGAGCGTCAGGCCGACTATGTGCAGGGCATCAATCACAGCAGCGGCAGTACTGGCCTGGGCTTGTACTTTGCCGGGCGGATTGCCGCCTTGCATCAGCGTAATGGTGTGGGCGGACGCACCGAAATCAGTAATGGCGGCCCGTTGGGCGGTGGCGTGTTCAGCCTCTACCTCCCGTAGAACGCCGTTTTTAACCTGGAATACTCCCCCCCTACGGGACCGTGTTGTCTGGCTATTGCGCCTTTTTGTTTGACGCTGCTTGATATTCCGAACAGCTGGAGCCTATTTTGTACGGGTCGCCGTTCGCGGCTCGTACAACAACAAGGATTGCGTCATGACAACCGATGGCCATCGCTCACTCGCGCAGCGATTGACGGGCATTGATGAGATTGAATGTGTCACGCCGGACCTGAACGGCGTACCACGCGGCAAGGTAATGACCGCCGAAGGATTTCTTGAGGGGCGGCGTTTGCAGATGGCGCGGGGAGTGCTGCTGCAATGCATCATGGGTGGCTATCCACCCGCGCACTTTTACGGCAGCGATGATGGCGACCTGGCGCTGGTGCCTGATCCGGCGCAGATCCACCGCTTGCCCTGGAGTTCGCACCCTCGGGCATTGGCCATATGCGATGCGCAGGAATTGACTGGCGAGAGCTCGCATCTGTCGACTCGTGGCCAACTCAAGGCGGTGATCGCTCGCTACGCCGCCCTCGGCCTGGCGCCAGTCGTGGCGACCGAGCTGGAATTTTTCGTATTCGCGCCCAACCCTGACCCGACGCAACCCTTCCAGCCGCCAGTGGGCCTGGACGGTCGTCGCGAGGACGGTCATTCGGCATTCAGCATCAGCTCCAATAACGGCTTGCGGCCGTTCTTCACTGACGTCTACGCAGGCATGGCGGCGCTGGGCTTGCCCCGCGATACCTTCATGCACGAGATGGGCGTCAGCCAGTTCGAGATCAATCTGCTGCACGGCGATCCGCTGCTGCTGGCCGACCAGACCTTGCTGTTCAAGCATCTGCTCAAGGAAGTGGCGCTCAAGCATGGCCTGACCGTGGTCTGCATGGCCAAGCCATTGGCCCACACGCCGGGCAGTTCGATGCATATTCACCAGAGCATCGTCGAGATCGACACCGGGCGTAATGTGTTCAGTGACAAGGCCGGCGAGCCGACCGCGACCTTCCGTCATTTCATCGGTGGCCAACAGGCCGGCCTGGCGGATTTCACCGCGCTGTTTGCGCCGAACGTGAACTCCTATCAACGCCTGTGCCATCCTTTTGCATCGCCGAATAATGCCTGCTGGTCCCATGACAACCGCGCGGCCGGTCTGCGCATTCCAGCCAGTTCACCGGTCGCTCGTCGGGTCGAAAACCGCTTGCCGGGGGCCGATGCCAACCCGTATCTGGCGATCGCCGCGAGCCTGGCGTCGGGGCTGTATGGCATCGAAAACAAACTGGAACCGAGCGAAGCGGCCCGGGGCGAATTCGTGGTGCCGGATAATCTTGCGTTGCCGTGTACCTTGCATGCCGCTCTCGAACGTCTGAAACGTAGCCATTTGGCGAAGGAACTGTTCGGCAAGGAGTTCATCGAAGGCTACATCGCTTCGAAGACCATGGAGTTGACCAGCTTCCTCGATGAAATTACTCCCTGGGAACGGCGTGTTCTAGCAGCCCAGGCCTGACGACCCGTCGCCATCGGGCTATCGTTGTCGATAGCCCGATACTCACTGCAAGGAGCCGCTCGGAACGCCGATGCGCCAAATCCTGAAATCCTTTCGAGGACTTTATTTCGCCTCGCTGATGATGTTGATCGGCTCGGGCCTGTTGAGTACTTACCTTGCCCTGCGCCTGGCGGCCGATAAGGTCGACAGCCTGTGGGTCGGCGCGTTGATGGCGGCCAACTATTTCGGCCTGGTGCTGGGCGGCAAGATCGGCCATCGGCTGATTGCCCGGGTCGGGCATATTCGAGCTTATTCAGCCTGCGCCGGGATCGTCGGTGCGGCGGTGCTGGGCCATGGCCTGGTCGACTGGCTGCCCGCGTGGCTGTTCCTGCGGGTGATCGTTGGCCTGGGCATGATGTGCCAGTACATGGTGATCGAAAGCTGGCTCAATGAGCAGGCAGAAGCCAAGCAGCGTGGCGTGGTGTTCAGCGGCTACATGATCGCTTCGTACCTGGGGCTGGTGTTGGGTCAGCTGATTCTGGTCATGCACCCGGGCCTGGGCCTGGAGCTGCTGATGCTGGTCGCGTTGTGTTTCGCCCTGTGTCTGGTGCCGGTGGCCCTGACCCGGCGGATTCACCCGGCGCCATTGCACCCGGCGCCGATGGAGCCGCGCTTCTTCATCAAACGCGTGCCGCAGTCACTCAGCACAGTGTTGGGGGCGGGGCTGATCGTCGGTTCGTTCTACGGCCTGGCGCCGCTGTATGCCTCCCAGCAAGGATTGTCCACCGAGCAGGTCGGTCTGTTCATGGGTAGCTGCATTTTTGCAGGCCTGGTGGTGCAGTGGCCGTTGGGGTGGCTGTCGGACCGCTACGATCGGGCGCTGTTGATCCGCAGTTTTGCGTTTAGCCTGGCACTGGCCGCGTTGCCGCTGGCGATCATGCAGCAAGTGCCAATAGAGGTGCTGTTCATCGCCGGGTTCCTCTGCTCGTTGGTGCAGTTCTGCCTGTACCCGTTGGCGGTGGCGTTTTCCAACGACCACGTCGAGGGTGATCGCCGGGTGTCGCTGACGGCCATGTTGCTGGTGACCTACGGTGTCGGCGCGAGTGTCGGACCGCTGGTGGCCGGGGTGCTGATGAAGTTGTTCGGCAGTCACATGCTCTATGCCTTTTTCAGCTTCTTTGCGCTGGTGCTGGTGTGGCGAATCCGTCCGAAAGCGGTGACCAATCTGCATCAGGTGGACGATGCCCCGCTGCATCACGTGGCCATGCCCGACAGCATGTCGAGTTCGCCACTGGTGGCGTGCCTTGACCCACGTGTCGATGAGCAGGTGGTGCAGGATCAGATGCAGAATCCGGTCAATCCGGAGCCTGACCAGGAGCCGGATGCCGAGCCCGAATCGGAAGCTGAAATCGCTACGGAATCTGAAGACCCTGACACCGGACGCGAGCAAAGTTTTACCGAAGCGAGGCCTTGATGGCCGGACACTGATCTCCCTGTAGGAGCTGCCGCAGGCTGCGATCTTTTAAGATCAAAAGATCGCAGGCTTCGCCAGCTCCTACAAAAGCATCCAAAAAAAACGGGCAGTCACCGCTAGGGACTGCCCGTTTTTTTATTGGCGGGGTGTATCAGAAGTCGTCTTTGTCAAAGCGTCGCGCTTCACGCTGAAGCTGATAGACGAACCGCTCGACCTGCCGTTGCACCAGGCCGCTCATGTTGTGAAAACGCACGCCGGCGAAGGTGGTGTTGATCTTTTCTTCAAAGTGCAGGTAACGCAGCTCCACCGGTGCAGTCATGCTGCCGAAGGGCAGGGCGGCGATGAAGCGGTCGTAGACCTGGCCCAATTGCAGCCTGGCGGTGATGTCGCCTTCGAAGCGCAATTTGCAGCCGGTGGCGGAGATGTCCAACAGTTTGCCGCTGATGGGCGATTTGAGTTTCTCACCCCCCAGCTCGACATTGACCAGTTGTGCCAGCTTCAACGCAGCGCGGAAAGCATTGCGGCGCTGGTGGTAAACCACCTCATCGGGCAGCGTGCCACGGTAGCAGCGGCCATCGCCGGACTCGTCAATGGTCAGCGGGCCATTGCTTTCCCAGGCGATGCGCACGCCGTCGTGGAAGCCTTCGACCTTGAACGGTTCGCCGGCCAGCAGAAAGCGTTCGCCGTCGCGCGGGATCATTTCGTCCAGGGCGATCATGTTGCTGTCACGGTCGACGTCCACCAGATAACTCTGGAAGCGCTGGCTGCGCTCGTGGAACGTGATGATCAGCGGGTCATGGCTGTCTTGCAGCTGACGCAGGTTGCTGGAGATTTCCAGGGGCGTGGTGAGCACCTTGGGTGGCTGCGGAGCATCTTCCGCGCTTAAGGCATTGAACACGGGGTATCAATCTCCAGACAAATATGACTACTAGCCGGCATTCTGCCAGCATGTTGCGTGTCTTGATAGGGCGTGCTCATCGAAAGGCTCAAGCCTGACTGAGCGGGCGTGGCTTGGCGAGCTTGGAGGTTGATCCGCGGGCGTCGTAGAGCGCTGGCGGCTCGCCGCCGGTGAGGATTTTCAGCTGGTTGGCCGTGGCGGCCTGCTGCACCAGAATCGACTGGCCATTGTTGACATTGGCGGCCTGGCACTGGGCCAGGAGGTCGGTCAGCACGTCGCTCTGTTCCAGCAACCGTTCGCCAATGCTCGACTGGCTAGCGAGTTGCTCCAAGCCCTGGCGATTGGTCGGCAGGTTGAGGCTGACGAGGATTTCACTGCGCTTGCGGCCATGCTGTTCGAGCAGAATGATCAATGCCTGTTTATGCGCCAGAATTTCTTCGAGCAGTGGCATGTCGCGACCGTGCAAGGCGAGGGACTCGGTTTGCAGCAGCTCCAGCAGTTGTTGCGCCGGGGCAAAGTCGTCGATGATCAGTTGCAGTAAATGAGTGTCGTGCATGGCTGGCCTTGGGTTTTAAGCGTCCAAAAGCCTGGCGCGGGCCGTGGCCTAGCGCTGGGCTTCGAAATTTAGCAGTTTGCTGGCTACACGGTTGCTGTCGACTTTATAGCTGCCATCGGCAATCGCTGCTTTCAACTCGGCCACGCGGGCGTTGTCGACGGCAGGCTGATCGCGCAGCTTGTCAGTGACCTTCTGCAACTGTTGAGCCTCATTGCTGAGGTGTACCGATTCCCCGCTTTTGGTGGTACTGGCCTGTTCGGCCGGGGTATTCAGCGGCGCGGATTGGCCGGCTTCGGCGGTTTCCTTCGCAACGCTGGTACGTGTACTGCCCGTAAGTGACGAGGAGCTGTTTAAACGACTGAAATCGATGACCATGACAAAAAACCTCTGGATATTTGGACGCTTGCCATGTTTTCGGCGATTTCCCGAAAAACTTTAGGCCCATTTATCAAATGAGCTCGCATGCGCCAGCGCATGCCCTGCATGCGGCACAGTTTAGGCAACCGCCAGGCGGTGCGCCATCACTTCACACACCCAGAGCCCTTACATGGCCACTTCCACCTGGCCCGGCGCTGTGACTTGCGCCTTGATGACCCGCTGGGAGTTAAGGTTTTTGACGCGAATCTGTTCGCTCAGGCCGCCGTTGGACAGCGCTTCACCCGGCATGCGCACACTGAGCGTACCACTGCGGGCGGTAATCACCACCTGGTCGCCCTTGCGAACCACTTCCGCCTGTTCGAGATGTACCAGGGTGATGATCTGGTCGGCGACCATTGGTCGGGTAAGTTTTTGCCCGATCGCCTGATCGACGGAAGTCAGAAACCCCTGATTTATCAGGCTGATATCACGCTCGCGCAGGGTTACGTCCTGAGGTTCGATAATCCCTGTGCGCTTGAGCGGACGAGTGGTCGTCACGATGTCGCGAAACAGCTTCACTTGAGCGGGCACGAAGACGGTCCAGGGCGAGGCGCCATCGCAGCGAACCTTGACCGTGACCCGTCCCAGAGGCCTTGCCGGGCTCTCGAGGGTGGCTGTCAATTCCTTGTCGCACATTGGCATGCGCAGGCGCGGATCGAGCTGGTTGACCTGGATTTCGTAGCGACCTTGCGTTTGACTGGTGGCCAGATAGTCCTCTACGGTGAATTCAAGAAAGCCCTGGGTGACGCCGATAAGCATGTCAGGCAAGGTAACCGTATCAGCAAGGGCAGGGCTGCCAGCGTTGAACAGGCAAGCGGCCGACATCGCGCAGAGCAATCTGCGGCAGGTTGATGTCAGGTGTCGGAAAAATGTCGGTTCTGTGTTCATAAGAGTTAAAAAGCAAGCGCCGTGCCGTTTCGTGATGAATGTGCGTCGCAACACACTTAGCGTTGGTGTAGGAGTCTGGGCATGGCTGGTGTAATGGATTCGGTGAACCAGCGCACACAACTGGTAGGGCAGAATCGCCTTGAGCTGTTGTTGTTCCGTCTCGACGGCCAGCAGCTGTATGGGATCAACGTGTTCAAGGTTCGCGAGGTGCTGCAATGCCCCAAGCTGACCCTGATGCCCAAGTCCAGTCCTGTCGTGTGCGGTGTGGCGAATATTCGGGGGGCAACCATTCCGATTCTGGATCTGGCGATGGCGACCGGTGCCGGTCGGTTGCTGGACCAGAGCAATCCCTTCGTGATCATCACGGAGTACAACACCAAGACCCAGGGTTTCCTGGTTCGGTCGGTGGAACGCATCGTCAACATGAACTGGGAGGAGATTCATCCGCCACCCAAGGGTACGGGGCGCGATCACTACCTGACGGCTGTGACTCGGGTCGACAATCAGTTAGTCGAAATCATCGACGTCGAGAAGGTGCTGGCGGAAGTGGCGCCGACACCGGAAGCGATTTCGGTGGGCGTGGTCGATGTTGAAACCCAACACAAGGCGCTCTCTTTGCGCGTATTGACGGTCGATGACTCGTCGGTGGCGCGCAAGCAGGTGACCCGTTGCCTGCAAACGATCGGTGTCGACGTGGTGGCGTTGAACGACGGCCGGCAAGCGCTGGATTACCTGCGCAAGCTGGTCGACGAGGGCAAGAAGCCGGAAGAAGAGTTCCTGATGATGATCTCCGACATCGAGATGCCGGAGATGGACGGGTACACCCTGACGGCCGAGATCCGCGCCGACCCGCGCATGCAAAAGCTCCATATCATCCTGCATACTTCGTTGTCGGGTGTGTTCAATCAGGCGATGGTCAAGAAGGTCGGTGCCGATGACTTCCTGGCCAAGTTCCGTCCTGATGACCTGGCATCCCGGGTAGTCGACCGGATCAAAGCAGCAGATAACAGCTAGGGGCCTTTTGCCCCTGGCGGTCAACACGATTTAAGAGGCGGCATCTTTGTCTACGGGTAATTTGGATTTCGAACAGTTCCGGGTATTCCTGGAAAAAGCCTGTGGCATTTTGCTCGGTGAAAACAAGCAATATCTGGTCTCGAGCCGTCTCAACAAACTGATGGAACAGCAGGGCATCAAATCGCTGGGTGAGCTGGTTCAGCGCATCCAGACCCAGCCGCGCAGCGGTTTGCGCGAGATGGTGGTGGATGCCATGACCACCAACGAAACCCTGTGGTTTCGTGACACCTATCCGTTTGAAGTCTTGAAGAACAAGGTATTGCCTGAAGCGATCAAGGCCAGCCCCGGTCAGCGCCTGCGGATCTGGTCAGCGGCGTGTTCGTCGGGTCAGGAACCGTATTCGCTGTCGATGTCCATCGATGAGTTCGAACGGGTCAACATGGGCCAGTTGAAGATGGGCGTGCAGATCGTTGCCACCGACCTGTCCGGCACCATGCTGACCAACTGCAAGACCGGCGAGTACGACAGCCTGGCCATCGGTCGCGGTCTGTCGCCCGAGCGCCTTCAGCGTTACTTCGACCCCAAAGGGCCGGGGCGCTGGGCCGTCAAGGCACCGATCAAGAGTCGGGTGGAGTTTCGCTCGTTCAACTTGCTGGACAGCTACGCGAGCCTGGGCAAGTTCGATATCGTGTTCTGCCGCAACGTGCTGATCTACTTCTCCGCCGAGGTGAAGAAAGACATCCTGTTGCGCATTCACAGCACGCTCAAGCCGGGCGGTTATCTGTTCCTTGGCGCGTCCGAAGCGCTGAACGGTTTGCCGGACCATTACCAGATGGTCCAGTGCAGCCCGGGGATCATTTACCAGGCGAAGTGATGCAAAAAGCGCCAGGCATAAAAACGGGAGCCCCTCGGGGCTCCTTTTTTATGCCTGGCGCTTTTTGCATCACGTAGGGGGAAGGTATTGCCCATAGGAAAGCGGCAGAAAAGCGGCAGGCGGCGGAAATCGGTTGCCGCTTTTCTGGCATTGCCGCCTTGCCACTGCCGGCAAAGCCCCGGTTTACGGGCTTTTTTGAATTGGCACGCCGCTTGCTATGTTCATGTTACGAAAAATCAGGTCACCCGAAGGTTTCCCGACATGAGCATCAGCTTCGATAAAGCGCTCGGTATCCACGAACAAGCCCTGGGCTTCCGCGCTCAGCGTGCCGAAGTCCTGGCCAACAACATCGCCAACGCCGACACCCCGAACTACAAGGCTCGGGATCTGGACTTCTCGAAAGTGCTCGCCGAGCAAAACGAGAAAACCAAAAACGGCAAGTTCGCCTTGAGCATGACCAACAGCCGTCACATCGAAGCTGAAGGCCTGGGCAATGGCGATGAGTCGCTGATGTATCGCACGCCGATGCAACCGTCGATCGACCAGAACACCGTGGACGCCCAACTGGAACAGTCGAACTACGCGGAGAACGCGGTCAACTTCCAGGCCAGCTTCACCCTGCTCAACAGTAAATTCAAAGGGCTGGTGTCAGCCCTGCGCGGAGAGTAATTCATGTCCCTGTCCAGTGTTTTCAACATTGCCGGTAGCGGCATGAGTGCCCAGACCACTCGCTTGAACACCGTCGCCAGTAACATCGCCAACGCCGAGACCGTTTCGTCGAGCATCGACCAGACCTACCGCGCCCGTCACCCGGTGTTCGCCACCATGTTCCAGGGCGGTCAGAGTGGCGGCAGCGATTCGCTGTTCCAGAACCAGGACGCGGCCGGTCAAGGCGTGCAAGTGCTGGGTGTGGTCGAAGACCAGAGCAACCTTGAAGCGCGCTACGAGCCGAACCATCCGGCCGCCGATGCCAAGGGCTACGTCTACTACCCGAACGTCAACGTCGTCGAAGAAATGGCCGACATGATTTCCGCAAGCCGTTCGTTCCAGACCAACGCCGAAATGATGAACACCGCCAAAACCATGATGCAGAAGGTCCTGACCCTCGGTCAGTGATAAGGGGCGACTTTCGATGAGTGTTACCGATACCACCAGCGGCGTAAGCATCAAGGATGTCCTGGCCAACTCTTCGGTCAAAACCACGACCACCAGTGATGGTCTTTCCGCGGCGACCAGCAGTGCCACCGGCAGCAAGGCGCTGGGCAAGGATGCGTTCCTGCAACTGCTGGTTACTCAGCTGAAAAACCAGAACCCGCTCGATCCTCAGGACAACAGCGCGTTCGTAGCCCAGTTGGCGCAGTTCAGTAGTCTGGAAGGCATCACCACGCTGAACGACACGGTCAGCGGCATTGCCGGCAACTACAACTCGTCGCAAGCCTTGCAGGCTTCTTCGCTGGTGGGGCGTTCGGTCATCGCGCAGACCGACAAAGCCGTGGTCGACACCTCCAAGAGCCTCAACGGTACCGTCGTGGTGCCGACATCGGTTTCCGCGGCCACCGTCAAGATCACCAACTCGGCAGGCACGGTCATCCGCACCCTCGACCTGGGCAGCCAAAGCGCCGGCAACGCCAGCTTCATTTGGGACGGTAAGGACAGTTCGGGCGCGGTGGCACCGGCGGGTACTTACACCTTCGGCGCAACGAGCACCATCGACGGCACGAACACCTCACTGATTACTTACCTGCCGGCAACGGTCAACAGCGTGACCATCAGCCAGACCGGCGGTGAGTTGATGCTGAACCTGGCAGGCCTGGGCAGCGTTGCCCTGTCCAAAGTGCAAACCATTGGTCTATAGAGCCGACTAACACGGCACAAAGGAGTGGAATATGTCTTTCAATATCGGCCTTAGCGGTCTCTATGCAGCCAACAAACAACTGGACGTGACCGGCAACAACATCGCCAACGTCGCGACCACCGGTTTCAAATCGTCCCGTGCAGAATTCGAAGACGTGTACTCGGCCACTCGCCTGGGTACCGGCAGCAAGACCATTGGTAACGGCGTGCGCCTGGCCAACGTTTCCCAGCAGTTCAGCCAGGGCGATGTGAACAACACCGGCAACGTGCTGGACATGGGCATTCAGGGCAACGGCTTCTTCATCCTCAGCGACAACGGTTCCCTGAGCTACACCCGTGCCGGTGCGTTCAAGACCGACGCTCAAAACTATGTGGTCGATAACAACGGCAACCGTCTGCAAGGTTATGGCGTCGATGCCAACGGCAAGATCATCAACGGTGTGTTGACTGACTTGAAGATCGATACCTCGAGCCTGAAGCCGAATCCGACGACCAAGGTTGATCAGACGATGAACCTGAACTCGGCAGAAACCACGCCGACCGTGGCCCCGTTCAGCCCGACCGATACCAACAGCTATAACAAGACCATCTCCACCAAGGTCTACGACAGCCAGGGTAACGAGCACACTATGGACCAGTACTACGTGAAAACGGGTACCAATGCCTGGCGTGTCTATACCTACATGGATGGTCGCTCCCCGGCCAACCCTGCAACCACGCCTCCAGTGCCGATCACCGCTGACATCACTTTCAACTCCGATGGCAGCATCAACACGCTGACGGCGGGTGCCGGCTGGACCCAGACTGGTAACACGTTGACCATGACCGGTTGGGTGCCAGGCGCCATTACCAACGCCGCAACGACTCCTGTGACCTGGGGTCCGAACGGTTCCGTCGCTGCCACTGGCGGTATCGCGTTCAACATGGCGCTGACCACCTCTTACAACTCGCCAACCGCCCGTACCGCCCAATACCAGGACGGCTACGCCACCGGCCAGATCTCCAGCCTGACCATCGACGCCAGCGGCGTCATGACCGCCAACTTCAGCAACCAGCAAACCAAGGCCATCGGCCAGGTGGCGGTGGCGAGCTTTGCCAACGAGCAAGGCTTGCAGCCAGTCGGCGGTACACGCTGGAAAGAAACCTTCGCCTCCGGTGTGGCCGGTGTCGATGCACCGAAGACCGGTACCCTGGGCTCGATCGTTTCCAACTCCCTGGAAGAGTCCAACGTCAACCTGACCAACGAACTGGTTGACTTGATCAAGGCGCAGAGCAACTACCAGGCGAACGCCAAGACCATCTCCACCCAGAGCACCATCATGCAGACCATCATTCAGATGACCTGATGCTTGATAGTGCTGCATAAAAAACCCCTCGCAAGAGGGGTTTTTTTTGCCTTGCAGAATCAAGATTTCGACCTTAAAGGCAGGCAAAAGAAAACCCCCGACCAGCCAAAGGCTCATCGGGGGTTTCAGGTAAGCGCCCTGGAGCGCCTACCGGCTCAGCTTATTGGCAGAGTGCCTAGGTACAGTTCGTATATATTATTAGAGGCCACGTCGATAAAGGGCTTCAGCGCTTCTATGGCTATTTTTTCAGATAAAAACGTATACGTTTGAGGGGGTAACCCTGTTTTATAGGTTCGAAAGTATACGAAAATCAGCCAAGGACTCGAGGTAAGACTTTTCACATTTTCGAGTCGATTAAGCGTGACGGAAAGGGAAAATTCAGTGTTCGTCTATTATGCCTAGGCACATGGATCACAAAACCAGTTGATGGCTCATCGGTGGAATAGAGTATGAAATGGAAGACACGAACCTTGGAGCAGGTCGCGGAGCTGATCTGTGCTGTTAACACAGAATGCCATTTCCGCTCCCTCCCAGGCCCAAATCTGACTCGCTTCTTCAGAGATGCCGATACCGAGTTTACCCATGACGGTTCGACGCGACGATTCTGGGTTGCTGCCAAAGCTGGTCGCAACTGGATCGGCAACAAGCTGGATCAGTCCAAGCGAAGCCATATCCTTCTCATGGATAGAGAGGGCATCGTCAACCTATTCGTGGTGTCTCCCTTGATCGTTACGCAAGTGCCGAGAAAGCCCCCCTTTCAGTTCGACGACTCGATCCCATTCTGAGCGCGTCAAGTCTCTCTGGCGGCGTCAGGAGAAGTCCTGCAGTTGAACACAAGCTTGCGGAAATAACATGCATACGAAAACTTCGCTTGAGGTTTTTTTAGAACCTTAACTTCGCAAAAAGTACAGGGGAAAATAGATGCTAAAGCCTATTAAAAAAGAGCCAAGTGTTAACGAAAGCGAAAGGGTTCTTTCATCAATTGCTACAAACACGTTTTTCAGTTTATGGTGCTATCCGAGTCTTTTCAGGTCGGTAGGCAAGGGGAAAGAACTTGCCGATCTCACCGTCTATTTTGATAACACCCTGATTCTTTTCTCGGATAAAGGGCATGTTAAATTCCAGGCGCACAGTGAGATCAATCTCGCATGGAGTCGTTGGTATAGGGCGGCTGTAAAGGAGTCCGCCAAACAACTTCACGGCGCTGAAAGCTTTGTAAGAAACCACCCTGAAAAGATTTTTCTAAACAGCAAGCTGGAAGATACATTTCCATTCGATTTGACCAGTCCGCACTTGAAGATTCACTTGATCGCGGTCACCCGAGGAATCGGTGAGCATGCAAAACAATTCTTCGATTCTATAAAGCCGGGCAGCAGTGGCACGCTTGGATATTACTACCAGGTTCCTGAGAAGACCCTCCTTGAAAAACCATTTTTCGTAGGGGATGTAGACCAAGAAAAAACGTTTGTTCACGTGCTTGATGAAAGCGGCATAAAACTTTTGCTAGAAGAATTGGCTACTCCAGCGGATTTTATTCGCTATCTGGAAGTAAAAGAAAAGGCGATCCGGGAGCAAAAATTACTGCTCAGTGCTGGTGAAGAAGAGACGTTAGGATTTTATTTACAAGAGGATGGTGGTCACGGCTTTGGAGATATCCAAAACTTACCTGAAAATAAAGGTAATTTCTTTGCCATTCCTGAGGGAGAATGGAAGCATTACAGACAGACGATGGTCTATGCGCTTCGGCACCAGCATAAGGTTAAAGCCAGACTCTGGAATGAAATTACAGCTCGTTTTGCTGACAGCATTATAGAGGCACGTGTTGGAGAGGCCAGCGATCTTCCATTTCTGACTCATTCAAATGCTGTTCAAATCCTTGCTTCCGAGAACCTTAACTCAAGCAGCTTTTTAGCCTCTGCCTTATTCGAAAAGTTTGGTGGCGTGCCAAAAGGGATTCGCTCCTCTCGCGCAGTACAGTCTTTGAGCAACCCTGGTCGAATGTATATTTTCGTGTTTTTTCCATGGGGCGATGAGTATGCGTCTTATGAGGAGTATCGGCGGGAGCGAACAGCATGCATGCGACTGTATGCCCATGTGGCACGCTATAAATTTCAGGGAGCTAGAGAAATACTTATTTTAGGCGCTGACACTAAAGGCAGATCAGGAGGGTCAGAAACTATATTTGCAATTGATGCGTCAGTTCCTCTTTCAGGCGAAGAACGGATGGCTGCTCAGAAAATAATGAAGACATACAAAATTCTGGACAATGTTTCGGAGAAACGAGTTACATCTCCGGGGCAGCCAAAAAATATTGGTCGAAATAATCCATGCCCATGCGGTTCTACAAAAAAATACAAAAAATGCTGTTTATTAACAGGAATGAAGTGAACGATAGTTTGCTTTCGCCGGCTTCACGTAGATAGGAAGAAATGAGACTCCAAGCACTGATGCCTCGTTACTTTCTACCTCTAAGCCTTAGCTTTCTGGCTACACTCAGCGACGATGTCACCTGGTTGTTTGGCCAACCGCGAGAATGCCGAGAACTGAATCCGATGCCCATGACCCCTGAAGCTCTTTATATCCAGCTAGGCCAAATCATCACTGAGATGCCAGACCTGCGAAACCATGGTTGGAACAACCCGGTAGGACAGCAGTGGCTAGGCCGCGCCGCTGTCTTGGTGGAAGCAGCTGGCGACATGGCCGATGCGATAAATTTCAAGTCTACTGCCCAAGGGTTGTCTAGCAATGCCTATGTCCCAGGGCATGATTCTGCTGTGCAACGGATGACGGCAATTTTGTATCAGGCGCTTGCCCGCGCTGAGATGCGGGCTCCCGCTGCGTCAAGAAACGGTTTTATACCAACAGGCGAGCCATTTACGGCTCTGAGCGCAGTAGCTCGGGCTTTTGGAGATGCAAGCCAGTCCATTCTCATCATCGACCCATATGCGGACGCGAATCTTCTGGATGAGTATGTCGTTCAGGCGCGAGAAGGAGTATCGATACGAATCCTAGCTGACGCTCAGGGTGTAAAACCGGGGCTAAGGCCGGCGATGCAGCGATGGATTACACAGTTTTCGACTACCCGACCACTTGAAATTCACTTAGCACCTGCACGCACGTTGCATGATCGACTGATTATTGTAGATGGAACCACCGCGTGGAGCATCGGGCAATCATTCAATGCCCTTGCAACCAGATCCCCCACCGCCTTGGTTAAGTTTGATAGGGAAACAACTGCGCTGAAGATCGCGGCTTACGAGCAGCTATGGTCTGCCTCACCAGCACTAACTTAGCTACTAACCCGTTAGAGAACGATCCGCTGGCCTTCACGGGAGAGTCAGCGCAACGAACAATCCTGGCTGCTCGGAAGACGGTACAATCTAGGCATTCTGCCAGTATGACTACCAGCTTTCGTTACGGACAAACCATGGATTACAGACGCATTAGGGGCAAGGATTCAGGGCAACGCCTCGCTTTCGAAGAACTCGTTTGCCAGCTCGCACGGCGTGAACCACCAGCCGCTGATGCGGAATTTAGGCGAATAGAAGGGGCTGGGGGGGACGGGGGTATCGAGGCCTACTGGTTGCGTAGTGACGGAAGCAAGATTGGATACCAAGCCAAATACTATTTAAAAGCAGGCGAAATTGATTGGGCCAATATTGACGATTCTGTTCAACGAGCCCTGCAGTCACATCCATCCTTGACCAAATATGTTGTGGCCTTAGCTTGCGATCTGACTGATAAGACCGGGAAAAAAAATAGCGGGAAAAGAGGCTGGGAACATTGGGAAACTCATAAAGCGACATGGGCATCATATGTGCCATTGGGGCATACGGTCGAATTCATTCCCTGGACAGCCTCAGATCTGAGTAATCGACTGACCCTTCCGAGTGCCGAAGGACTAAAAAGGTACTGGTTTGGTGACGTTGAGTTCTCACCAAATTGGTTTTCAGAAAAAGTTGAATGGGCCGTTAAGTCTCTCGACGAGAGATATCATCCAGACGATCATGTGGAGGTCGGGATTGAAAGGTTATTCAAGGTAATCCTACATGACCAGGGGATCCTTTCCGAGCTTCAGGCCAAGATCGATAAACTTTCTTCTTTGGTCAAAATAAGCAATGTGGCGAAGCTATTGGGGAAGGCTAGTACCCACTTAATAGAAAACATCACATCCCAGGTTGGTACGCTTAGAGAGCTGAGGCAAAGATTCACCTCTGACGCCTGGCTTGCTTGGCCGCTTGAGGAGTGTCTTGGGCATGTTGAAAGTATCTCGGACGACGTCCATTCCCTCCAAAGGGTCGCTTGGGAGGCAAAGGAGGAAATTCGAAAAGAAAAAACGTCCGGCGACCATTCCTTAGACTATCTACAACATCAGCTAAGCGAGCTGAGTGACGCATGTTACGTGTTCAGATCATCACTTCAGGACAGGTATCTCTCTGCAGAACCTAGCCGCCGCTTTTTTCTCTTCGGGGAAGCTGGAATAGGAAAGTCTCACTTACTCGGCAGCATTGCTCAGCAAGCTATATCAGACGGCAGAGTAGCCATCCTGATACTGGGGCAGCACTTAAATAATGACACTGTCTGGGGGCAAGTAACTAACAGGTTGGGCCTCGGTGATATCGATTCAGACGTTTTACTTCAGGCATTGAGTGCTGCTGCAGAAGCTACGCATAAGCGTGGCTTGATTTTGATTGATGCTTTGAATGAGGGGGCGGGCATAACTCTTTGGCGTAAGGAGCTTGCAGAGTTTATCGGTAGGATCGAAAAGTATAAAAACTTGGTTGTCGTGTTCAGCTGCCGGACGGAGTATACGCAATACGTTATACCCGCTACTCTCAAGGAGACAGTGCCATCATTTTACGTTCGCGGCTTTACCACTCCTGAAGAGCAAACCCACGCCGCACGGATGTATCTTAAAAAACGAGGAATTTCACAGCCAAACACTCCTTGGTTAGTTGCCGAATTCATCAATCCGTTATTTTTGAGAAGTGCCTGCATTGCCCTCGAGAGAGAGAATCAAAAGTGGTTCCCCAGAGGGCTGACAGGTACGAAAAAGGTTTTCTCTTTTTACCTGAAAAGTATTGCTCGAAATTTAGGTGCGGGAAGGGATGGTAGTGATGACCTCGTAAAGCCAACCAATCATGCACTTTCATTAATTGCTACGGAGATGGCCGCAAAAAGGCAAGACTATGTTCTGCACTCAGATGCCATACGAATCGTTGCTGAAAGATTTCACGCCTTTCCTGCTCCATTAGGAACAACCTGGTTTGAGGTGCTTCAGCGAAATGGGTTGTTCAGGATTGATCCAGACCCAAAAAGCCGAGAGGCTGACCCATTTGACTCAGCCGAAGACATCGTTCGCTTTAACTTCCAAAGGTTACAAGATTACTTAATGGCCTCAGGGCTTTTGGATGAAGTTAAAGACCCTGCAGAAGCTTTGGAATGTGGCTCGCTGCGATTCGTTCATAATGGTAAACGTCTTCATGGAAAGTGGGCTGGATTGGTGGAGGCGCTCTCTGTACAAATTCCGGAACGCTTCCAAATAGAGCTGCTAGATGCCATGCCGGGCGATGTAGATCACTGGGCAAAAGCACACTCTGTTGGCAGTGCATTTATCGAGAGTCTCCGGTGGAGAGCCAACGAAGCATTCGGCAAACGTACGCTTGAGCTCTTCAATTCTTTTCTACTGGAAAGCGAAGAGCATTTCGACATTATCCTTCAGGTGAGCGCAAGCGTCGGTCACCCTTGGAATGCGAAATCCTTACACGACCGGCTAGCTGCTCAGAGTATGGCCAAACGGGATGCATCATGGACTGCTCAGCTAAACAGCCTGCCCATGGACGAGGAAAATACCGCTCAGCGATTGATTGAATGGAGTGCCTTTGAGCAGAGCGACCAAACTGATCCAGAGACTCAGTATCTCTGCGCAATAACCCTGACTTGGTTTTTTGCAAGCTCCAATCGGGAACTGCGAGACAAAGCCACCAAAGCACTCACGTCGCTCATGATTTGGAACCCCAGCCTGTATGGGATGCTTTGCATGGATTTTGCCCGTGTGGACGATCTCTACGTCCTTGAGCGTCTGCATACTGCGGCCTATGGCGCATGCTGCATCGATCCAGGGCCGCATCGACTAAACACCTATTCTGAGATCGCGAATACAGCGGTTTTTGACAGAGAGGTTGTACCGCTGTCGATCATACTCAGAGACAGTGCATTGGGCATTATTGAGCTCGCGTTGCTAAATGGTCACCTGCCTGAACAGGTTGATATCGTGAAAGCGATGCCTCCTTATCACTCCAAAACCGTCAGACTTTCCGTGTCCGAGGACGCCCTCGAAAAAGTTGCAAAGCGGGCTGGAGACTCCCAGATTCTGGATTCTTGCACTGGCTGGGGAGGCGATTTCGCGAGCTATCAAATCCAACCTAGGGTCAGCTCATTTTTGAACGTACCACTGGTTTCGCCTGAGCCACTCAGCGCTACCGAAATTTATGAGAAGTTCGAAGATGAGGTCATTAACCACTGCGAGCTGAGGACTCGCGTCCTAAAATTGATGCATGATTTTAGCCCTAATCCCTTCAGAGATATCAGGCTCGGTCTTTCTGAGCAAGACGTTGAAGAAAGCTCAAAAAACTTCAAGATGGCTGAAAGGCTGCTGCTGGAGCTCTTAAGCTCTGAAGAGCGGATTAGATATAAAAAAGAATATAGAAAACGCTTCAAGTCGCCTAGAAATGCTCGTGAACAGCTTCCTCAAATCGACATGAATTCGGCAAAGCGCTGGGTCGCTAAACGAGCCTATAGCTTCGGCTGGACGAAAAAGCTGTTTCCACATGATCGTAGCCTTCGGCATGACTACAGTCGTGATCGGCCATTAGTTGAGCGCATAGGGAAAAAATACCAATGGCTTGCTCTCGATGAGCTTCTCTGCAGCCTGGCCGACAACAGATGGTTATCGGAAAGGACTGAGCAGGGATCGCGTCGGTATGCCTACCCATTGGACATCGGTACTCATCGAGAAATCGATCCAACCATTTTGCTTGCTGACGAGCGCAGTCGCCCCCAAAGACAATACCCTTCGGTTGAGAAATTTGAGATATCAATTCGAGAGACTCTCGAAGCGGATGTGGGGAAATGGCCTTTTGAAGAGGAACCTTCAACCGGCATCATGAACCTAGTTAGCCGTGAGGATTTAACCGGTGGGACGTGGGTAGTCCTGCACGAACATCGCTCAGTAACCGAGCGATACGAAGAGAAGCAAGGTCGGGAGCATGGCTCCAGGCAAGCACAGTGGCGCTTCCTATTGCCAGTAGTCGTTAAACAAGAAGACGAACAGCAGCTTCTCGATTACATCCGGACGACGCAAAAGCTGGACGTTGACTCATGGACTGCACGCGATTTCACCAACGATGGTTATCTCAGAGAGGCGCCATGGCGCTCGACATGGGCTCAAGAGCAGTGGTCAATCTACTACTTTCACGACTTGGGTGAGATAGAGGTCGCTTATCCCTGCTTTCGTCACTACTGGGAACCACATCTGGATGTCTCAATGCCCGAAGGCGCTCAAGCTTTGATGCCAGCGCCTTGGCTTGCCCAGCGGCTCAACCTAAAGCCTGATCCTGAAGATGCAAATATCTATGTGGATCATGCTGGGGAAACGCGCTTCGTTTGCGGCAGAAGCCCAGGCAATGGCTCCCACGCGTTCATAGACCAACAGCTTTTCCAGACATTCCTGAAGGAGGATGGGCTCGCTTGCGTATGGATCTTTGTCACGGAACGTAGCGCTTGGCCGGGCGGTGAAAACACCAATGCATCTCGGCGACGCTCAGAAGGCGTGGTGTGGCACGAGCGCGGCAAGCCACAAATGCTTCAATGGAGCGATGACTGGGCCAGGGGGGAATCAAAACGGTATGTTCCAGTAAAGTTGTAGCTGATCCGACTTATCCACAGATGCCCGAATAGCGCTTGAATAACGATCCACTGGCGGTGCGGTAGGCAAGCTGGCATATTGCCTTTTTCTGAAACTACCCGTTGCTTGATATCGACCCGCTTGAGGCCCCCTTAGGGGCTGGCTCCCATAGTTGGTTTTAAGCACCGCTCGACTGTCGATAAGGATCATCTTTGATGCGGTTTCAAATAGAGTCAGTCTGGGCTGATGGAAAAAGAGTGCCTCTGAGCGACAGCCCAACAAGCGAATGGACGGATAACACATTTACGATGGTCGTAGGTCAAAACGCTGCTGGGAAAAGTCGGCTATTAAGAAAAATCGTTAGTACCTATGTGTTCGCAAGGCAAGACAGGCCTTATTCTGAAGCTTTGACGTCTCACTTCATCAGCGCACCTGAAGACCCGTCGAGGTATACAGGTACATTCACTGAGCACTTTAATGCACCTTATCAAGTCCGAGACCATCTGAAAATTCCGGACTCTTCAGAATCGTATAATTGGCCTCGCCAGATACCATTAAGTGAAGTCACAGAGGTTTCAAGCCTCTATTTTGTTCCACAAAAATTTGGCCAATCAATAAATACCCAAAACGACGAAGATGTACAGCTATCTATAGGGTCTGCTGTTTGCCCTACACATGTTATCGCAGTATCAACAGGGCGCCATGACCGATTTCCGAGCTCGAGCCAATCCAAGAAAAAGCCTAGTGGCATTAAGTATAGCTATATCGGATCAGATCGACCAAATGGCAGTAGCGTACCCAGCAGCCTCTCGTCACTAATAGACGGAGTTATGAAGGGACAGCAAAATGCATACAGGCTTTCTAATATATTCGAATATCTTGGATTCGCACCCTATTTAGACGTAAAGCTAGCCTTAGACATTAAGCAATTCAATAGGTTGCCGGACGAAGAGAAATCAGAAATATATTTCAACTGCACCCCGGAAATTATTGATTATCTGTCAGATGAATTCAGTTACCTTCCTTACGATGACGACCACAGATATAAATTCTATGACACATTAAAGCGCCAAAAAAAATCCCACCTAGAAATTTATCTCTGGGATTTAGATGCGGGAGCTGGAAAAAACCTACTCAGTGATCTGTCAATACTTTTAAGATTTGGGATTATAAAGATATATGATATAACACTACTCAAAAACAGCAACAAGTCCCGACTGCGACTAAGCCAAGCAAGCTCAGGCCAGCAATGTATGCTTACGATGATGCTGGGTATCGCTGGCTCTATTCAAAACGGTTCATTAATCTGTATTGACGAACCGGAAATCAGCCTTCACCCGCAATGGCAGAGCAGCTTAGTTAAGCAACTTCAAGAAGTTTTTTCTGATTATCACGGTTGCCACTTCATCATTGCAACGCACTCACCTCAATTAGTTTCAGGGCTCGTTACTGATAATGGATATGTATTAAGTCTCGAAGAGGGAAGGCTTTATAAGCCCTATGAGTATGCAAAGAGATCTGCGGACTTCCAGCTCGCAGAGATATTCCAGTCGCCAGGACAGAACAATGAATACTTATTGCGCACTGTTCTTATACTTCTCACAAAAATCGCTAAGCGAGAAGATTTTAATCAGGATGATAGGGAAACGGCAACGAGGTTATTTAAGCTCCAGAGCAAAATGAGTAACGTAGATCCGGTTTATCACCTGATCAGCCAGCTCGGGACACTATACTGATGAAGCCGATAGTCTTTAGCGTGGACGATTCCGACTACATTAAAAAGTACGATGGGACAAGCCATAGGATATGGAACGAAACCACTGGGCCGATGGTTCCTCTCAGAGCTTCAATTCGGAAACACTATCTGGAACAACAAGGCTATAAATGCGCCTATTGTCGAATGCTGAAAAGAGAAAACCACGGGCTGAGCTGGGATGTGGAGCACATTATTGCAAAATCAGCACATCCTAGATTTTTGTTTGAGCCAGAAAACCTTGCTCTCGCATGTAAGGAATGCAATTTAAGCAAGCTCGACCAAGATGTGCTGACTGGTGCGCTCAGACCAAAAGCGTTTTACCCTAGAGATAAAGAATCCTACAAAATCATACACCCTCACTACGATAAGTATGAGGATCACATGGAGATCGCAAACTTCTCAGGGAAAGTTATATACATGCCAAAGAACAAGCACAAGGGCAGAGAGACATTTATTGCGTGTAACCTGCTGAGGTTTTCGTATGAATATGGTGAATGGAAAGATTTTAGTTACGCAATAACCAAGAAAGTTAGTGATTTTCTGAACAGTTGCGCGCCCGATGCAACCCCCCAAGAAATATCAAAATTTCTCGGCACGATAAACTTCACCATTAATCCAGACTTCGCTGAAAACCATGCACCCTGAACATTTCAATCTTTTTAGGCAGCATGAGGCCGTTTCCGGAAACAAAAGACCGGCCCTATGGGCGGTCTGAGCACTCTAGCAGGAAGATCAGAAAAAATTACTTTCGGCCCATCGTGGGCCGGCGCGCTCCTGTTGCGATCATGGCCTATATCCGAGCAACTCCTCTAGGTGCATCCAGCGAAAGCAGCCTGGTGATCGCCGTTCCGAAGGCTATTGCGAAGTGGATTTTCCTGACCTATGATCAGGGCCAGGCGGTGATGGTCGCCTGGCGCCTGTTTCGCGAAGCAATAGCCCATGATTTAACACCTTCCCGCATTACATCGGCATGTCCCTAACCAGACGCTGCCCGGTGAACAGGCAATCGGACACCTAAGCGTCGTAGATTTAGGAACCATTGCCATGTCTGATTTTTCCCCGCTAAACATCTTTAAATCTCAAGCTAAACAGCTTGCTCGTGATCAGGGCCTGAAGCTTTCTGTCGCTCAAGAAACCTTGGTGCGAAAAGCAGGCTTCGCTGATTACCATGAGTTTTCTGTAGTCGCCCAACGGAACACCAAGGATCCGCGTCTGATGGTGGCTGTTTTTGGGATCAAAGACTTCTCCCAAGCGATCCATGAAGACGATGTCTACGCCGACCTGGATCTAGAACTGGAGGATCAGCTCTCCGGCGCGATTGCGGATACCAATGCGAGTGGATTCAGGGTTGATGCTCTTGAAGTTGAAACCGCTGACTATAGCGACGCAACCGGGAAGCTTACTTTAGAAGTCTCCCTGACCTACCAGGGGCAGCAAGATCAGGAGAGGATGTATCACGGTGCAGCGTTCTATCTTAAAGCCACGGTGGAATTGCTACGCCGTGATGGTACATGGTTGCTTGCCGAGGAAGGCGTGGCCATCTCCAGCAGTGAGTCTGATGCTGATCGCGACCGTAGGTCTGAGTGGGAGCACTGGGCCCAGGTCGAAGAAGCTGAACGCGGCAACGGCATAACCTTGGCCCAAGCCTTGGCGAGCGAATTGGGAATATCTGTCGAAGATGCAGAGCTTCTGTCCGACGCGGAAATCACGACAAATGAATCGGATGAGGGGCTCGTATACAACTACTGGATCAACCTTGAACCTGTAGCGGAAGGTAAAGTGAGAGCAGACCTGATTGCGCGGTTTGGCTCTTTGGAATACGAGCTAGGCCCGAACTTCTTCGACGATATTAATCACGAATTCTGAGTCTGATGAAGTGGTGGCCGGCCACAACGCCGGCCATTCAAATTCGCCCTCTGACGTATCCGACCAGTTCAAAACAGGCTGCGTATGTCGACCAGAACCATGATGCTGGTGCAAGACCGTGGCGCATGGCCACTTTCCAACTACGCTGAGGAGCCATGCCCACCGTAGACAGGGAATTCTCACCATGCACTCCTTGAGCAAAATACACATCAAGAACTTCCGCTCGTGTAAGCAAGTGATCTTGCCGCTGGGCGATTTCACCCCACTGGTCGGTCAAAATAACGCGGGGAAATCCACGATTCTCGACGCGATTAGATTGGTACTAGCACCAAAGGCATTCGCGAAAACAGACGCTAATGACCCCAATCAGCCTGTCATCATTAGCGCCTGTGTGTCAGGGATTACAGAGGAGCTGATTGCGCAAATTCCTGAACCCAAACATCAAGCCGCGATTACCCCCTACTGCATCAACGGTGACCTTTGGATAAGGATTTCTGCGTCAGGCTCGACTAAACCGACCACGGAAGTCTGGGAAAATGCGGAGCTAGATGAGCAAGGTCTGCCAACTTCTTGGCGCTCCTATCCGACGGGCCTGCCTCAAGCCATTTCGGCATTGTTACCCGAAGCGTTGCATATCCGCGCCATGGACGATGTCCAGGAAGACTTAGGCAAAGGCAAAGCTGGCAGCACAATTCGTGGGCTGCTGGATGAAATTATGGCGCCCATCCTCACCGCCCACCAAGAGGTTCAGGATGCACTCACAGCGGTCAGGAATATCCTGGGAGCTGACGGTGAGAATCGATCCCCTCTACTGACTGAGTTCGACACCAATGCCACCAATGCCCTCTCAAGCTTCTTCCCTGGTTTGCTGTTAAACCTGGACGTACCATCAATCGACGTTAAGGAGTTTTTCAAGAGCGGTGATCTAAACGTGACCGATGAGATATCCGGTCAAACCAGACGTTTCGACACCTTGGGCAGCGGTGCGCAGCGTGCGATACAAATGGCGTTGATCCGGCTTTTGGCCGACATCCGAAAAACCCGCGATCATGACCTTGCCCGTCGCCTCCTGCTCATCGACGAGCCCGAGATTTTCCTCCACCCACAAGGTGTCAGAGGCCTTAGGGAGGCACTGCATGTGCTTTCAAAATCCGGCTACCAAGTCGTGTTCACCACCCATTCGCCATTGATGGTGAGCAGGGATAACGCGCCTGAAACGGTGATCGTGCGCAGATCAAGAGAGAATGGTTCCGAGGTTCGCATTCCGATGGGAGCGGCGGTTGCGCAAGCTATGGCAGAGGCACAAGCCCAATCTCGAACCATTTTTGAGCTCGGAAATATTGCTGAGATCTATTTCGCTGAAAAGGTAATTCTCTGCGAAGGGAAAACCGATCAGAGGCTGCTACCACTCATCTACGAAAAGCTCTATGGCGTCAGGCCTGAGCTCGAACGGATCTGCTTTGTTGCTCTCGGTAGCTGTACTTCCATTCCCAAGGGTTTTTCCGTCCTGACGGCAATGGGGATCAAATGCGGTGTGATCGCTGACTTAGATTTTGCATTCACTCATGCCAGAGGGCCCTGGCTACCGAAAGAATGCGAAGAGATGGATAACGTCAGATCTGTGCTTCAGGTCGTCGGCCAAACCGAAGGTTTCCAGATCGGAGGTAACGGAATGCCTCAGAACTCCAGAAGCGGCTCAGCAGCTGAATGTTGGGCTGCTTTTGCGAGAAATGCTGACGGCCAAGCTCTCGCGAATGCTGCTCATGAAGCAATGAAAGGTTTTGCAACTTGGGTCTGGCCAATGGGGTGCATTGAGGATGCTTTGAACATTGGGGAGAAGGGAGAGGCAGCCATAATCGCTCAAGAAGACAATATCCGGAGCTGGCAGCCGGAGATAATTGATCAAGAATATCCCGTTTTCCGAAGCACCCTCGATTGGATGCGAGCTATCTAACAGCACGTTTCACCGTAATGCTTCCATCTGGGAGCATTACTGCAGCTTGACCGCCGCGCCTGCTACTTGGCATTCAAATCAATCCTGTGCGCTTCGATATCAGCGGCCAGGAGCACTTTCTCCAAGGCCGTGCGTCGGTAGTCCTGCAAAGCCTACTAAGCGACGCCTTCGGCGACCTCCCTGCCTCGTAGTTTAATCGCGACTCACGGTATACCCGCTTTGGTCTTCCCCCTTTCGGGGAACGGCTGTCGTGAACCAAACCCCTGCTGCGCCGGGTTATGGCCTACAGGCGTTCTTCCTCAGGTCTTTGGCCCATCGTGGGCCGGCGCGCTCAGCTTGCACTCGAGGTGCACTTCACAAATGGGTAGAGATCAGGGGCACTGGCCAGGCTCGGTAGAAATCACCACGCTTTCTAGACACCTCTCCATACCCAAAAAATTAAATTGTTCGTAGTATCCGACTCCATCATGGAGTCGACCTACAGTGAGTCAGCGGAGTACAAGGATGGTGTTACAGGCAATCGTAGATGCGGAAGTAGCGTTACTCTTGGACTGCCGCAGCGTATCGACTGATTTTTTTTGAGCACGCACTTCGAGTCGTGGCGCAAACCGGACGCATACATCACTCAAAGATGCATTGCCCAGATCCGCGTGAAACCTTAAGGAATAGCAAATGAATGATTCATCAGAACCGAGTGTCCTGTCTTTGATAGAAACCGTTGCGAGTGGGATACCAGAGCCGGTAAGGAAGTCATTTTTCAAAGCTGTATCGGATCTACTCGGTGGGTTAATAGCAGTTCCGATTGCAAAGTTGGAACAATATACCCAGGCAATCAATGACACTACCCAGGCGAGATCCATGGTAGGGGCCGTCTTGGCAAAAGCTGCGGTGGATGAGGCGAGCAAAGACGTAGATCTGATGAAGGTGGCGGCTGAGATTTACCTACCAACTACGATTCGAAAGGCAAAAAACCGCCTGAGCGTAGCGCACAGCGCAGCTGAGCATTTGGAAACTGACGCCGCCAGTGATAGTGGGTCGGCATCCGAACCCCCGAATGACGACTGGATGAACAGCTTCATGCGGTTCGCTGAGGATGCATCTTCAGAGCGCCTGCAAGATCTGTTTGGTCGAATACTTGCTGGTCAAATCCTACATCCAGGGTCGTTCGGTTTAGCAACGCTCCGTGCTTTAAGCGAGTTAGATCAAGAGATCGCCAACGACTTTAGTCACGCTTGGGCCAAAAGCGTCGGGAGCGCTGTTGATTACAGCGCGGAATGGAAACGAGGCGACGACTTTTCGAGATGGCAACGACTTAGTGAGTTCGGTTTGATGGCGCCTACGAGTGCTGTGCAGTACCTCCCTCCATTCAAACCGTTTTCAAATGATTCAGCTTTATGGTCACCTTTCTCCGTGGATGGGACGACAACGCTCGTATATTTTCAAACGGGATCGACGTCACAATGGGCCTACATTGACTTCACACGTGTCGGTAGAGAGCTTGGACGATTACTTCCGAAGCCTGATTACCAAGAAAATATACGGCGGGCGGCGCTTCGCCTGCCCCGGATCGGGGTTACACGTTTAGAGCTACTCTGCGATGGAAAACCCGCCGAGGTGCTCTGGCGGTCTCCATCGTAGAAATCCCTACAAAACTTTGCTGATACCTTGAGGGCATAGCGCGTGAACCCATAGATCATTAAGAAATGCAGTGCTGGTTTGGACTGCGACCATCATGAGGTCGTATTAACGGGCCATCGCGCAACTGTCATTCACATCAATCCTAAGTGCGTCGACATCAGCAACCGAGAGCACTTTCTCCAAGGCCCTGCGTCGGTAGTCCTGCAAAGCCTACTAAGCAAGGCCTTCGTCGACTTTACTACCTCTTAAATCGATGACGATTCGCCTGATATTCGGTTTGTGCTTGCCCCCAGTCGGGGTACGGCTGTCGTGAACAAACTCCTGCTGCGCCGGGTTATGGCCCTACGGGCGTTCATCCTCAAGTCTTTGGCCCATCGTGGGTCTGCGCGCTCCGCTTGCGCTCGATGTACATGTCACAAATGGATAGGTCAGTAAGCCTTCTAGCCAGCTCAGCAGCGTCGCCTACATCGACTTGACCGATACCACTTCCACATATTTGTACTTCTTCCTGGCAGCCTTCACAGCCTCTTGCTCGGCAAGCAACGAGCTCAACGTGTCGGCCTCGTGAGTCAACTCCTGCATCTTCCCCTCAAATTCGTTCCCAACCCGGAGCGTGACCCTAAGCCTGGGCGTAAACGCTTTCGCCGCTTTCTTCTTTGCTACGGGAGCAGCTACCGGCTTCGTAAAGACAACCTCTGGCACAGGCTCCTCTACTACAGGAGCAGACATCTGCTCTTCGGGCTGAGGCGTACCGAACAGGGCACGACGCATTTCTTCTTCAGTTAATTCAGAGTTCATACAACATCTCAAAGGGCGGAGCTTAGCTCGACAATTTCTAATAGGATTGAAGCACACCCTCTGAGCCCAGATGCTCGAGAGCCATCTCTCATGGGTGACCTTCCTGCGCCATATGTAGGCGAGCCCTAGTCATCACGGAGTTCTAACAGCATGAGGCTCTTTCTCGATTGCGAGTTTACCCAGCTCTCAGCGTCAGCGAAGCTTATATCGCTGGCATTGGTGGCCGAGGATGGGCGCGAATTCTACGTGGAATTACTCGACACATGGCGAGAAGCAGAATGCAGCGACTTCGTCGTAGAGATCGTACTTTCGCAGCTCTGGGGCGGAAGCTATGCACTATCGATCATTGGAGCAAGGTCAGCGTTGCTCGAGTTTCTCGCGTCGTTCGACGAAGCCTTGGAGATTGTCACAGACGCTCCACAGTACGACTGGGAGCTTTTCTGTGAGCTCGCATATGCCGAAGGGAAATGGCCAAGGAATGTCCGAAATCACCCCACTGACGCTACCACTCTAGATGCCATAAGCGACGGGATTCCACTTCCACATCACGCTCTCTTGGATGCCCGTATCATCGCTAGCATGTTCGCCCCAGGGAGTCCAAAGAAAGGGCTACCCTGATAAGGCGCATGGATTAGAAGTCTGTATTGGCCAATCGAGTGGAGCGAAGTATGAAATGGAAGGCACGTACGTCGGAGCAAGTCGCGGAATTGATCTGCGGTGACAACACGAAAGGCTATTTCCGTTACCTCACAGGCCCAAACCTTACTCGATTCTTCAGGGATGCCGATACTGAGTTCGTCCATGACGGTTCAACGCGGCGATTCTGGGTCGCGGATGTTCTGCAGAAAATCCTAGACTTCCCAAACTCTAATCCATTGATGCCACCGGATGCCATGCTCCGTGTGATTCGCCTTCTCATGGATAGTGAGGATGCCTTCAACGAAAAGCCACCCCGTTTGGAGGCGCTCAAGGCTCTGAATGGCGCGATTAAACGGGAGGGCTTCGAAGCTTTCTACGGAGATGACGACCAGTGCTATCTGCGTCACTGCGGCACCGGCGCAGTTGGGAATGAATCCGCGAGTCCCCACCGTCCTCTTTCTGCCGCAGAAATTGAGAAGAAAAACCAGCTGATCTCGTACCTTGCTCAGTGCTCTGAGGACGATCTGATCGAGCATGTTTTGCTTCCACTATTCCGGCAGCTGGGTTTCGCTCGGATCACGTCTGCTGGCCACAAGGACAAAGCCTTGGAGTATGGGAAGGACATCTGGATGAAGTTCACGCTTCCTACCCAGCACGTCATCTACTTTGGCATTCAGGTGAAAAAGGGAAAGCTTGATTCCTCCGGCGTAACGAAGGCAGGACAAGCCAACGTCGCCGAGATCCATAACCAGGTGCTGATGATGCTGGGTCACGAGATCTTTGACTCAGAGCTCAACAGACGCGTTTTGGTTGACCACGCTTTCATCGTCGCGGGTGGAGAAATCACCAAGGCTGCTAGAAATTGGATCGGTGGCAAGCTTGACCAATCCAAACGAAGTCAGATCCTCTTCATGGACAGGGAGGACATCGTTAACCTCTTCGTGGTATCGCCTTTGACTGCGCCGCAGGTGCCGAGAAAAACAGCCATACAGTTCGACGACCCAATCCCCTTCTAGCTGCATGTAGGCACTTCGAATGGGAGAGCACATCCCAAGCTCCATGGATCTAACCGACTACAAAAGATGCCTCTACGACCAAGGATGACAGGCAATGCCTTCTATGCGCCCCTCCCAATACGCCATGCAGCAGCGCACCGACGGTGGCCCTTTTCTACGTTTCGATCTTGAAGACGCGAGAGGTCTAACCGAAGAAGAACTTGAAACCCTTGAGTCAGACGAAGAGTACGAATCGTTAAGTGACGAGATCTATGGGACGTCTCGTGTCTACTACAGCGATGTCGCTCTGTCAGATGATGCGCCTGGTTGGCATCTAATTCTGGAGGTGGCTCCGGAGTATCTGACGCTTTACCCCATCAACGCCCGGTCAGAACATCCTGAGTACGCTAAGCCCAGATACGACACCGTCACGTCGATCATCATAACTAGGCCCGTCTACCAGCCTTATGCACATCCGACCGACCAGTACGAAGTCGATGAACTTCTCAGTGGGGTGCCCGCAGGACTATCGAAGGACTGGCGCTACGGCCTAGGGTTTCACTACGAATACCGATACCTTGTTCACGCGCTGAGCAATTTGGAGGGAGTGGACACGCTTATCCTGCACGGCGGAGCCGGTAGCGACGATGCGAAGATTAAGGGCAACGAGTTCTATCTAGGAATTGATCGACTTGAGCAGTTGAAGAAGAGCTTGGATCGACTCACCCAACGTCATCAACGAGAGACAGCAGCGGACAAGAAACTCGTCTGTTACACAAGCTTGCTTCACCAGGCAGCGCCAGAGCTCTATCCACCCCAAGCACGAAAGCTCTCCCCAGACTTGCTTGCAAGCTTGGTGTCACTGGGCTCGGTGACGCCTAGTCTTTCTCCGAAAGATCAGCAGCAGGCGGTCAAGCTTGCGCAACAGAACGTCCCGGCCCTCGCAAAATCCGCACCTCGCACTCTCTACAACCTAAAGGCAGAGATTGAGCTGGTCACTCTCGGCGAGCTCATCGAGGTGTATAAGACAATGATGGCAAGCAAGGTCGGGGAGCCGAAATGGCAGGCCTTCCTGAGCGAACATCCATTTGTACTGGACATGGCTTTTGGTTATCCCGTGAAGAAAATCGCTGACCAGCCCTATGTGGGCGGAAAAGGCTTCGGCGGACGCGGCGGCCAATATTCCGACTTTCTGATGGCGGCTAGAGCTACAGGTAATCTTGCCCTCATTGAGATCAAACATCCTCAGCATGACCTGCTCGGGAGGCAGTACCGGCAAACCTATACCCCGTCCTTCGAGCTCAGCGGTTCAGTCGGCCAGATCATCAGTCAGCGTGGCAATGTTCAGCGCGAGATCTTTGGCTTGGCGCGTGGCTTCAAAGAACGTGTTCACGCCCATGCAGTTGCGGCCATTGTCATTATTGGCCGTACGCCGGAGGATGAGGATAAGCAGGAAGCTTTCGAGCAATATAGAAATGGACTGAAGGATGTACTGGTGGTCACGTTCGATGAGCTGCTGGTGCGTCTTGAGAGCATTCGTCAGGCGCTGACTCCACGACCACCAGCGAAGCCTGAGCCGATCAGTGATGAAGACCTGCCATTCTGAGGGGCGCATACCGTCGCTCAGCATAAGGTGCCCGAATGGGCGCATTAAGCCTAAAATTATGGTTAATGTCCCATACGGGGATCATTACGCCTGCCAGATACTCGCGAGGTATCCCTTGCGCACCGCTCAACGGCTGCCCAGAATTCTACGAGTCGCCGGGCTGATGGCGGCCCCAGCACAGCGTCCTTTTTGCAGGATGTAGTAGGAGGCTAAGTTTGTAGCCGCTTCGTATTCGGCCACCTCGCCAGTAATCCCAAGCGGTTTGCCGGTCAGCCGATAGAATCTCAGTGCGAGCACCTTGGCCTCACTCAACATCTCCAGAACTTCTTTTTGGATCATTTCAGCGTCCGGCAACGCGTTGGTACGGCTGCATAGCTCACTCATCCGCAAACGCTTCTAGGGCAGCGAGCAGCTTGGCCAGTTCAGTAAGGTTGGCTGCCGTTACGATGTCATATTCTCCTCGACTACTCAGCCGATAAACCTCGCGGGCCTTTTTAACGCGCTCGAGAAGAGGGACGACGATGCCCGATGCTCGCTGTAGGAAGTCGTTAATGTCCGCACGCGTTTGGGGAATTTTGTAACCCTTGACCGCGCTAGAGATGATTACCCCTGCATCGCGAAGCTTGGCAATGCCGCTGGAGCGAATTCTCTGACCGTCAACCACTCCGAACCCACTGTCTTTTAGATGGGCGATGATTTCGGTAGTCAGCACGTAGTCCTTGGTGACGAATTCGCTTTGAAATCTCAAGAATCGCAAGATGCCTAGCTGCAGGCGCTCATCCTCATCAGAGTGCTTACCAACCCGCTCGCTAAAACTGTCAGCCTGGCGAAGAGCTTCCTGGTATATTTGGTAGTCTGCATAGCCAGACTCATTCGTCGGCGGCGGCAGAAGAGACTGGTACTTGGATGGCCACTCCAGCATGCCGAGAGTTTGGCTGCGAAGGATCTTCTTGTAGGCGAGAACTGCTTCTTCCGATGCTTTCTCTTCGTAGATCTGAGCCACCGAGCCGGCGAAAAAATCTGCAACCTGAACCAAAACGTTGTCCTTACTGGACTTCGTCTGAAAGGCATCCTCATCGCCAAACAGGTCGTCAACGAACCGTTCTACAACGTAGCTTTTGAGGCTCTCCTGAAATTCCTGTCCACCATGCTCGTCTACGATCATCCGGAGATCAGGGTGTGCTCTAAATAGACGTTCATAGAGCAAGCCGTTCACGTATTTAACGAACGAGGTCTTGATACGAAGGCCGCCATCTTTGTGAATTCGGGACTTATCAACGACGGTGAAATAGAGCTTGAATGGGAGCTCGGCCAGCTCGCTCAAGATCCGAGCACGGCGATCTGAATCCTTAGGCTTCAGGTTGCTGGATTTGATCTCACCTTTTTGAAAATGAAGTTTCCGGATTGCTTCAGCTTGGGCATAGGCAGCATCCAGATCTTTCTCTGCCACCAGAATGGAGCACACGATGAAGAAGCCCGAGCTTCCACTCTTTGACGTATCAAGGTCGGAATTCCCAGATTCATCCACGAAGGCATACGTTCTATCCATGGGCATGCTCCATCAGCATCTGAATGAGCGCGATAAATCGCCCAGTGACAAGGGGGTGATTTTAGTTCGTAGCAGTGGTTGTGCCGGGCGCTGGGCCTTCACTGAATGTGTAGTTGATGACCACATCATTGCGGATCAGGACGTCGAGCGTTTTCTGAGTACCAGTAGTCGTTACGTTCATAGTGACGATATAGCTTTGGGCGTGGGCTGAGCCGTTGGTGTATGTGTAGATCCACTTCTCGTCAGTCTCGGTGACGGCGCTTTTGGCGTAGGGCTCACCGAACAGAGACCTCAACTCAATAGTCGTGGTTTTACCTTTGGTGATGCTCGCTACATTGGCCGAAGGAAAGTCTCGACCTGCGGTGAAGTGCGAAGTTGCGCAACCGCCCAGTGCGACACACATCCCCATAACTGCGATGAGCTTTTTCATATCCGTCCTTGATCGTAGAAAGCACCAAATCTAGCTGGCATCGAGGCCAAAAGCCATCAGCATGTTGATCACCTGCGCTCGTGCACGCCGGCAGGAGATACCACGCCTGACTAACCGTAGCTCGAACCCAAGGTTGCCTAGGGAAAACTCAGGACTTCCAACTCAAAATTGCGGGACTAAATCAGCTTTCAGGCAATGGAAGTCTTTGCCTCCACCGTGGACGAATGAGCGAACACCAGCCCATTGGCTACTCTGTTCAGAAATTACGGCTTTGACAGCAATGCATAGGAATAAAAATGCGCTTTAAGGATGATCTTCTCTATTCGGTGGTGCTAGTTGCTCTCGTCCTCGTTTACGCATCCACAGCCGGCAACACGCTTTATTTAGGCTATTGGTATCTAGTGGGAGTGTCAGCGTTAGCGTTGCTTCCAGGCTTGATTTTACGTGCGCAGGCAATGTTTTTAACCGGAACCACAGCCGCCGTGTCCCTCTCTCTTCTGATCTACATGTCAGTCGTATCGAGCTTAGGGCGTGATGGAGGCCTCATGGGGCTAGGGCATTTGTTTTCCCTTCCGGGCATGTTCCTGGGCTCGAGTATTTCGGCTTGGTTGTTGAGATTTCGTTTGAATGCGAGCCTTGCGTGGGTCATTGCAGGCGTTGCGTTTATCGGCGCTGGCCTCGGTTTCATGCTTGCCCAAGTTATCGTTTGCAACACCGTTCTGTACTGCGACGCACTGTCGTATGGGTTTTACAGATAGTGGGCGTAATCCCCCAAGGTTTTCACGGAAAAATCAGTTCGACTGGAGCGTGAGAGGAGGTATAGGCGCTTCGCGAAGGAGCAATTCTTTCGGTTAGCAGCCGACTGGTTGTTGTTCTTGGGGAAGCTGCAATGGGTGCTTACGCCCAATTCCTGACCTTCGCGAGAGGCTGTAATCCGCCAGAAGCCGCCGGTCGTGCCAGGTGGCTTCTGACCAGCTTACGCCACTCAGCGCTGGGATTAATTGGCAAAAGCCAGGACGTAGACTCGCCTAGGAATCAGTGGCGATATCGACTTTTCTTCGTTCCGGTGCGAAAGTAGCGTCTTCAATCTAAACGGGTTAGGAAAATGCCGTTAGTTGCTCTAAATGTATTTGTTGAGGCGGAATATTTCGCAAAGGAAAACGCTTATATTTTGATTGAGCTCGACAAACAAGTACCTTCACTCAGAACAGAGTACGTCAGTGGAAACTAAAGTAGGCAGGCATTGGCTAGATTCCCGATAGGTAATTCACACAAAATAAAGGAGTGTCGAGTGGACGTAATTTACCAGGCAGGACGGAATTGGAAGCAAAGTCCACAGGCGATTTCCGGAAACCCAAATTCTATAATTCTCTCAAATAACAACTGGGATGACTTCGGTTTTCAGACTACATTTAATGCGGCGATTTTTAAGAGTGGCAGTATATTATACGAGTTCGCGTTAAAAATTTATTTTCCAGGCGTAAAGTATAGTGCCGAGTATTTGGATGGATTAGTTAAAAGCGGGTGGAACGGCTTTTTTCCTCTTTTAGATTTAAGTTATGCATCGTTACCAAGTGATATAGCCTTTTATGAGATTCTGATAAGCGCGGCGGGGATCGAAGAGGCGAAAAGTGTATTAACTGTCCTCCGTGATGCAGGGTATACCGAGAGATATGGTAGCCATGAAGATAAATTAAAAATAAATGAAATTGTTTCGACTGATGCATGGAGCTCATCATTGATAAGGGAGGCGGGAGCTAAAAAAGCATTTTACGATGGTTGGAGAGTCTTTGAAAATTCCTCCCCACCAAAAATCAATGATTTTAGGCTCAACTTGCCACGCAGGAATGGTTCAATTCAACCCATAGATTTTGTATTTAATTCTAGTCTGCTGCCATATGATGTCAACGTGTTGATTGGCCCAAACGGAGTGGGTAAGTCATATTGCTTAAAGACATTAGTGGAATATTGGTTGGGTGTGGGCTCTGGAGAACCAAGCATACTGAATGGCCATGAGCCGTTTAGCAGTCATCCAAATATATCTAAGTTGATTTTAGTTTCATATAGCCCTTTTGAAGAGTTTACTTTGGATCTTGAAGGCACGCAACTTCAAGAAAAGGATGCCTATCGTTATTTCGGGTTTAGATATCAGGTTGAGGAAGACGGGCAAACCAGAATAGGCATCAATAGAAACCTACCATCAAAAGACTCTGTTGCGTCTTTAATGAAGGCTCTCGAGGATGATGAAGCATTCGGCTTTTTAGAGCTTTGGATTGGTAAGGTAGAGGTAATCAAAGAGATTCTTTCCTCTGCGATACCATTCGATACGTTAGCCCTGGAGATCGATGGCGCTTTTGTTCCTGGGCCGTTCGAGAGCTTTGAAATATACGCAGAGGGTAATCGTAGATACGTAGTGCCTAACGATTACTCGCAAATCAAACGCGTAGATGCGCATGTGATTAGAAATGAAGGTGTGATTTTTCTTAAAGATGGAATGCGTGTATTTTTAAGCTCTGGACAAAGATTGTTTTGCTATATAGTCATAAATGTCGTGGGGGAGATTAAGCGGGATTCTTTAGTTATTATTGATGAACCTGAGCTTTTTCTTCATCCGAAATTAGAAGTCGAGTTTATTGGGCTTCTAAAAAAAGTTAATAAGGCTTTCAATTCTTGTGCGATATTGGCTACTCACTCTTTGTCCATTGCGCGTGAAACCCCAGCAAAATGTGTCCACGTCTTTCGAGATTTAGAAGATGGATTAGATGTGGTACACCCTCCATTTGAAACTTTTGGGGGGGATATGCAGCGGATATCAACCTATGTATTCGGCGACGATTCTTTTTCAAAGCCATTCGAGAGTTGGTTGAAGAACAAAATGGATGGGCTTCAAAACCCTAGAGAGCTGATAGCTTCTCTAGGAGCTGAGGTTAATGAAGAGCTCGTCGTTAAGATTTTGAATTATGAGAACGTTCATGGTCGCCAAGATTCCATTTCCTGAATATGATTCATTACAAGTAATTTCCAGGCTCGCAGACGAGCGTGTGAGATATAGAGGATTCTATGAGAGGATTAGACCTACATGGATAACTAGCGCGCAGGCTTATGTAGCAAGCGGGGGGTGCCCGACGACAATTACGCCTATTAACTTAAGAGACTATACAGATAGCGAAGAAGAAGCGACAGCACGAAAGGACTCCCTGATAAATCTTTACAGTCCAACGGAAGCGCAATTTCAATATGAGATACTTTCATCGTTAAGGCGTGATCATCAACTGATTTTTTGTCCGTCATGTGGAGGACACACCGTCCCTGGCACCCTTGATCATTACCTTCCGAAGACGGTTTTTCCTGAATTTTCTGTTTTAATCGCCAACCTAACGCCGATGTGTAATGCATGCCAAGAAGCAAAGGGCGCAGATTATCTTACTGAAGGGAATCAAAAAAAATTCATACATGGATACTATGATGAAATAGACTTTCCGATCTACAAAGTTAAAATTGAAGGCGACTATAGAAAGCCAGAGTTTGAGTTTGAATTTGAGGATGGCATTCCTCCTGAGCTTGAAAGTTTAGTCAAGGAGCACGTACTAGGTGTTAACGTTAGATCTCGCTTTTTAAGTTATTGTGAGACGAAGCACGTGCATCTATTAAAAACGGCACGCTCTCTTCGGGTCGGCGGCAAAGAGGATCAGCTAGAATTTACCATTTCTATGTTCTTAGTCGCGGCG
The DNA here is from genome assembly GCF_058802085.1 of Pseudomonas sp. GW822-FHT02G04. Classification (NCBI taxonomy): domain Bacteria; kingdom Pseudomonadati; phylum Pseudomonadota; class Gammaproteobacteria; order Pseudomonadales; family Pseudomonadaceae; genus Pseudomonas; species Pseudomonas sp. GW822-FHT02G04. Next base: position 45,192 of record NZ_JBXANU010000019.1, read on the forward strand.
GAATGTAACTCCTTAAATTGTTGGGAGGCGATTTTCTACAGAGCAGTATTACGCTCAACTGATTTGCTCGCCTATCTTCGATATGGTGAGTTGCCCTCTAGTTTTTGATGTCGAGTAATTGAATCGCACCAAGACATGTAGAGCGACCAAGTTTGACGGATCAACCTCTAATCGAGGGGCTGCTTCTCGCCGATGGCTGCCCTCGGTGACGGGCAGAAATCGGCCAATTGCTATGTGTCGCCACACCGCTATGGGTCGTAAGCAGGAGGTCACGGCGTCCCGCTTACGTAGAGTGCCGTCGGCTTACGCCGGCCTGCTACCTCGCCTTGACTGTCCACAACTGGTCTACCTTCGTCGTGTAACTCTGGCTCATCAATTCTCGGCGCATCGCCCAACCAGGCGCCGCTGGCACGCTGGCTACCCGCAGAACACCCTTCCCCCAGCGGCCATTGATCTCATCCAAAACACTCATCACCTTGTCAGCAATCTCTGGCTGCGAATGCGCAAACAGGTCATCGGTAAATTCACCAGGCTGTCGCAGATCCATCAGCAGAACTTCCGCCTTGCTGTACTTGAAGCCCGGTCGGAACAGACGATTGACGGCTTCGGTCGCAGCCTTAGTCATAAGCCGCACATCGTTTGTTGGGCAAGGTACTCAACGGTCGAGCGAGATGGTGAGGTGGCGTTGACCCATAAGTCGACGACCGTTTGATATAGACGTACGGGGCCAAGGAATTCCAGAGCGGCTTTCCATAGAAGTCCCTCCTCACACATATTTAGTCGCGCACTGGTCATTTCAAATCACGGCTGGTCGGGTGGCTGTTTTTTCGAATATCTGCGAACAGTCGCTTCAGACAGCCCCAGTCTTGCAGCGATTTCTACAACACGCAGTCCCTCCTTCTTCAATCGAATGGCCTCAAGCGCATTAGCCGCCGCCTCAGATCGGGCTGGTCGACCAGGAGGTAGCTTCCCAGCCCGAACAAGTGACTCAATTTCTAGATCGATCCCAGCCTTCTTGATTCTGTTCAGCTGTTTCGAGAGACGTTTAAGACCGTCGTTGAATGACTCGTGAGCTTGCAGCGAGCTTGCCATCAGAATCAGCGCAGCCGGTTCGAGATCTAGGATCCCGGCGAGCCGTACCAGGACGTCAAGCGTGATGCTTAATTCCCCCCGCTCGATCCGACTGAGGTGAGAGCGCCCGATGCTATTGACGTCCTCTTGAGACAGGCCTTGTCCTCTGCGAATCCCACGAACCACGACAGCCAGCGCTTCTGCCGCATCCATCGGTATTTTCCCCAAGCAAATTTGAGGATAAGGCCACACACCAATCAGTCATAACACGCCTTAAAAGGTTCATTATGATTGCCTATAGGCTTTCGTAACGGTTTAATGGTCTCACCCAGGATGCCAAGACATCGTTGGCGTGGGTCAGCCCGGCCACCGTCAACGGCGGCCAGAAGGGTCATATTGTCAATTTGATGAAAAATACTGAAAGGAAACCCTATGGCAAGCGTCGAAGAACCCGACGTTGTAGGTGGGCCACGTACTCCCCGTGTTGGTCTGTCTAGCAGTTCAGAAGCTCGAGCTCTCGTATCCGAAAACTTTCCTGGCAAGCCGTACTGCCTTGTCGAAGAGTGGACAGTTTTTCACATCGACGTCACGCCCGATGAGCTCGCCAAAGTTCATGCAGTCGGCCAGCTCCCAATGATCGTATTTGCTCACAATGTGATCGAGGACAGTCAGGGACGTTTTCGGCAAGGCGACTGGGTTCGTTCAAGCATGTGCACCAGCTTCAATGACGGCGTCGTGTTCGAAACCAGAAATACGGTTTACGCCTTGCTTGGCCCAGGTCATGAACAACCTGCGAGCCTGAAGACCATTTTTTCCTTCTTCTAACCTGCGCTCTGTAACGGAGCCCCTTGAGACCCAAGAACATACGATGTTTAGAACACACGACGACGACATGCTCGGCCTGCCGGGCATGTTTGGGGAAGGTCAATGCCAATGGCATCAGGTATCCAGAGTGCTTCGCACTCACTGGTATCACGTCACAGTCCAGGCCAAGCACCAAGGCCGAATCACCGAGGCGGCTCTGATGGTCGACAGCGAGCCTCGGCTCCAACAGATGCTAATAGCGCAGGACGCAGAGACCATCATCACAGACGTGCAAGTAGTCACCCCCGGTTACATGAATGGCACAGAAGGCTGGCGTATGGAGACACTGACCAAAGTGACGCTTGGTGAAGACGAGAACGAGTGCTTCGTCTGCCTACTGGAAGTAGCGACAGGCTCCACGTACCACAGCTCTCACCAAACTGGATTCAGAAGTGACTTTCTGACCAATTTAAACCCGATTTTCCATGCGGACATGATTCGCAACGCCTGAAATTTATGAAGACGTCTGCACGGCATCAGCGAGGATGATTCCGTGTCGGACTCCTGGTCGCGCCATACAGGCCGCCAAAGGAGCGCAATTATGCTGAACACTGTAGATGCAAGCTTTCACGGAAAACGTCATACAGACTTCGATCTCACACGAATCATAAAGGCCCAGGCGCAACGCTTTGAGGAACCGGTCACCGCCTATCTCTGTGGAGCATTCATCAGGGCTCGCGCTGGCATAGGCGTAGTTTTTGGTCACAACCGAAAAGACCAGTACGGTCGGTTCGGCGATGGCCATCTGATCCGGACTTCAGACGTGATTAAAGCGGAACGCGAGGGACGATTTTGGGTGCTGACCACAGTGAACTCTCGGTACGTTCTCGCTACGTTCCAGCGCGACAATGGACGTGCGAGCCTGCGTGAGTTTCTGCGGCTTTCACAGGGGATGCACCATTTCACCCCGCGAGTGTTGCAGTAATGGTCGTGTTCATCTTTGCCATGAAGCCCCATGAACAATCATAAGGTGGCGTTATGATCGTGAAGGCCGGAGAAGTCATCTGCATAGCCTCAGGCATTTTCGAAGGGTACGCCCGCGCAGGGCCATTTGTCGCAACGCAGGACTTCGACCTAGATTCATTCGTTGCAGAGACAATGAAGCCGCTCACCGAGAAATGGGAGGTGTCGAGCTTATTTGGGGATATCCCCAGGATGCTTTTCGAAAGCGGATTCATCACCGAGCTGCCCTGTCGGAAGATCTATTTGGGGGCTATGGGCGAGGTCGACATCCGGGAAGAGAAGGAAGACTTCTGAAGTCTGGGTGGATTCGGGGGTGCTCACCCCCGGTGGCATCGCGGCGGGCACTAAAGCAGTGAGAGCCTGCCGAGCCCAGGGCCACTGAATTTAAGTGGCCCAGGTGCTGTCGATGCTTCAGCCAATCATTACGCCGTCAAGTTAAGTAAATCAAAAACCACCTTCGCAAATTTACTGGCTTTAGCTGGATCAGATAACAGTTGCATCATCTGATTCTGGTGAGCATCGCCACTGTCCATAATTGCGTCATCTACCGCGTTGGCAAAGTTACCCAGCAGCGCTTGCTCAGCGGTATTGTTGGCCAGTTGCTGCATAACCAATTGGTTTTCACTGACCTTGTCACGGATGGTATAGGCGTAATTCACCATGTCTTTCTCAGTCAGCTGATCCGTCACAAATAGCTCGTTGAGCCGTTCTAATATCTGCGAAAGCAGCTCTTCCTTGATATCCTTTGCCGTTCCTGAGCCAAGCCCCTCACCTGGCACCAGTTTATAGTCGGGCGAGTCTTCTATTAGCTTCAGGTCTTGCTGGCGTATTTTCGAAACGCGGTAATGGCTGAGCACGATACTGTTGAGGTCAATGTCATCCTCATCCACAAGGGTTTCGCGCAGCATTGGGCTTAGATTCCGCGCATATAGACTGAGCTTTTCCAGCTGTTTGTCATCGTAATCGACGATCTGCGACATGAACTCATAGAAGCGCACGAAGGTGCCCAGATCCTTTTTGAAGATGTCGAGGGCGTCCTTGGCTTGCTTGCATTCCTTCAGGTCGTTTTCCGCGTTGGCGATCAACACCGCATCTTGGGTTTTTTTTATCCGCTCGAATATTTCTTTCGAGTGCGCGTAGGCTTCAACCGCCTGCTTGTAGCTTTTCGTCCAGCGCTCGACCGCAGGTTTGCAGATGTTGGCAATCGCGGCATTGCTTTTGTTTTTTACGAAAAAGGCCGCGCAGAACTGCTCAACCTCAGTCGATTTATAAATACCAGCGGCGTTGAGCTTCTCAAACAAATCGAAGATCAGGTCTGGATTGGAAACATCCGCCAGCTCTGCCGTCTGAAAATACGGCTGGAACGAGTCGAGGATTTCCTGCGGCTCGTTGAAGAAATCCAGGATGAAGGTGCCGACTTCCGCCTTGCCCGGATAAGTACGATTCAAGCGCGACAAGGTCTGTACGCACTCCACGCCGCCAAGCTTTTTGTCCACGTACATGGCGCAGAGCTTGGGCTGGTCAAAGCCGGTCTGAAATTTGTTGGCAACAATCATCACCTGATAATCATCGCTATCAAAGGCTTTACGCATGTCGCGGCCCTTGAGGTTAGGGTTCATGTTGCTCTCGGTATATTTTGTGCCGAGTAGCGCGACAGCGTTCGGGTCTTTCTCGGTAAATTCCACCTCACCCGAGAACGCCACCATGGCATGGATTTTTTGATAGCCCTTGTCGACGAGGTATTTGTCAAAACACAGCTTGTAGCGCACAGCTTCTTTGCGCGAGCTGGTGACTACCATGGCCTTGGCTTGGCCACCCAGCAGGCCCATGACGTTGCTGCGGAAGTGCTCAACGATCACCTGCACCTTTTGGGCGATGTTGTACTCGTGCAGGCGCACCCACTGGTTGAGCTTGACCTTGGCTTTTTTGCTCTCAACTTCCTGATCGGCCTTATCGATTTTTTGCGCCAGGTTGTAGGCCACTTTGTAGTTGGTGTAGTTCTTCAGCACATCCAGAATAAAGCCCTCTTCAATGGCCTGACGCATGCTGTACACATGGTAGGCCTCGGGCTTATTGGTTTTAGAGGGTTGTTCAGCGGGCTTGGGCAAACGGCCAAACAGTTCCAGCGTCTTGGTTTTCGGCGTGGCGGTGAAGGCAAAATAACTTAGGTTTTTTGACGCCCGGCGTGACGCCACGGCGGCATCGAGAATGTCGTCAGAGCTGAGTTCGTCCTCACCATCAGCCTTAGCCTCAATCATCAATACCTCTTTCAACTGCCGCGCTGTAGAGCCGGTTTGCGAGGAGTGGGCTTCGTCGGCAATGATTGCGTAGCAGCGTTCTTTCAAGCTGACGCTGTTCTCGATGGCGCGCAGCACGTAGGGAAAAGTTTGAATGGTGACGATAATAATCGGCTGTGAGTTTTCCAGCGCGGCTGCCAGCTTCTCTGATTTCGAGCCGTCGCCTTCCTGATTATTGATACGGCCAACCGCACCATCGACGTGTTCAAACTGGTTGATGGTGTCTTGCAGCTGATCATCCAGCACGGTGCGATCCGTCACCACAATCACTGAGTTGAACTGCTTGCAGCCCTCCGCGCCATAAAGCGCCGACAGCTGATGCGCTATCCAGGCAATCGAGTTGGACTTACCGGAACCGGCGCTGTGTTGGATCAGGTACTTTTGGCCGGGGCCTTCGGTGCGGGCCGCCGTGACCAGTTTATTCACCACATCCCACTGGTGATAACGCGGGAAAATCAGGCTTTCTTTTTTGTATTTACGGCCTTCCCAATCTTCTCTCTCTTCAATTTGCAGATGCACAAAGCGCCCGAGAATCGACAGCAGATTGCTGGGTAGCAACACCTCGTTCCACAGGTAATCGGTGGCGTACTTGTTAATGTCTGCCGGTACATCGTTACCGGCACCGCCGACCGTGGTGCCCTTGTTGAATGGCAGGAAGAAGGTCTCCGCGCCTTCCAGCCGCGTGGCCATATAGACCTCGTACTGGCTCACGGCAAAATGCACCAGCGCGCCACGCTTGAAGGTCAGCAGCGGTTCCGGCTTTTTGGTGACAGGGTCTGTGGCAAAGCGCGTGGTTTTGTATTGCTTAATGGCGCTGTGCACAGCCTGCTTGAATTCGGATTTCAGCTCTAGCGTGGCGACCGGCAAGCCATTTACAAACAGCACCAAGTCAATTCGCCAGGCTTTGGCCTTGCTGCCGGACTGTTCGAGATGTTCTTTGCTTGCCCAGGGCGAATAAGCCACCTCAGGCACGACACGGCAGCGGTTCTTAGCATAGCGAGCCAAGGTATCGGGGTTTAGATCGTGTTCAGGTTTGAACTGGCACAGACTGAACCGGGTGCCACGGTGACGCAATTCATGGCGCAACACGCCCAGCGTGCCGAAGGTGCGCATGTCTTTGCTGGCGGCATTGGGGTCGGTTTTATTCAGTTGGCTAGCGACCCGCTCAAGAAAAATTTGCTCGGGGTGGCTTGGGTAGAGCACGCAGAATTTTTGCCACTGCTCAGGCTGGGTGTCTTGAACAAAACCGAGCAGATCTTCCGGGTACAAGGCCAGTTCACGGTTGTAGTTTTCCGCTTTACCCTGCAGCCAACCGTTACTAACCAGATGTTTGAGCATATCGTTCTGGAATGTCAACTCGTTGGCCTTACCGCCACCCAATGCACTCATGCGGCTACTTCCTTGTTGGGTTGACTGACTTTCGGCGCTACCCAGTCTCGCACATCGATCTTGCCAGTAACGGCGGCGGAGATTAGGGCGGTGCGACGCTCTTGCATTAAATCAATAGCCTTCTTAGCTTTGTCGATCAAGCGATTAAAGAAAGTAAGGTATTGCTCAAGCTTCCTCACAATCATCCATTGATCTTCTTCGGGCGGCACAACGAGACAAAGGTTAGAGAACACATCGTTTGATAATTGTTGCTGGGCAGTGCCATAGGCACCAACAGCTAATTGCTCTGTCCAATACAGGCTTTGTGAAACAAGTCGAAGGTAATTAGCCAGCAATCCATTTTTAGTTCGGATAATCATCATTTGCGCATTGATAAATGCCGTATGATATCCGTGCTCCGAAGTGTCAAATTTGGCCAGCTCTCCAATCCGACCAATGCTACCCCTAACCTTTACAATCAAGTCGCCATCCAAAGCTTTGCCGCGACTTAGCGCGTTAAACTTCTCGTGAGAGATAAATTTAACTTCTGTCAAGTCCAGGCGCTCTTCAATTATATTTTTTGAAGATAAAAACACTACTCCTTCATTTGTAAAATCTTTTTCATTGGGGTATTCACTCCCCCTATCCCCATCAACAAAATTTGCATATCGCCTTAAAGTACAAGAAATCCAATGTTCAGGTACTTTCCCCAGCCACTCAACACCCGAGTCGCGCATCTTGGCATTGGGGTTCAATCCTTTGGTAACGGCATGGCTAACTACGGCCTGACGTTTTTCTTTTAGTAGCTGGATGAGCTGTTGTTGTTTTTCGATCAGTGTGTCGATTTTGGCAGTTTCGTGATCGAGAAAGTTAGAGATTTTTTCCGACCCGCTGTCAGGAATAGGGACAGGCATCAATCCAATAAAATCCCAGCTCGCCCTCGGCATTTTTGACCCATATGTCGACGCATCAACTTGATTGATAAACTCGTCAGTCAGGGTGTAGTAGTGCAAAAATCTAGGAGAAACATTTTTGCTTCGTAAAACAAGAAACTCAGAGGAGCAAATGCCTGAAAATTCAGCCAGCCAAGATTTGGCAAGGTATGGTCTAAGCTTTCCAAAAAGAACATCTCCTTTTAAAAAAGATGTAGACAGCCCTTCGGGGGTGACATCTTCTTTAACGAGATACCTGCCATTTCCAGACTCTATGTTTTCCATGCCAACATATCTCTGCACAGATCTCGCTTCAATTTTATTGCAATACAGGTCGGCACTATATTTAAGCCGAACACACTTCCAGTTCAGAGGGATATCCCCCAGCCACTCAAATCCTGAACTCTTATACTCCGGATACGGCTTATATAGCCTCGCCATTACGAATGCACCTCTTGCAGCAACTGCATGATCTCAGCTGATACTGCATCCAGATCCGCATCAATTTCTAGCAAATCCCTCGGTGGTTGATATTGGTAGAAATGCCGGTTAAACGGGATTTCATAACCGACGATGCCGACTTGTTGATCTTTAGTATCTTTCTTGCCGGCATCTATCCAGGCATCGGGCACATGCGGCTGCACTTCTTTAAGGAAGTAAGCTTCGTTAATGGCGTTAACGGTTTGGCTTGGATCCAGCGCTACGTTTTCGTTGTCACGGAGATCGCTATCGGTTTGATATTCCAGCACCTCACCGTTGACGGCAAACAAACCGTACAGGGGATTGGCTTTGGTTTTGTGAACCTTTCTGATGACCGCTGCCGCTTCTGGATTTTTCCAGCTCACGGCATCGATGATCTGTTTTTTGTCTTTGGCGTCTAGGGCAATATCCTGTTGCTTGCAGGTCGCTTTGACGGCCTCGTCAAAAGTGTTGAAGTCGTCATGCTGGGCGGTGCCAATGCTGGCCTGAAGACTTTGAGCCTTGAGTAACAGCCGCTTCTGATCCATCCAGGTTGTTCTGTTGAGCAGATCCTTGATGTGTTTCTCTTTTAGATCGGGGAAGTGCAGCTTGCAGTAACGTCGAATAGCGTCTTCATGGGTGCTTAGGTCGCCGTAATGCTTGCAGTTGTCGCCGTCGCTCCAGCTTTCGCCCTCTACTGCGCTGAACTCTTGGTAGACCCAACGCATGGCGTTGTTGAGGGCGCCGGGGGCAAAGCGACAGGTAGCCACTCGCTCGTCACTGAACTGGTAAGACAGTCGCAGCGGTCGCTCAATGCTTATGCGGCGATAGCCGAACTCATGGCTGTTGAAGATCTTGCTGGCGAAGGTCTTGGCAGCCTCAACTTTCGGGTTGGTAGCCTGGCGGCCTCGACTGCTTTTTTGTGCGGCTTGTTTGTCCAGTTCGTAAGCATCGACTGCGGCAAAGCTGCCGAAGGCGCGGATCACCGTGGCGATATCGCCCTCGTCCATTTCATTGCGCTTGGAGCCGAGGGATTTACGCATTTTTCCGCAAAGGTTCACGCCATTGATCAGCTGTACCTTGCCCTTACGCTCCTGGGCTTTTTTGTTCGACAGCACCCAGACATAGGTCGAAATACCGGTGTTGTAGAACATGTCGGTAGGCAGCGCGACGATAGCTTCGAGCAAGTCGGCTTCGAGAATGTAGCGGCGGATCTCCGATTCCCCAGAGCCGGCACCACCGGTAAACAAAGGCGAGCCATTGAGAATGATGCCAATCCGCCCACCACCTTGTGAACCGTCGCGGAGCTTGCTGAGCAGGTGCATTAGGAACAACAAGGAGCCATCGCTGACTCGTGGCAAACCTGCACCAAATCGGCCACTGAATCCTTTTTGCGTGTGCTCGTCATTGATCTCTTGCTCGATCCTTTTCCAATCCACGCCAAAGGGTGGGTTAGAGAGCATGTAATCAAATTCAGTGGCGTAAAGCTGGTCGTTCGAGAGGGTGTTACCTAGTTTGATGTTGCTGACGTCTTGCCCTTTGATCAGCATGTCCGCTTTGCAGATGGCGTAACTCTCGGGGTTTAGCTCCTGACCATAAGCTCGCATCAGGGCCTGCGGGTTCAGCTCATGCACGTATTCCATGCCGGATGAGAGAAAGCCGCCCGTACCTGCCGTAGGGTCGTAGATGGTGCGGATGATGCCGGGCTTGGTCAGCGCATCATCGTCTTCCATAAACACCAGGGAGGTGGTGAGGCGCACTATGTCGCGAGGGGTAAAGTGCTCCCCGGCGGTTTCATTCGACCCTTCGGCAAAGCGGCGGATCAGCTCTTCAAACACCAGCCCCATGTCGTGGTTGGAAACAGCTGCGGGGCTTAAATCAGTCTGCCGAACCCGCTGCACGACCTTGTAAAGCAGATTGGCGTCGTTGAGCTGGCCGAGGAATTCGGTGAATTTGAAGTGCTCAAAAATCTCCCGAGCATCCTTGGAAAAGCCTTGCAGATAGGACTCCAGGTTGGCCTTGATGCCAGCCTCACCAAGCTTGGATAGATCCATTTTTGAGGTATTGAAAAATGACAGCCCGCCGCTGGCGCGCAGGAGCAGTTTTTCCTGCGCTTCTTCAGAAATGTTGAGTTGCTGGACGCGCGCATGCTCCGCCAGCACCGCCGTCTTGCTTGCTTCCAGCACGCATTCAAGACGCCGCAACAGGGTGAACGGCAGAATGATCCGGCCATATTGGCTTTGCTTAAAATCGCCACGGAGTAAATCAGCCAAAGACCAGATGTAGGCGGCCAGGTTATTGGAGGCTTGCGACATTTTTTGAAATTCCCTGTAGTGCTTGGCGGTTGCTGAAACGGTGCGCAGCACGATTATGAATAGAACTGGGCGATATTATGCTGTAACGGCAGCACGCGGTTATGCCTGAAATTGGATATTCAACTCCATTGATTTGCGCAAGCGGATGTTCCCCCCAGTGGTGGGGTGAAGTCTAGATCGTAGAGCTTGCTCGGCAGCGGCACCGTTTCATCGGCGAGCCGTTGTCCTGCAAAATTTCTGATCAGGTTTACGGCTCATCGCGACTGCCAGGCGTTTACCATCTTTAAGAGTTAGGAGCCGCAGTCCAGCATTCACTACGACTATGCTTTTGAGGTCAGCCGGGGGAGTTAGCTAATCCTTTCCACAGGCTGGCCGTTTCTGATGGAGGTCGCTATGCCTCGTACAGCCCAGAAAAAATCTAACATTCGGCGAGGCCGGCCCCGGCTCGAAACGCAACGTACCCTCTATCAAATCAAGCTGTCCGGGTGGGATTTTACGTGGTCGTTCAGCCTAGCGCTGCCCAATAAGCTGAGGGCTAACGAAGGTCATTATGATGAACATATGATCTTGACGCTGAAGGGCGAAGTGCTCTACCCGGAGAGTTTCAAATACCCAGAGGTCGAATGCCAACTCTACGCAGATCCTCGATTGTCACAAGACCTAGAGCCCCCAAAAGGAATAGGGTCTATGACAGCAAACGGGAAACGTTTGGTTGCTTATATAGCAGTACCTCGCGAGCGGATTGATACCTTGGTAGGTGCAGCCGACCGACTTCTATCCCTAGAGTTGAACGCCACCCCTTTGCATTACCGCCGTGCGCTGGTTATGTCGATGCATTTGGGTACAGAGCCAGAGCCCGATTGGTAATCCTATTGCGAGCTTACCTGGATGTCGGGCAGCGCCTCCTGTGAATCTTATCCACAGGAGCTATCCGGCTCATTCCATGGCGTTCTTTTATTCTGACCACCAGCTTTTTTTCTGTGCGCATCATTCCATAATGGCTTATCTCTACGCTTGACCAAGAGACGATGGGAGAACCTGTGAGCAACCGCTTGCGCCTTCATGACAACTGATTGCACTTAGGGATATCAAGATCCCATTTCAATGGAGGGGAGAGGATGGTGGATTTGCGGGAAGATGAGCAACTGAAAGGGGCGTGTGCCAGGTTAGGAAGCACCATAGGCTTGGCGGGCAACCAGAGATGGATTGCGGAGTTGCTCAAGTGGATGGAGAAGGTCAGGGACGTATCCCGCTCTGAGTTTTTGAGCGAGCAGTTCCAGGTGGCGCTTTGGAACTCAGAAGCCGTCAGTGCTACAGGTATGGGTAGCGTAGACATCTCCAATGTCGCCAAGAGTCAGGTAATCCCCCAGCATCTCTGGGATTTGAAGGTTAGCTACAGTGCCACTGACGACCCACTCGAGCGAGAGGCCCTGATATCGGACGCATGGAAGACCCTTCAGCCAGAGGTGGCCAGCCTGGCGAAGCGCACACCGAAGCTAAAAATGTATCGGCTATTCGCTTTGCTATGCCCGGGCGCGTTCACGACTATCGCCCATTATCGAAAACTTCGCGAATTAGCCACCGTTATGGGCATTCGTAGCCGTGGAGAAGCGGGACACCGCCTGCATATGCTTGTGCTGAACCGCCTAGACGCGGTTATCGGCAAGGTCGATACGACTGTGTCTAAAGAAGGTGCCACTCGCCTTACCGTTCCGTGGCTGCTGTATGTAAATCATGTCCAGACGCCCGAGGCAGAGGCCACGGAGATTTCCGATCCTGTAACCGGCCAAGAGATGTTGAACCCCCTGCCGCCTGAGCGCAGGCGCCGTGGGATGTTGGCGATTAAAGGCGGTGCCTCCACAATTCAGGCAATGATCGAATTTGCTGCGGAGGGATGTACCCGTGAGGATTTCCTGCAGCATCTTCAATCTGTAAGCCCCCTTGCCAAAAAGTCTACGTTGGCGACGCAACTGAACGCGCTTATGGCCGAATGGGGAGCATTGAAGGCTGTCGGCAATGAGCTGCATTTGACACCACGTGGAGAGGCGCTTCTAGAATCTGGGGATCTTGACGAGGTTCTCGATTGGATGGTCACCAAAATCCTTGGTTTCGATAACCTTCTTTATGCACTTATCGATGCCCCAATGGCTAACCGCGATGCGATCCTGCTGCTTCGAAAGGTCAATCCAGGGTGGACAAAAGATTTTGCGCCGTCGAGTCTTATTTGGTGGCTCAGGTCGCTCCAGCTAGTAGATCTCACTGACAAAGTTCTTAGCCTCACGGAGAGAGGCTTGCATTGGGCCAAGCAGATCCATTGGGTGCCGAAGGGGCTGCCGGTAGCTGACCAGGCCGACCAGCAGGATATTGAGATAACGCCGGTAACAGCGACGTCGGTCTCTGTAGAGAGGCCGTCACTCAAAGACATCGTCGGTGGGTTTGATCCTGAGTTTCAGTTCCCAGCGGAGCTGATCGCTCAATTAGATGCCGGACTATGGAGCCACAAGAGGCGCCATTTTGCAGTTCTGACGGGCCTTAGTGGAGCGGGGAAAACTCAATTAGCCCGGGGCTATGCCCTTAGCACCTGGCAGAGTGAAGACGTTCCAGCTGAAGGACTCCTGATAGTTCCTGTCCAGCCGGGCTGGCATGATTACTCGAGCCTCTTGGGATATGTGAACCCACTCGAGACAGACTCATATGTTCGTACAGGTGTTCTGGATTTCCTGCTCCAAGCGAGTGCCGATCCCTCCAAGCCCTATACGCTCGTGCTGGATGAGATGAATCTCTCCCATCCTGAGCAATACCTCGCTCCTTTGCTTTCAGCGATGGAGACTGGAGAGGCAATTGAGTTGCACGGCCAAGCTGAAGGTCTTAACGGCGTTCCGGGCTCAGTCCCTTATCCGGATAATCTCGTGATTATTGGTACTGTGAATATGGATGAGACCACCCATGGTCTTAGCGATAAAGTCTTGGATCGTGCCACCGTAATCGAGTTTTGGGACATTGACCTAAAAGCGTTCCCAGGATGGAAAACTACCGCCCTTGCGCACGACCAAATCGAAACCATCCAAACCCTTATGACCCGACTGATGGAGATCTTGCGTCCGCTCCGCATGCATTTCGGTTGGCGAACCCTCCACGATATCTTGGGTTACATCCACCAGACTCAACTTGGCGAGGTTATCGAATTTCAGCGAGCGCTGGATCATGCGGTTTATTCAAAAATCCTGCCCAAGCTCAGAGGGGAAGACAGTCCACGGGTGCAGCGGATGTTCACTCTGCTTAAGGCTACCTTTAAGGACGCAGATCTCAAATCGTCTTTTACAAAAGTGGAAGAAATGAGCGAGGAATTGGGGCACACAGGATCCACGCGGTTCTGGCGGTAACCATGGCAATCATTAGCTGCGCCTGCAGTGATGGTACTCGCTTCGAGGTTTCGCTCGAGGCGCTCAACACTGGGTTTTCAGAGCGTTCGACTTACCACTTCATAGCCCGAAAGGATTGGGCCATGTATGTGGATGACGTTCTCCTGGAGAAGGTCAGTTGGGAAGGCGAAGCCGCTTGGCAGTGGCAGCCTGGTTTTTACGCCGGTGAGGTGATGGCCGAGCTTTTCGATGAGCATCAGGAGCGTATAGGGATTTATCGCCTCGACGTTTCTCCTGATTCGAAAAAGCTTGGCGGCGAAACCTTTTCTGCAATGGTGAATGACATCCTAGATTTCGATCCAGCCCTTCTGTTCGGGACGGAGGATGCTCAATCCGCTATTGGAGCCGATGGGGGTATGACCAGCCATCACCTTCAGTATTCACGGCTAAGGAGATATGGCGAACGTCTTGTGGCGGGACTGAAGCAAGTCACACTGAAGCCGCTGACAAAGCTTCGTAGAGAGCGAGCATTCGTCAGTGCGCATCAGGTCAAACGGTTGGACAGGGCTGGCATCCACAAAGCATTCAACAGCCCCGGAGGGAGAGCTTTACTGCATCCAGAGATAGCCGATAAACCACCACTGAACACGGTGCGGTTCGATATTCCCACTGCTTACGAAGACCAAGACAATGCTGCCAATCAGGCAATAGGGCTGATTCTGTCCGAAGTCATTCGGCGGTGTAAGAAAGTCAGCATAGCGTTGAGTGTGATCGCGGCAAAAGTTGAGTTAAGCGATACCCGATCCCCACTGGCTCCCAGGTTAGAAAGGCGCCTTGCGTATTTGGTGTCTCTGCAAGCTAGGCTAGAGCGCATCAACAATCAGATGCCTTTTCGTAGTCTGTCCAACCGTAGGCTCTCTGCGTCCGGCCTGAATGCAATCTCCTCCCACCCTGTCTATGCACAGGCGTACCGTTTCGGTTGGTTCATTCTCCGGCCTGGGGTACTTGGACAACTCTCGGACGAGTCGCTCTGGATCAGCCCTACATGGGAAGTATACGAGCGATGGTGCTATACAGCGGTGGTACTGCAGCTTCGGCGGTTGTGCCCTCAGCTTAATTGGAAGCGCCACCCCTCGACCAAAATCGACCGGATACTTTGGCGAGGCATCGGTGACGGCTTCGCGCTCGACGTTTGGCTGCAAGTGCCGTGTCCCGCTGTCGATAAAAAGCCCTACAAAGGTTTTCGGAGCCTCTCTCGCCGGCGTGTCCCTGATATCGTCATCACGTTGGATTCGCCGGGTGGGCGGCGATTCATTGTGCTCGACGCTAAGTATCGGAGTAGTCGACTCGGGGTATTGGATGCGATGGAGTCAGCGCATCTTTACCACGATTGTCTGCGCTGGAATGGCCTCAAGGCTGAAGCCGTCTTGCTGATGATCCCTCGGGGCGGAAGCGTGCCGATATTGGAGAGTCCGGATTTTCAGGCTTCAAACGGGATAGGGAGTGTTGTGATGGGAGGCCAAAAGGATGCGGAAAAACTTGGAGCACTGTTGGTGGCCCTGCTTTTCCGCGACGCGAATGCTTAGGCACGACCTCTCTTAATGTCCCTTAAAAGGGACACTAACCTAGCTTTTGCCACTTAATGACCCAGTTTGGGGTCATTAACGGATGTCTGTTTTGCGCTCAAAAATTAGTGAAACAATCGACTGCACTTGGGGTGATTGCCGCGAGCGCTTCTTCAAAAAGCCAACCGCATCTTTGACTCAGGTGCGGGTCGCTTTCGGCATACAACGTGGGGGTATAGTCGAATCTGCATTCCGTGAGCGCTTGGAGGAAATGACCGGGAGATGGGAGTACTTGTGTGATTCACAGCAGTAGTCGAGCAAGGTGCAATGCTGTCCTGCCATCGCCCCTTCGAGCCGACGGCTCGGCTCAGTACGCCAGCAAGACCGCTGATGTCATCGCACGAATCGCTTGAGTGATCGTCGACTCGCTATTACTTGCTCTCGTATCTCGTCTGGGTTTATCGACATGCCGCCGTCAGGTGTCACGCGGAGCGACTGCAGTTTATTGAGGGCAGCTATGAACGCGCGATCTCTCGCTTGCTCTGAGCCAGATCTTTTGTCAGGCCAAACGAATTCAACGCATCTCCTAAACAAGTTCATAACGCTCTCCATTGACGTCGACTGCTCATCACAGAGCTTCAGCAAATGATATCTGGGTTCTACTACCCTCAGCGACGGGCGCTGATGTGCTGGGCCATAAAAACTCAAAGCGCGGTGGTAAATCGTCATGCATTGGCCACCTGACTGGCTTCACAGGAGGTGTTAGATGAGTGAGCGATTAGCCGCTAGATATTGGACAACTTGCTCGAGACCCGTTCTGCTATTTATAAGGCCACGAGGTCGACTACACAGACCACGATTCTCGCTGCTGAGCCAGTTTCTTGCATTTCGCTCGTTACCAACGGCTGCGAGTAATGACTGATACACCTCAACTAAAAGCAAAGCACGGCTCCACGCGTCACTGCTCGGTCGAAGCAGTTCATGTCCATGGCGGAGAAGCAGCACCGAAGAAACATGCTCGTTCAAGACAGCTGAAAGTTCAGCGTCATCAAGCCCCAGCCCTTCGCCGGCCCGGATAAAAGCTTTGCCAAGTACAGCGCTTTCAGCGCTCGAAGCGGACTCCATGCTCCACCATATGGTCGGTGATGACTGGTCTGTAACGTAATTCTATGCTCTGTAACGCTGCTTACGTTACAAGTCAAAAGTTACGTTACAGTGTGTGATTAAACTCAAAAGGCAAGCGGAGCGCGCAGGCCCGCACGGCTAAAGGCGTAAGAATGGAAGCCCATTGGCAGAGACCGGCGCTCGCAGCTCGCACTCGCGCTTCCTCGTTGGTGGCAGCCATTTAAGAAAGATCTTTTGTTTTAACGTACGGCAGAGGCCGTTCCAGCTCCTCCAGACTCATTCCTCGCCGTGAAGCGTTATGAGCCCAGCGCACGAACTGCTCCAAAAGCCTGGTGTTTTCGCGTGTTAGGCGTTGTATGCGTTCCTCCAGTTCTCTATTCCGACTATCCATGAGCGCGACTTCGGGGGGCTTGGAAGAGTCCTCATTCGAACCCCGGCAGCGCTCTTTCGCATGATCCCAAGCATCTTTGATTCGATCATGTCTCAGCATTGCTGCCTTGGTGTATCGATGGCCAATATCAACGGCAAGAGACTCGAGATATAGATCCCAAGTCAGCTTTCCCGCCCATCCGTCCAGCATTAACACCGACTGATTTATCATCAGATCGGTCATCTTAGGTGCGCCCATCAGAAGAACCCCATCGACATAAGAGCATCTTCAGCTTCATCTGCAAGGTCAGCCTCTGGTGGCTGATCTGCGTCTGTAGTGATCATTCTGACGGCATGAGCCAATCCCGTTTTGGACTGAGTATTCTCGGGCGGGGGCAGGGTGATCAAGGTTCCATCAGGGATGCTAGGATCGTTCATCCTCTCCAACACGAGAGCCCAGCGCTCCATCCGGGGCTGATTCTGCTTCAGCCAGCGTGCTGCACCTGGCTCACCTCTCTGGAGAGCGGCTGTGGCGGCTGAAACGGCCTTCGCATGGATGTTGTATTGGAACTCAGCTTCCTTGCGGTGGCGTTTGTCTCCCTTAACGAATACATGTTCTGAACAGTTAGAGCAGTCTTTATCTAAAGGGCATGGTGTCAGGGCGTATTCGTGCTTGCAAAGACCGAAGCGAGTTACGCTAATGGCCCCTAGCTCGACTCTCATGGCCTCATGCTCAGTCAATCCGTGGCTGGCAATGAGTCCTTGTACCTTTTCGCTTAGCGCTTCTCCGGAGGCTATGCCGCCGACGTTGTCTCCAAGTTTCAGATACGCTTCGATGAAAGCCTCTTCAGGCACGTGGTCATACCATTTGTTTTGCTTGACGCTCTTTCGCCCTGACCAGAATGCGATGAGAGACTCACTCAAATGCTTGCTTTGAGCCAGAGTGTTCAAAAGGTGCCGGAATCCGTGGGTTGTGATGGCCAGTGGGCTGCCGTCCGGTTGTGTTTTCCCGTGACGAGAGAAAATGGTGATGCCGCTAGGATTTGCCCCTAATTGGTTGTTGAATTGATTGACACTAAATACGGCTGGAACGTTGTTAAGCGTCTCGGCTGTAGGTGAAAGTGTATTTTCAGGCAACACGAATAGACTCTGATGCCATTTCAATCCAGTAGAACCATCCAAAATTGGAAATATCTCAGGTAGTTTCGCCAAGACATAATTTTGGAGTGAGTTAAAGTCGTACAGACTTACCCAAGAAGCCGCCGCGTCAGCTCGGCGTGTTGGGTCTGAAGTATAGCCCTTTACCTTCAAAAGCCCGTAGCGATCAGAGTGACAGCCTTTGATAGCCGTATTTTTCCCTAATATTCTCGCAACTTCATAAAGCGTTACAGGCTTATCTCGAAGGTGTTCCAAGCTCTCAGGGAGATATAGCTTTCCTGGGTTTTCTGTATACCACAGTGCTGCCTTCCTGGCCGATGCGCCAAGGTTAATAAGAAACTCAACAGTGTCCGATGCAAGCTTTTCAAAGTCTTCTGAGGCAGCAAACTTCGTGAGCGGCATTCCGCCTTTGGCCGGATCCCAAGCTAGACCCATCATCAATCCATCTTCGTCTTGCACATGGCGAATGCAGTTTACTGGCAAGGATAAAATCTCAGAGCCCCTGCTGGGTGCAAACATCGCCAATGTAACGAACGAAGTAACCACGCGATCTGGGATGTGCTTACTTGTATGGTGAATTTCAGCCAAGTCGAGAATGGACTGTACACTAGGAAGTCGGCTGACTACCTTGTCGTTAAGTTTCGGCGCCACCCGATCACCCCGAATGGGTTGTTTATATGCAATCGGAGACACCCATTCCAGTGGTACATTAGTCAATTTTGCGGGGGAGATGATTTTCGTCGCCAGTCGCTCCAAGCAGCGACCGACGCTCCAAGCATCGGCGAAGCGAACCTGTAGCAATTTGGCGGCTTCATCCAGAATGAACCCGTCAACATGGCCAATGCACGCGGGCTTATTTGCATCTAAGAGAGCTTGCTCTATCGCCTGCATTGCATACAAATAGCGTTTGAATTCTTGCAGCTGAAAGCGGCGCATAATTTCGCTAAAAGCGGATTTTGCAAATTCAAGAAATGGCATCGAAAATGGAATTTCGACGGTAGACTTGCTTCCAGAAGGATCGCGCAGCGCCTTGAAATGCGCAATTTTCTTAGTTTTGCCTTGGTTTTTGCCAATGTTGAAGCTGGTAATATTCCAACTATTATCTTCCCAGCAGACGTTGGCGAACGGCATATTCACTTTTGCATGAAGAATAAACTGCTCAAGATTCTCACTCGCGGCCAGCTCTGTCTTTCCTACGAAATGTACAATCGCGCCCATGTTAGACTACCGCCTCATGCATCCTGCTGTCTCGTACTGCCATGATCTGTTGAATCGCAGCCATTGCATTATGATTTATCTGCTGAATTCGAGGTTCTGTCTCGATTTTCTGATCATCAATCAGCGACACCATCAAGGTTTCCCAGGGAGCGTTGATCAAAGGCTCAAAGTACGGGCAAGACAGGCAGGCGATGGGGGCGTGCTGATGGCATTCAGCACGAGTGCCGCAAGCACCCAAGGTCTCTCCGGTGAGCCGGAGGTAATCAGAGATAACGCATTCGTCATCTCCGGCACGACTGGCCTCATCCAGGTGACTAATCAGACGCCCTTGGAAAGCGCTGGCGAAATAATCCATTTCTTTTCCAAGAGCTTGCCGAATCGGCTTCTGAAGCTGCGGCATCGAT
The DNA here is from genome assembly GCF_058802085.1 of Pseudomonas sp. GW822-FHT02G04. Taxonomy (NCBI): domain Bacteria; kingdom Pseudomonadati; phylum Pseudomonadota; class Gammaproteobacteria; order Pseudomonadales; family Pseudomonadaceae; genus Pseudomonas; species Pseudomonas sp. GW822-FHT02G04. The sequence continues at coordinate 64,662 of NZ_JBXANU010000019.1, forward strand.
GCTCTATAGAATTTAATGCAAGAAGTGCTTCGGTGTGTAAGCAGCCTCGCTACCTCTGCATCGGATGCACCTTGAGCTAATGCCCGCGTTGCCATGGTGTAACGGAAGCGGTATGGAGTGATGTGGATGGGGCTTTCCAGACGCTCCGAATAGGTAGGCAGTGACGCCAATGTGTCAGTCACTAAGTTACCTAGCACCGACGGTGTGCCTGGGAAAAGCGGCTCATCTTCTGAGTTCTTTGTATTTGCGTACGTCTCCAAATACGTGATCAAGCACTCCGCAAGCACTGTAGGAGCCTTCCTGATCCAGTATTCACTCGTGATGACTCCTTGGCCCTTCGCCAGTGGGATCCTGAGAGTTACCTCCATACCGGCTTTGTCGTGAATAATCACATCATTGCGTTTCATTCGACGAACTTGGACAGGGCGCACACCCGTTCCAATAAAAAACCAACATAAAGTGAATGCCAGAAGAGATAAATCTCCTTTGGCATATCCGTGATTTAATGCGCCATGAATACTGTGCAATTCTTGATTTGTCAGGGCGCCTTTTTCGGGGTCATTTGTAATTAGAGTGTAGTAAGCACCGCCACCCTTTTGTTCCCATTTGTGGTCATTTTCTAGGAAATCTTCCACCTCTTCCGATAGGCCAGGAAGAGAGTATTCTTTTACTCTGCGCAGTATGGGGGTGATGAAAGCCCTATATGAAGGCTTAATTTCGAAAATGGTGCTGATTTCTTGTAAAGTTATCTTATCGCAAAAGAAATTATCGCCTTGCGCGAGCCAGGCGCTTAGGGCTTTACTGACGGTCGAATTATAGCTCAGGCTATGTGTGGCAAGGGTACTGCAAAAGCAAGTGAAAAGACTTACATGGAAAGCGTTATGTTCATCCAGTATCTCTAAATACATGGGGCATGATTTTCCATCCCTGTTATGTATCGCGAGCTTATCCCCAAGTGAAATAGTAACCAAGCGACCATCAAGCAGCACAACCTGTTTCTTGAGCTTTTTCGTTACTACGCAAGCGATACTGGTCTCTAAAGAGATGTCTGTGGTTATCGCCATTTTAAACCCTTCCTGCAATGTCGTTTGCTAGCTCTTCCGCAATCCTATCCGCTTTCTCTCTAATTGATCTTGCTGCATACCTAGAAGCCATTTCTGAGTTTTTTGACCATCCATTCAACTGAGTTCTTACGCGTTTTTCCTCTTCAGGATCCATACGTTTTTCTGGGGGCAGCGCATCGATTTTACGACTAAGTCTGTCGTTCCAAGTCCGACGAAGAGTGTGGGGTGCAAGGAAATCAGGGATATCCTTCGAACTATCTCTAGCGACTTTAAAGATCAAATTTATAGCGGATTTCGAAAGTTGATCGCCTGATCTCGTGATGAACAAATAACCATGCATTCGTTTTTTTGCTGGAATTTTTGCCCAGTAATCACTCACGAAGTTTCGAAACAAATCTGCTGTCTGTTGCGAAACTGGCAAATTCCTTGAGAGTGTTTTGGATACTCTAACTTTTACGCGCTTGCGTGCGTAGTCCACATCTTCGACCCGAACGTGTCGTAGTTCATTTCGCCTCATTGTGGTGTCGACGAAGCACCTGTACATCAGATGGTTTCTTGCTTGGATGAATCCCTCTCTAAAGGGATTCTCAGCAGAACCAGCTTCGAATGCGCTATCAACAACGGTCATTACTGACTCTGGGAGCCCCTCTACTGCGTCTCCCTGAGATGAACCACCAGTTTTGGGCGCTAGACTACGGAGTCGCGCGATGGCCACTTCACGGGCTGATTTGAGATCTTCATTGGACGGGGCCAGTACCTGATTGCAAAGTCGCTCGTGATGGAACTCCAAAAACTTGGCGACCGTCATGATCCTATAACCCCCTTCAGCGGCGGAAAGATGGGTCACGGTATCATTCGTCGCCATCCTTCCGCGCACCTGCTCAAGCCGCACGATCTTTTGTTGCTTTGTGACTTTGGCTGCGCTGACCTCTCGATCCTGACCCGCTCGATCCAATCGAAGAAAGTTGGCTAGGTCTTCGCACTGCTCGATGGTCAGGAACGTTGGAGAGGAAAGGGTTGCATGGATGTCAATCTTTCGCGCATAGGCCCAGAGGTAGGCCATGCCCAAGGTACGAAGGACTTTCTCAGTGGTCGTCAACGCTGCGCCCCGGTCGCGATAACGGAGGGTGGCGTAGACGTTGGGTAGGAAGGGGGGGTAGCCGTCTTCATCCACCAGCACAGCCATAGGTAGGCCATCAGTGGCGGTGAAGGATCTGATTCGGATGGCTTGCAATGTATACGTTTCCTGAACCTGTGATAGCAGGGTCGGAAGTATAGGTCGGAGATTTTTTGCTGTAAACCAAAAACCCCCTTTGTTATCAGGGGGTTGATGGAGTATTACACGCTAATGTATACGTTTATTTCAACATGGCTGTCATTGGCAAGCTTCGCAATCCGGCTCGTCAATGGCGCAGGCCTTCGGCACTGGTGCAGGACCGGCTGGGGCTGCCAGGACCGAGTCGTCACCGTGGTTGCCGCCGCTGGAAACAGCGTTCAGCTTACCGGTGTTGATGGTCGACTTCTCGGTGCTGGTCGCGGCCAGGGCACGGAGGTAGTAGGTGGTTTTCAGACCACGGTACCAGGCCATGCGGTAGGTCACGTCCAGCTTCTTGCCCGAAGCGCCGGCGATGTACAGGTTCAGCGACTGAGCCTGGTCGATCCACTTCTGACGACGGCTGGCGGCGTCGACGATCCACTTGGTGTCCACTTCGAAGGCAGTCGCGTAGAGCTCTTTGAGTTCTTGCGGGATGCGCTCGATCTGCTGCACCGAACCGTCGTAGTACTTCAGGTCGTTGATCATGACCGAGTCCCACAGACCGCGAGCCTTCAGGTCGCGAACCAGGTACGGGTTGATCACGGTGAATTCGCCCGACAGGTTCGATTTCACATAGAGGTTCTGGTAGGTCGGTTCGATCGACTGCGACACGCCGGTGATGTTGGCGATGGTTGCGGTCGGTGCGATGGCCATGATGTTGGAGTTACGAATGCCTTTCTGTACACGGGCGCGAACCGGTGCCCAGTCCAGGGTTTCGTTCAGGTCAACGTCGATGTACTTCTGGCCACGCTGCTCGATCAGGATCTGTTGCGAATCCAGCGGCAGGATGCCTTTGGACCACAGCGAACCCTGGAACGTCTCGTAGGCGCCACGTTCGTCAGCCAGGTCGCAGGAAGCCTGGATCGCGTAGTAGCTGACCGCTTCCATCGACTTGTCGGCGAACTCGACAGCAGCGTCGGAACCGTAAGGGATGTGCTGCAGGTACAGAGCGTCCTGGAAGCCCATGATGCCCAGACCGACCGGACGGTGCTTGAAGTTGGAGTTCTTCGCTTGCGGCACCGAGTAGTAGTTGATGTCGATCACGTTATCGAGCATGCGTACGGCGGTGTTCACGGTGCGTTGCAGCTTGGCGGTGTCCAGCTTGCCGTCGACGATGTGGTTCGGCAGGTTGATCGAGCCCAGGTTGCAAACGGCGATCTCGTCCTTGTTGGTGTTCAAGGTGATCTCGGTGCACAGGTTCGAGCTGTGAACCACGCCCACGTGCTGCTGCGGGCTGCGCAGGTTGCACGGGTCTTTGAAGGTCAGCCATGGGTGGCCGGTTTCAAACAGCATGGACAGCATTTTGCGCCACAGGTCTTTGGCCTGGATGGTCTTGAACAGCTTGACCTTGCCTGGGTACTCGGTCAGGGCTTCGTAGTATTCGTAGCGCTCTTCGAAGGCCTTGCCGGTCAGGTCGTGCAGGTCCGGTACTTCGGACGGCGAGAACAGGGTCCACTTGCCGTCATCGAAGACACGCTTCATGAACAGGTCTGGGATCCAGTTGGCGGTGTTCATGTCGTGGGTACGACGACGGTCATCACCAGTGTTCTTACGCAGTTCGATGAACTCTTCGATGTCCATGTGCCAGGTTTCCAGGTAGGCACAGACAGCGCCTTTGCGCTTGCCACCCTGGTTAACGGCGACGGCGGTGTCGTTCACCACTTTCAGGAACGGCACGACGCCCTGGGATTTGCCGTTGGTGCCCTTGATGTACGAACCCAGCGCACGAACCGGAGTCCAGTCGTTGCCCAGGCCGCCTGCGAATTTCGACAACATGGCGTTGTCGTGGATCGCGTGGTAGATGCCCGACAGGTCATCCGGCACGGTGGTCAGGTAGCAGCTCGACAGCTGTGGACGCAGGGTACCGGCGTTGAACAGGGTTGGGGTCGAGGACATGTAGTCGAAGGACGACAGCAGGTTGTAGAACTCGATCGCACGGTCTTCTTTCTGCTTCTCTTCGATCGCCAGGCCCATGGCCACGCGCATGAAGAAAATCTGTGGCAGTTCGAAACGGATACCGTCCTTGTGGATGAAGTAACGGTCGTACAGGGTTTGCAGGCCCAGGTAGGTGAACTGCTGATCGCGCTCGTGGTTGATCGCCTTGCCGAGTTTTTCCAGGTCGAAGGACGCCAGAACCGGGTTCAGCAATTCGAATTCGATACCTTTGGCGATGTACGCAGGCAGTGCCTTGGCGTACAGGTCGACCATTTCGTGGTGGGTCGCGCTGTCGGCGACACCGAGGAAGCCCAGGCCTTCGGCACGCAGGGTGTCCATCAGCAGGCGGGCGGTCACGAACGAGTAGTTCGGCTCACGCTCGACCAGGGTACGGGCGGTCATCACCAGAGCGGTGTTGACGTCGGTCAGGGCCACGCCGTCGTACAGGTTCTTCAGGGTTTCGCGCTGGATCAGCTCGCCGTCGACTTCTTCCAGGCCTTCGCACGCTTCGGTAACGATGGTGTTCAGACGACCCATGTCCAGCGGTGCGAGGCTGCCATCGGCGCGGGTGATGCGGATCGATGGATGAGCGTTGACGGCTTCTTCGGCAGGGCTGTGTGCTGCGCGCTCTTTGGCGCGGGAGTCACGGTAGATCACATAGTCGCGGGCTACTTTTTGCTCGCCAGCACGCATCAGGGCCAGTTCGACCTGGTCCTGGATTTCTTCGATGTGGATGGTGCCGCCCGAAGGCATGCGACGCTTGAAAGTCGCGGTGACTTGTTCGGTCAGGCGGGCAACGGTGTCGTGGATTCGCGACGAAGCGGCAGCGGTGCCGCCCTCAACTGCGAGAAACGCTTTGGTGATGGCGACGGTGATCTTGTCATCGGTGTAAGGGACGACAGTGCCGTTACGCTTGATCACGCGCAGTTGGCCAGGCGCGGTGGCGGACAGATCCGAATTCGAATCGGTGGCCTGCGGCAAGGTGCCCTGCGGGTTCTCGCGAGTTGTGTCGGTTTGCATGGGGGGGTATCTCCACATTCTCTATGTTTGTTTGGGCACCATCACGGTGCCCACCGTTCTGTCCTGAAGCACTACAACCGGCGGGGGCCGGGCATACCAACTTCGGGACAGATCAGGAAGGGGCTATCGGGCGCCGCTTCCATGCCGAAGTCTTTGGTGTCACGCCTGGGGCCTGAAACCGAATTCCGTTTTGGGCGGCAGTAAATGACTGCAACACCCGTACCGTTATCGCCGTTTCGGGCTTAAAAACAGTAGCCATCCGCACGCGCGGTTTGGTCTTTCGAAAATACGTTTGGTTCAACCGGAAAGAGGCAATAAAAGCGCTTGAAATCGGTGTCCGGTTTGTGTTTGGTTTTTGGCGTAAAACCCTACATGTAGGGTTTTTTTTGCGCCGAGGTACAAGATAATGCGTTTTGGAGGGTGTTGCAACGTACTACCTGTGGATAAACCTGTGCGTAAATTGTGTGTGAAAGAGGGAACAGGCGTGTAGGCCGCGACCTAGCTGGAGCCGACCATTTTTCACTGATTTTCAGCGACAGAAAACAGTCATCCGGATTTTTAAGGGCGCGAACCCTATCACAAAAAACCGTTGTGTCCGAACGCATTTACCGGCTTGTGTTCCAGACGTGTGGCGTTTATACAATCGGCCCATGCGGATGCATTCTTATCCTCCCCAATCATTACAAAAAGACGGGTGGATCCTTCCTTAAGCAGTGGTGTTGGCAAGCAGAGGTCATCGTGGAGCAAGAAGCCTGGCAGGTATTGATTGTCGAAGACGACCAGCGTCTGGCCGAACTGACCCGTGATTACCTGGAAGCCAACGGCCTGCGAGTATCGATCGAGGGCAATGGCGCCCTGGCCGCAGCACGCATCATCAAGGAGAAACCGGACCTGGTAATTCTCGACCTGATGCTCCCCGGCGAAGATGGCCTGAACATTTGCCGCAAGGTCCGTGACAAATATGACGGGCCGATCCTGATGCTCACCGCGCGCACCGATGACACCGATCAGATTCTCGGCCTGGACCTGGGTGCCGATGACTACGTCTGCAAACCGGTGCGTCCACGTTTATTGCTCGCGCGTATTCAGGCCCTGCTGCGACGTAGCGAAGCACCTGAAGCCGCCCCGGAAAAACTCCGGCGCCTGCAGTTCGGCCCGTTGGTGGTGGACAACGCATTGCGCGAAGCCTGGTTGCAGGACAAAGGCATCGAGCTGACCAGTGCCGAGTTCGATTTGCTCTGGCTGCTGGTGGCCAATGCCGGGCGAATCCTGTCACGCGAAGAAATTTTCACCGCGCTGCGCGGTATCGGTTATGACGGCCAGGACCGCTCCATCGACGTGCGCATCTCGCGCATCCGCCCCAAGATCGGCGATGACCCGGAGCATCCGCGGCTGATCAAGACCATCCGCAGCAAAGGCTATTTGTTCGTGCCGGAAGCCTGCACGCTGTGAACTCGATCTTCCTGCGTATTTATGGCGGCATGTGCGCGGCGCTGATTCTGGTGGCCGTGCTCGGTGTGCTGGCCTTGCACCTGCTTAATCAGGTGCGCAGCGAACAGTACCGCGAGCGCCTGGCTCACGGCACGTTCTCGCTGATGGCCGATAACCTGCAACCGATGAACGAAACCGAGCGCCACCGGGCCTTGTTGTTGTGGGAGCGCTTGCTCGGGATTCCGCTGGCGCTGAAGACGTTCCCCCAGACCGACCTCGACCTGACCCAGCGTACCCGCGTGCTGCACGGCCAGGCATTGGTGGAGCAAACCGGGCCGCATGCGGCGAAGGTTTATCGCCTGGTCAGCGACAAGGAACAATTGGTGCTCACCGGTGAAGTCCAGCAGATCAGCGAGCAACTGGCGCGGGCGACTATCTACCTGCTGGCTGATGAGCTGGTTCGCTACCCGGTGGCCGAGCAGCCCAAGCGCCTGGAGCAGTTAAAGGAAGAGAAAGGCTTCGGCTTCGATCTGCGGCTGGTGACGGTTGATGAGGCCGACATGGACGAAGACCAGAGCCGCCGCGTGTCTGAAGGCGACACAGTGATGGCGTTGGGCAAGGGCGGCGATTCGATCCGGGTGTTTGCCGGTATGGTCGGTACGCCGTGGGTGCTGGAAATCGGCCCGCTGTATCAGATGAATCCTTACCCGCCCGAGTGGCTGGTGTTGATCGCGGCCCTTGGCCTGAGTCTGATTGGTTTGATTGTCTATCTGTTGGTGCGGCAACTGGAGCGCCGTTTGCGCGGTCTCGAAGCCGCCGCTACACGCATTGCCAAGGGCAGCCTGGAAACCCGCGTACCGGCACGCGGCGCGGACTCGGTAGGGCGGCTGGCCTCGGCGTTCAACGGCATGGCTGAGCACTTGCAGCAATTGCTGGCGATTCAGCGAGAACTGGTGCGTGCCGTGTCCCACGAATTGCGCACACCGGTGGCGCGCCTGCGTTTTGGCCTGGAGATGATCGGCTCGGCCAGCACGCCTGAGGCGCTGGAGAAATACCGCGAGGGCATGGACCACGACATTGAGGACCTCGATCGGCTGGTCGATGAGATGCTCACTTATGCGCGGCTGGAGCAGGGCTCGCCGGCGCTGAATTTCCAGCGGATCGATCTGGATGCGCTGGTCAATCAGGTGATCGAGGAACTGGCGCCGTTGCGCGCCGAGGTCACGGTGCAACGCGGCTTGTGCCTGTCGGCCGCCGATTGCGACGGCGCCTGGGTCGAGGCCGAACCGCGTTACCTGCACCGGGCGTTGCAGAACCTGGTGAGCAACGCCATGCGCCACGCCCATTCACGGGTGACCGTCAGCTATCAGGTGGGGCAGCAGCGCTGTCGGGTGGATGTCGAGGATGACGGGCCGGGCGTGCCGGAAACCGCGTGGGAGAAAATATTCACCCCGTTCCTGCGCCTCGACGACAGCCGCACCCGCGCCTCGGGCGGGCATGGGCTGGGATTGTCGATCGTGCGGCGGATCATCCATTGGCACGACGGGCGAGCACTGATCAGCAAGAGCAAAAGCCTGGGCGGGGCGTGTTTCAGTTTGAGCTGGCCGAGGAATCAGGAGCGGCGTTGAGGTTGGGCACGTGAGCGGGGGCTTCAGGCCTTGATACTGACCAGGCTCAACAACTGCCCATCCATCACCGCAAACTGCGCGTCCAGTTCGGTGCCGCTGCGCCATTCACTGGACAGGTCGGTCAGCAACCGCAACCGCACTTCACCACCCTCGTTCCACTCCAGCATTTCGGCGTGTTCGAAGTAGAAGCGCTTTTGGACGATCGGATAGAGCGCCTTGAACAGGCTTTCCTTCACCGAAAACGTCAGCGTTACCACCATCGCCAACTGATCGCGAGCCCCGGCGGCCATGCGCTGCAACTCAGGCCCGGTGAGAATTTCCCCGGCCAGGCGTTCGGCCCGTTCTGCGTCGAGCAGGTTTTCCATGTCCATCCCCAAACCGCGCCAATGGGCCTTGTTCGCGACAATCGCCGCGGCCCGGCCGGTGCTGTGGGTGATCGAACCGGTGATATGCGCGGGCCACACCGGTGCGCGGTCTTCACCAATGGCCGGAATGAAGCTCAGCCCTTCCAGTTGTTGCAACGCGGCCCGAGCGCAAATCCGCCCGGCAAGAAACTCGGCCTGACGCTTGGCCACCGAGCGCTGGATACTCGCGGGCGGCTCGATGGCGCTGCGCTGGAAATCATCGCTGGCCAATTGCTTGGTATCGAAGTGAGTGCCCAGCAGGACCGTATCGGGCAGCACAAACGGCAGCGGCCAATGGGCGTCGAGCGGGGTGCAGCAGGCGGGTAGGGCGGGGACGGAATTCATGACAGGCATTTTGCCGGGTTGCCTTGAGGCTGGGTAGTCCCAAGGTGATCGAGGTGATCGTTCCCACGGTCCCCGTGGGAATGCAGCCCGGGACGCTCCGCGTCCCTTTGCGGATGTGACGCAGAGCGTCACCGGATGCATTCCCACGCAGAGCGTGGGAACGATCACTGAGTCAGCCAAAGATCTTCTTGAAAAACGCCTGCATGTCCGCCCACGATTTTTCATCGGCGGCCTTGTTGTAACCAATGTCCGGCCCGCCATGATCGCCATGGCTCAGACGATCCGCATCAGGATTGCTGAACCCATGCTTGGCGCCTTCGAGGCTGACGAACTTATAGTCGGCACCGGCCTTGTCCATTTCCGCCTTGAACGCCGTCACGTTTTCCGCCGTGACCATGCTGTCCAGCGCGCCATGCTCCACCAGGATTTTCGCTTTCACGCTGCCAGGCGTTGCCGGTGTATTGGTCGCCAGTGCACCGTGGAAACTCACCACGCCCGCCAGTGGCAAGCCCTGACGCGCCGCATCCAGAACCACCTTGCCGCCGAAGCAATAACCGATGCCCGCCAGTTTGGCCGGATCGGTCTGTGGCTGTTTCTTCAGCAAATCGAGCCCGGCCTGAAACCGCGCGTTGGCTGCTGCACTGTCCTTCGTCGCGGCTTGCATGAACGCCATGGCGTCCTTGGGGTGTTCGGTGTTCTTGCCGTCGCCATACATGTCGATCGCCAGCGCGCTGTAGCCCAGACCGGCCAGATCGCGGGCGCGACGCTTGGCATAGTCGTTGAGCCCCCACCACTCATGCACCACCACCACGCCCGGGCGCGGGCCTTTGATGGCGTCATCGTAGGCGTAATAGCCAATCAGTTTTGTGCCATCGGCACTTTGATAGGGAATTTCCTGGGTCTTGATGGCGGCCTGGCTGAGCCCGCTCACGGCCAGCAATACAAGGGCGAGGAACACGCGCATGGTTGAATCTCCTTATAAACAAACGTCAAGACAGCGTAGTCGATTTGATTCAGCTCAGGTTCAGAGTGCGTTCAGGGGGCGTACAGGGTGAGGTCAGTAACCTTGCCCCGTACCCAAAAGCACATAGCGCATGAGGAAATTCCCCAATGACTACATTGAAAAAACTGCTGCTGGCTTTCACCGTGATGGGCGCCAGTGTTGCCGCCCACGCCGACACCACCAATTTTGCCGGCCTGACATTTGGCCAGACCAGCGACAAGGTTAAAAAATCCAGTGCCCTGAACGACAACCTCAACCACCCGAACGCCGACGGTGTGATCGGCAAGGACAACACCTGGGGTTTGCGTGTGGGCCAGCAAGACAGCCAGGGCCGCTACTACGCCACTTACGACAACGTGTCGGGCTCGCATAATGGCATTAAACTGCGTCAGGAAAACCTGCTGGGCAGCTACGATCTGTTCTACCCGGTGGGTGGCAGCACCAAACTGTTCGGCGGTGCCACGGCCGGTTTGACCAAACTGAGCCAGAACTCGCCGGGTTTCAGCCATGACAGCGATATCGGCTATGCCTTGGGCGGCCAGGTCGGCGTGTTGCAACAAGTTACGCAAAACACCTCGGTCGAGCTGGGTTACCGTTACCTGCGTAGCAACGCCAGCACCGAGATGAGCGAGCGCGGCGGCAGCAAACAGGGGTCGCTGGACTTGACCAGCAGCGCCCAGACGTACCTGTCCGCCAACTACGCTTTCTAAACAGCGTTTGGTTGCCAGTCAGTTAAGCCTCGCAACCTGTGGGAGCGGGCTTGACTGACCTTTGGAGATGTTGATTTGCCCCGGAGAGCCTTATGAAATTGCTGGTCGTCGAAGATGAAGCGCTGCTGCGCCATCACCTGCAAACCCGTTTGACGGACAGCGGCCACGTGGTCGAGGCCGTGGCCAACGCCATCGATGCGTTGCATCAGGCCGAGCAGTTCAACCATGACCTGGCGGTGATCGACCTCGGTCTGCCGGGCATGGGCGGGCTCGACCTGATTCGTCAGCTGCGCTCCCAGGGCAAGACGTTTCCGATTCTGATCCTCACCGCGCGCGGCAACTGGCAAGACAAGGTCGAAGGCCTCGCCGCTGGTGCCGACGACTACGTGGTCAAGCCGTTCCAGTTCGAAGAGCTGGACGCCCGGCTCAATGCCTTGCTGCGCCGCTCCAGCGGGTTCACCCAGTCGACCATCGTCGCCGGTCCCTTGCTGCTGGACCTCAATCGTAAACAGGCGTCCCTCGATGACCAACCGCTGGCGCTGACCGCCTACGAATACCGGATCCTCGAATACCTGATGCGGCATCATCAGCAAGTGGTGGCCAAGGACCGCTTGATGGAGCAGCTCTATCCGGATGACGACGAGCGCGATCCGAATGTGATCGAAGTGCTGGTCGGCCGCTTGCGCCGCAAACTCGAAGGCCCGGCCGGGTTCAAACCGATCGATACCGTGCGTGGTCTCGGTTACCTGTTCAATGAGCGCTGCACTTGATTCGTTCCCTTCGTGTCCGCTTGATGCTCGCCGCCACCACCCTGGCGGTGTTGTTCATGCTGGCGTTACTGCCGGCGATGCAGGGCGCGTTCAGCCTGGCGTTGCAGGACTCCATCGAGCAGCGCCTGGCGTCGGACGTCACCACGCTGATCTCCGCCGCCCGGGTGGATAACAACCGTTTGCAGATGCCGGCGCAGTTGCCCGATGAGCGTTTCAACCTCACCGACAGCCGTTTGCTCGGCTACATCTATGACCGCGAAGGTCACCTGGTCTGGCGCTCGAAGGCCACCCAGGAAGAGAACATCAACTACAAGCCGCGTTACGACGGGCGCGGTAATGAGTTCGCGAGGATTCGCGAGGCCAATGGCGAAGAGTTTTTCGTCTATGACGTCGAGGTCAAGCTGCTCGGCGGCAAAAGCGCGGCGTTCAGCATCGTCGCGCTGCAACCGGTGCGCGAATACGAAGTCACCCTCGAAGGCCTGCGGGAAAACCTCTACCTGGGCTTCGGTGCCGCGTTGCTGGTGTTGCTCGTCTTGCTCTGGGTCGGCCTGACCTGGGGCTTGCAGGCGTTGAGCCGGCTGAGCCAGGAGCTGGACCAGATCGAAAGCGGCACCCGCGAAAGCCTCAGCGAACAACACCCGCGCGAACTGCTGCGCTTGACCGGCTCGCTCAACCGTTTGCTGCACAGCGAGCGTGAACAGCGCAGCCGTTATCGCGACTCTCTCGACGACCTGGCCCACAGCCTGAAAACTCCGCTGGCGGTGTTGCAAGGGGTCAGCGAAGACATGGCGCAAAAGCCGCAAGAGCGCGATCAGGCCTGGGTGCTGCAAACCCAGATCGAACGCATGAGCCAGCAGATCAGCTATCAACTGCAACGGGCCAGCCTGCGCAAAAGCGGCCTGGTGCGTCATCAGGTACGCCTGCGGCCGGTGCTGCAAAGCCTCTGCGACACCCTGGACAAGGTCTACCGCGACAAACGCGTGCGGGTCGCTTTCGATCTGCCGGATCAGTGCTACGTGCCGATCGAGCAGGGCGCCTTGCTGGAAATGATGGGCAACCTGCTGGAAAACGCCTATCGCCTGTGTTTGAGCGAAGTGCGCATCAGCGTGCGCGAAACCCTCAGTGGCATTGAACTTTGCATTGAAGACGATGGCCCCGGCGTACCACCGGACCAGCGCGCACGGATTCTCGAGCGCGGCGAGCGGCTGGACCGCCAGCATCCGGGGCAGGGGATTGGCTTGGCGGTGGTCAAGGACATCATTGAAAGCTACAGCGCCAAGCTGACGCTGGGGGATTCGCCGATGGGCGGCGCGGCGTTCCGGATTCATTTTCCGGTGGTTTGATGTGGGTGCCTGGCTTTTGATTTTAAACGTGGATGTTTAAAAGACATCTCCAGACACTCACCCAGGCTACACATCCTTGCGCCGTTGCCTACGACTACGCCAGAATCCGCCGGCTAGTGCGCCTGGGGCGTGGGCTATATCGTTTCCCTGTCGCTGACCAATCAGCGATCGGGTTTAGCAGCCCGGGTCATCTCTAGGCGTACAACGTTAGTCGTTCATGTTATGGCGGCTTTGCGTGGGGCACTTCGGTGCGCCGGGTTCTAGAGTCCTGGTCTGCTAACCCGCGTACAGCCGCCACCTCTTTTTCGTTTAGCAGCGATATGTAGCGGCTCCATTACTCTAGGAGCTTGATATGTTCAAAATCACACCGAACCCACCGGAAACCGATCCGACATCCCCCTACGAATCCCTCGACTCCAAAAAACTCCACGAAGCCGCCGACCGCGCCCTCGACCACTACCTCAAACCACCCATCCCCAAAGACACCAAGCGCAAACCCAGCACCATTTACCATGTCGGTGCGAAGGTCGATAACGAAACCCTGCTGGTCAACGCCTGCGAATCCCTGGCATCAGCCAGCGTGATGCTCAGTGAGTTCGCCGGGTTGATGGACATGCCACATCGCAACATGATGTTGGGGATTCAATCGGTGGTCATGCTCGGTGAGCTGGCGGTGAATCGGGTGCTGGATAACCTCGATCCTCAGAACTGAGTGATCCATGATCGTTAACCTCGATCCACAAGGCTAGCGAGGATGATCGTTCCCACGCTCCGCGTGGGAATGCAGCCCGGGACGCTCCGCGTCCCTTCCAGAGCCGAACGCGGAGCGTCCGTTGAGGCATTCCCACGCAGAGCGTGGGAACGATCATCTTAGAGCTCCTGGGCGCGATAGGCCCCCGGCGTCAACCCGGTCCACTTCTTGAACGCCCGGTGAAATGCCGACGGCTCGGAAAACCCCAATTGCTCGGCAATCTGTTGCAACGACAGATCCGCCCGCCCCAGGTGATAAATCGCGATGTCCCGGCGCAACTGATCCTTCAATTCCTGAAAACTCGTGCCTTCCTCACGCAAATGCCGGCGCAAGGTTTGCGGGCTGATGTGCAGGTGCGCCGCCACTGCTTCCAGGTCTGGCCAGCGTGCGCTGTCGCGGCTGAGCAAGCGCCGCAATTGGCTGCTCAGGCTGTCGCCTTCGTCGGGGCGTGACAGCAGGTCGGCGGGGGAGCGCTCGAGAAAGTGCTTGAGGGTTCGTTCGTCCTGCAACAGCGGCATGTTCAGGTAGCGACTGTGGAACAGCAGGCTACTCTGAGTAGTATCGAACGTTAGCGGGCAGGAAAACAGCAAGTCGTATTCGGCCCCGTGCTCGGGCCTCGGGTAGCTGAATGTGGCGTGCTCCAGACGAATGCGCTGGCCGATCAGCCAGCTGCCGAACCGATGCCAGATCACCAGCAGGCTTTCGCTGAGGAAGTGGTCCGGGTCCCACAGCGGCGAATCGTCGAGGCTCAGGCGAATCATCTCGCCTTCGCGATTCAGCGTCAGGCGCGGCGCCCCGGGAAACAGGCTGTAAAACAACAGGCCGCGATTGAGTGCTTTCTCCAGCGTGCGGCAGTGGATCACCGCGTGGCACATCATCGCGAAGCTGCCGGGTTTGCTCGGGGCCTGTCCGAAGCCCAGGTATTCGTCGTCCAGGGCCAGCCACAATCCCTGGATCAACCGGGTGAACTGTTCAGGCGCGATTCGCGCGCGCGGTTCCTCAAGCAACTCGGGGCTGATCCCCAGTTGCTGCAACAGGCTCGAATAGTCGTAGCCACGCCGGCGCGCACCGCCGAGGGCGGCACGGGCGAAATGGCTGGCGATAGTGCGTTCACGCATGAGGGCAGGTCCGTCCACTGAGCAATGGATGGTAGCGGTGCCCGTCGACGATGAACAAGGCGGATATCCGCCAAATTGCAGGACGAGGTCAGGCGGGTTGGCGGATATCCGCCACATGGTTGTAACCGGTTGGTGACCAAAAGAAACCTGTAACCCTTGATGTCAAAAGGCTCGCAGGCTTTTTGGCGAATGTGGCACGCACCTTGCGATACAACGAGCAGATGCCTGCCGTTGCGCAGCTCGACAAAACAAATCCCTCCAGTGCAGGAGGGTTCGCAATTGAAGTGTCTTGGGCAACAGATGGATGTTGTCACCGGGCACTCTTGAGGAACTTTGCAATGACGACTCGTCAGCCACTGTACAAATCCCTGTATTTCCAGGTGATCGTTGCCATCGCCATCGGCATCCTGCTCGGTCACTTCTACCCGCAGACCGGTGTAGCCCTCAAGCCGTTGGGTGACGGGTTCATCAAACTGATCAAAATGATCATCGCTCCCATCATTTTCTGCACCGTCGTCAGCGGTATCGCGGGCATGCAGAACATGAAGTCGGTCGGCAAGACCGGCGGTTACGCGCTGCTGTATTTCGAAATCGTTTCGACCATCGCCTTGCTGGTCGGTCTGGTAGTGGTCAACATCGTGCAGCCGGGTAACGGCATGCACATCGACGTCACCACGCTGGATGCCTCCAAAATCGCTACCTACGTGGCTGCCGGTGCGGATCAAAGCGTCGTTGGCTTCCTGCTGAACGTGATCCCGACCACCATCGTCGGTGCGTTCGCCACGGGCGATATCCTGCAAGTGCTGATGTTCTCGGTAATCTTCGGTTTCGCCCTGCATCGCCTGGGTGCCTACGGCAAGCCGATCCTGGACTTCATCGATCGCTTCGCCCACGTGATGTTCAACATCATCAACATGATCATGAAGCTCGCGCCGATCGGTGCCTTCGGTGCCATGGCGTTCACCATCGGTGCTTATGGCGTCGGCTCGCTGGTGCAGCTGGGTCAACTGATGGCCTGCTTCTACATCACCTGCCTGCTGTTCATTCTGATCGTGCTGGGCGGTATTGCTCGCGCTCACGGCTTCAGCGTGCTGAAAGTGATCCGTTACATCCGTGAAGAGCTGCTGATCGTGCTGGGTACTTCCTCTTCGGAGTCGGTGCTGCCACGCATGCTGATCAAAATGGAGCGTCTGGGCGCGAAGAAATCCGTGGTAGGTCTGGTGATCCCGACCGGTTACTCGTTCAACCTTGACGGTACTGCGATCTACCTGACCATGGCGGCGGTGTTCATTGCTCAGGCAACCGACACCCACATGGACATCACTCACCAGATCACTTTGTTGGTGGTGTTGCTGCTGTCCTCCAAAGGCGCTGCTGGCGTGACCGGTAGTGGCTTCATCGTACTGGCCGCTACCTTGTCCGCTGTTGGCCACCTGCCGGTTGCCGGCCTGGCGCTGATCCTCGGTATCGACCGCTTCATGTCCGAAGCCCGCGCACTGACCAACCTGATCGGTAACGCGGTTGCCACCATTGTTGTAGCCAAGTGGGTCAAGGAACTGGACACCGACGTGCTGCAAGCGGAGCTGGCTTCCGGCGGTCGCGGCATTGCCGAAGAGCCTAAAGACGATGTTTTGGGCCACGTCGAAGGGGCAACCCCGACGAACGCCAAGTAAGCCTTGTTGTCATGAAAAACCCGCTTCGGCGGGTTTTTTCATACCTGCGATTTGAGCGTAACGGTCAGCGTCACTGGCACATAAGGTGATTGCTGCAATGTCCCGGGCTGCCTAGGCTTGGGGGATTGCACTGGAGAACGCTCATGCTCGGTCCACTGGCATCACTCAAGGTTCTGGATTTCTCGACATTGTTGCCGGGGCCGTTCGCCTCGTTGCTGCTGGCGGACATGGGCGCCGAGGTGCTGCGCATCGAATCGCCGACCCGCATGGATTTGCTGCGGGTGCTGCCGCCCCATGATCAAGGCGTGTCGGCCAGCCACGCGTACCTCAATCGCAACAAGCGCAGCCTGGCGCTGGACCTCAAGCAGCCCGAGGCGCTGGAGGTGATCACGTTGTTGCTGCAGGAATACGACATTGTGCTGGAGCAGTTTCGCCCCGGCGTGATGGAGCGGCTGGGGCTGGGGTATGAAGCCTTGAAGTCGATCAATCCACGGTTGATTTATGTGTCGATCACCGGCTACGGCCAGACCGGCCCTTACAAGGACCGCGCCGGCCACGACATCAACTACCTGGCGCTGGCGGGCCTTTCGAGCTACACCGGCCGTGCCGACAGCGGCCCATTGCCGTTGGGCATGCAGGTGGCGGATGTCGCGGGCGGTTCGTTGCATGGGGTGATCGGGCTGCTGGCAGCGGTGATTGCGCGGCAGCAGACCGGGCAGGGGCAGCATCTGGATGTGAGCATGACCGACTGCGCCTTCAGCCTGAACGCCATGGCCGGTGCCGGGTATTTGGCCTGTGGCGTGGAGCCGGGCAGGGAAGACCAGATGCTCAACGGCGGCAGCTTCTACGATTACTACCGATCGCGCGATGGCCGCTGGTTGTCGGTGGGCAGCCTGGAACCGGGGTTCATGCAGCAACTGTGCACGGTTCTGGGCCGTCCGGAACTGGCGGCCGAGGGACTGTCGTCCGACCCCGCTCGGCAACGGGCGCTAAAGGACGCGCTGAACATTGAATTCGAAAAACACGACTTTGCCTGGCTGTGTGAGCTGTTTGCCGGGGTCGATGCGTGTGTCGAGCCGGTGTTGAGCCTGGGCGAAGCGGTCGGGCACCCGCAGTTGAAGGCGCGGGAATTGGTGGCTGAGGTGCCGCGGGACGATGGCTCGACCCAGGCGCAGATGGCCTGCCCGTTGAAGTTTTCAGCGGGGTTGCCTGAGCCGCGGCATATTGGCGCCCGGCTGGGGCAGCATACGGATGAGGTGTTGGGTGAACTGGGGTTTAGTGTTGAGCGGATTGAAGCGTTGCGGCGGGCCAAGGTAGTTATCTAGCGTCTGTCCCGGCCGAAACTCAACTTATTGATTGATCGTTCCCACGCTCCGCGTGGGAATGCCGCAATGGACGCTCCGCGTCCACGGTGACGCAGAGCGTCACAGGATGCATTCCCACGCGGAGCGTGGGAACGATCATGGGGTCATTCGACCCGCATCTCCCCACTGAACACCAACGTACTGCGGCAGCGCCGGCACAAATACCGCCGCCCCTGGCGCACCAGGCTATGACGCTGGGCCGAAAACGGGAAATCGCTATCGGCGCACGGGCATTTGTAGATGTAGCGGGTCACGCTGCGGCGTTTGACGTCATAGGTGTGGCAGCGATTGGGCGGCAGTTCGTAGACGCCGCGCATGATCAGTTGCCACTCTTCGCCATGGGGCTGGATGCGGTCGCCGAACAGTTGATGGGCGATCAGGTGCGCGACTTCATGCGCCACGGTCTGCTTGAGGAAATCTTCGGTGTTTTCCCGGTACAGCTGCGGGTTGAAGCGCAGCAGGTTCTCGTGCAAATGCGCGACACCGGCTTTTTGCCCGCGCAGCTTGAGGCTCACCACGGGGCGTTTGAAAGGTCGTTTGAAAAAGGATTCGGCTTGCAGGAAACAGTCTTCGACGCGGGTATTGAGTTGCTCGGGCATGCTTGATGGATCTCCAAGGATGTCGAGTATGCCGCAACCCCGAGGGCTTGCGAATCGTTCAGGTGCCGAATGGTCGTTGCCGGCATTAGAAGGCCGCCTTGCGGCGGCCTGTAGTGGCGGAACGTGTATTTATGTGGGGTTGTCAGTTGGTATAGACGGGGCCCACGCCCAGGCCCCAGACAATCACGGTAAACGCCATGATGGCCACCAGCACCACCAGTCCTACGGCGAGCACCGAGCTCGAGAACAGGAAGCCCTCGTCCGATGGAATGTTCATGAACGTTGGTAGCCCCACATACAGCAGGTACACCGTGTAACAGACAGCCGCGGTGCCGACGATCATCCCCAGCCACAAGTGCGGGTACAGCGCCGCCAGGCCGCCGATGAACAATGGGGTCGCGGTGTACGTGGCGAACGCGATACAGCGAGCCAGGCTCGGGTTGGCGTCATAGGTGCGGGCCATCCAGTGGATGAACGCGCCCATCACTGCGACACCGCCAAGCATCGCCAGGTACGACATGATGGTCATCCATAGCGCGCTTTCCATGGTCAGCATCACCGGTGCTCGATTGCCGATGACCCAGCCGACTTGTGTGGTGCCGATAAACGCCGATATGGCGGGGATTGCCGCAAGAATCAAGGTGTGCGTCAGGTACATGTGGCTGATGCTTTCTTCCTCGTCGCCACGGATTTCTTTCCATTCCTGGTCAGGGTGGGTGAAGAGCCCCACTACGTGATGGATCATGCCAGTCACTCCTCTTGTTGTTGCCATCGCCCCCCAGCGGAGCGCTTACGGGCCAAAGTGGCCAAGTAAGAACAGGTCTGAATACGCGTGCGACCTTATGTCGCAGTATAGAAAGGAGTTACTTGCAATAGTGCGAGGGCTTTAGAGCAAATCGCGCTGTAAACAAACCTGTTAATCGCCGCCGGGTCTGTGCCTGTTGACCCCCTGTGGCGAGGGAGCTTGCTCCCGCTCGGCTGCGCAGCAGTCGCTAATCAGCCGGCAGGGATTGCCTGACGCACCGCGTCGGATGGTTTAAGGGCCGCTTCGCGCCCCAGCGGGAGCAAGCTCCCTCGCCACAGGGGTATGCTCAAGTCATATAAGTGCAGGCTTCGCCCCGCCAGGGTTTTTGCGTAAAATGCCGGCCTTTCGTCACACCTCACGGATTTCGCGTCATGGGCACTCTTACGGTCAACCAGAACAAACTGCAAAAGCGCCTTCGCCGCCAGGCCGGTGAGGCTGTTGCCGATTTCAACATGATTGAAGACGGCGACAAGGTCATGGTCTGCCTGTCCGGTGGCAAGGACAGCTACACCATGCTCGATGTGCTGATGCATTTGCAGAAAGTCGCCCCGATCAAGTTCGAGATCGTCGCCGTGAACATGGACCAGAAGCAGCCGGGCTTCCCCGAGCACGTGCTGCCGGCTTACCTCAAAGAGCTGGGCATCGAGTACCACATCGTCGAGAAAGACACCTACTCGGTGGTCAAGGAGCTGATCCCGGAAGGCAAGACCACTTGCTCGCTGTGCTCGCGCCTGCGTCGCGGCACGCTCTACACCTTTGCCGATGAAATCGGCGCGACCAAAATGGCCCTCGGTCACCACCGTGACGACATCGTCGAGACGTTCTTCCTGAACATGTTCTTCAACGGTTCGCTCAAGGCCATGCCGCCAAAGCTGCGCGCCGACGACGGGCGCAACGTGGTGATTCGCCCGCTGGCTTACTGCAACGAAAAAGACATTCAGGCCTACTCGGACCTCAAGCAATTCCCGATCATCCCGTGCAACCTCTGCGGCTCCCAGGAAAACCTGCAACGCCAGGTGGTTAAAGAGATGCTGCAGGAGTGGGAGCGCAAGACCCCGGGCCGTACCGAGAGCATTTTCCGCAGCCTGCAGAACGTGATCCCGTCGCAACTGGCGGACCGCAACCTGTTCGACTTCACCAACCTGCGTATCGACGAAAGCGCCGCTTCGCGGTTCGTCAACGTAGTGAACCTCTGAACAAAATTGTGGGGGCGAGCCTGTGGTGAGGGGGCTTGCCCCCCCGTTAGGCTGCGAAGCGGCCCAAATTGCGGATGCACCAAAGATTTTGTGAGTGCTACGCACTCAAACGGGGGCAAGCCCCCTCACCACGGGGCTCCCATAGATCCGTTTCATCCCATAGGAGAGGGCATGCGCGATTACAAGTGGCTGCACGAATACTGTCTGAACCGCTTCGGTTCGGCGGCTGAACTGGAAGCCCATCTGCCGGTTCCCAAGACCCCGGCGCAATTGCGCAACATCAGCGACGACCGCTACCTCTCGACCATGGCGTTGCGGGTGTTCCGTGCCGGGCTCAAGCACAGCCTGGTGGATGCCAAGTGGCCGGCGTTCGAAGAAGTGTTCTTCAAGTTCGACCCGGAAAAAGTCGTGCTGATGAGCGCCGAACATCTGGAGCGCTTGATGCAGGACGCGCGAATCATCCGCCACCTGGGCAAGCTCAAGAGCGTGCCGCGCAATGCACAGTTCATTCTGGACGTGGCCCATGAGAAGGGCAGCTTTGGCGCGTTGCTCGCCGACTGGCCGGTGACCGACATCGTCGGTTTGTGGACCTACCTGAAAAAACACGGTCATCAGTTGGGCGGGTTATCGGCACCGCGATTCTTGCGGATGGTCGGCAAGGACACTTTCGTGCCGAGCTACGACGTGGTGGCGGCGCTGAATGCACAGCAGATCATCGACAAGGTCCCGAGCAGTTTGCGCGACCTGGCCACGGTGCAGAGTGCGTTCAACCAGTGGCATGAAGAGAGCGGTGGACGGCCGATGAGCCAGATTTCGATGATGCTGGCCTACACAGTCAATCACTGACGAAGATGATCGTTCCCACGCTCCGCGTGGGGAATGCATAAAGTGACGCTCCGCGTCACAGGGACGCGGAGCGTCCCGGGCGGCATTCCCACGCAGAGCGTAGGAACGATCACTGCGGGGCTATCAGGCGGGGGAAATCTCGCCTTCTCCCGCCAACTTGCGGTTCAACTGATACCGCCACCGCACATACAGCAACGCCGAGCAGAACACCGCCAGGCTCGCGCCCATCTCCAGTAAACCGAACAGCTGCCGGTTCGGGTCATAGGCGGCCAATGCGCCCTTGATGAAATACAGATTCACCACAAAACACATCCACGAATGCCCACGGGCGCTGCCGACGATCATCCCCGGCGCCAGCAACAGCAGCGGCACCAGTTCGATCAGCAGAATCACCCACGGCCGCGCGCCATGCAGGTCGGCGAACACCAGGTAGTAGACGCAAAGCAGCCCCGCCAGGCCGAAAAAGCACAGCAGGCTGATGACGCGCATCGCCCGTACGCGCGGTTCGAGCCATTCGATGGCAGGCAAAACCTTAGGCTTCTTAGCCACGATGGCTCTCCAGTTTCTGCGCGGTCTTCGCCAGGCGCAGGCCCAAGGCCCGGCACAGTGCGACTTCATGTTCGTTCAAACCGCTTTTACCATCGGCGCCGGCGTGATGGCTGGCGCCGTATGGCGTGCCGCCGCCACGGGTTTCCAGCAGCGCCGATTCGCTGTAAGGCAGGCCGGTAATCAACATGCCGTGGTGCAGCAACGGCAGCATCATCGACAGCAGCGTGGTTTCCTGGCCGCCGTGCAGGCTGGCGGTCGAGGTGAAGACCCCGGCCGGTTTGCCCACCAGGGCGCCGGTCAGCCACAGGTTGCTGGTACCGTCGAGGAAGTACTTGAGCGGCGCGGCCATGTTGCCGAAGCGGGTCGGGCTGCCCAGGGCCAGGCCGGCGCAGTTCTTCAAGTCGTCGAGGCTGGCGTACAGCGCGCCTTCCTCAGGAATGTCCGGTGCCACGGCTTCGCATTCGGTGGAGATCGCCGGCACCGTGCGCAACCGGGCTTCAAGGCCGGCCTGCTCGACGCCACGGGCAATCTGCCGGGCCATTTCATTGGTCGAGCCGCTGCGGCTGTAATACAGCACCAGAATGTATGGCGCGCTCACGGCAACAACTCCAGCACATTCTCCGGCGGACGACCGATGATGGCTTTGTCACCGACTTCGAGAATCGGCCGCTCCATGAGTTTCGGGTGTGCGGCGATGGTGGCGATCAATTGCGCCTCGCTCAAACTGCTATCGGCCAGGTTGAGGGTTTTGTACTCGTCCTCGCCGGTGCGCAGCAATTGCCGGGCGCTGATGCCGAGTTTGCTCAGCAGGCTCTGGATTTGCACGGCGTCCAGCGGTGTTTCCAGGTAGCGGACGACCGTTGGCGTCAGGCCACGGGCTTCGATGAGTTCGAGCGCACCGCGGGATTTCGAGCAGCGCGGGTTGTGATAAAGCGTCAGATCGGTCATGTGCGGGTCGCTTCTTGCGTAAAGTGGCGGCTATTCTAACTGTGCGGCGCGTAATCCAGAACCTTGGGAGGCGATGGGTCGCAGGTGCATTCTATTTTTGACAAGGATTGAGACATGACAAGGCGACTGGCAGCGGCATTGGCGATCATGGGGGCGTTATTGCTGGGGGGCTGCGGCAACGACTATGGCATCGACCAGAATGGTCACAAGATCGCCGCCGAACGTCTGGACAAACAATGGCTGGTGCTCAATTACTGGGCCGAATGGTGCGGCCCGTGCCGTACCGAGATCCCGGAGCTGAACGTTCTGGCCGAGCAGCTCAAGGGCAAGAAGATCGGTGTGTTTGGGGTCAACTTCGACAATGTGCAGGGCGAAGAGCTGAAAAGCGCCAGCGAGAAACTGGGGATCAAGTTCACTGTATTGGCCCAGGACCCGGCCGACCTTTTCGAATTGCCACGCAGTGAAGCGCTGCCGGTGACTTACATCATCGACAACAAGGGCAAAGTGCGGGAACAGTTGATGGGCGAGCAGACGGCGGCGGGGGTGATGGCGAAGCTTGAGGCGTTGCAGGCAACCAACTGACCGAACACCGACCTGTGGCGAGGGAGCTTTGATCGTTCCCACGCTCTGCGTGGGAACGCCGCCGGGGACGCTCCGCGTCCCTGTGACGCAGAGCGTCACTTGATGCATTCCCACGCAGAGCGTGGGAACGATCGCTCAACTGAGGGGCATCAACCCTCTTCAAGCCACCAACGCAATGGCTTGCCTTCGGCCGGCCAGAAGCGCATCTGGTCGATCGGTGAGACGTCCCAGCGCTGAACGTTTTCCAGCGCCTGCAGGAAGCGTTTTTCCTGCTCCATCAATGCCGGCGCGCAGAGTTTGCGGGTGCTGCCGATCTTGCCGAAGCTGAGCTTTTCACCTTCCAGGGAATACGGCGCGAACCAGTGGTTGCAGCCGCCGTTACCGTAGGCCCGACCGTCGTCACCGAGGGTGATGGTCAGGTGGCTGTAGTCCATCAGCGGACGTTCGCCGATCCACTCCAGAATGTAACTGCGGTTCTGTTGCAACTTTACCGGCTCGGCGGCGCAGCCCAGCAGGCTGGCACCGACCATCGTGGTCAGAGCAAGGCGTTTCATCACGCAGGCTCCTGGCACTTCGGGCACAGGTGTTTTTCGCCGGCTGCGGTCCAGCCCAGTTCGGCAATCCGTGCGGTGGCGGCCGGTTTTTCAGCCTTGTTGCCCAACTTGGCGTCGACCGCGAACTCGAAGCTCAGCTCTTTGGCGCAGCTGTCGCAGTTGACGTTCCAGGTATGGATCGCCAGTTCGCCGAACACCGGACCACTGGCCACCGCGACCCATTGGCCCGGTGGGTTGATCAAGTGGCGAACCGTTTCGACGGTCAGGCGCATGGACAAGTCCTTGCTGCCCTTGAGGGTCACTACCAGCAGGTCGTTATTACGAATCGAGCCGCCGTTGCCGGTGACTTGATAACGCCCCGGCACCAGGGCGCGGCATTCGGTGAGGGTGTGTTGCGGGTTCATCAGGCTGTAGCGGAAATCGTGTTCGACCATGGGTCCTCCAAATATGCGCGATATGCTAGCACGGGCATCAACGCAGCATGGCGCGGGCATGTGACCTTCGATCTGGTTCAAATTGCCTGTTAATCCATGGCAAACTGCCACTTTTGCATCTCTAAGGAACAGAAATGGCGTTGATCGAATGTTACGAGTGCAAGCAACGCATCAGCTCCACGGCGCCTGCTTGCATTCATTGCGGTGCGCCTGCGGCAACGGTGCACGCGGCCACTTCGACGGCAGCGCCTGTGGAAGCACCGCTTTCTTTCGGGCGTTTGCCGAGCAATGAGAGTGTGCCTCGGGTGACCCCGGCTGCGTTCGGGCGTAAACGAAAAACCGAAGGCCAGGCCGAGGTCCCGGCACCGGTGCTCAATGGGCCGCGTCCGGTGGAACTCTGGCTGAAACTGATGATTTTCTTTCTGCCGCCGTTTTTTGTCTGGTTCCTGCTGCGTCGCGGGCATTCACTGGGGCAGCGCTTGATCGGTTTCGGCTGGCTGGCGCTGATGATCCTTTTGTCCAAGGCCTGAGCTGTTCAGCCCTCGACCTGATTGTGTGGCGAACCGGCCGCCCAGGCCGCGATGTTCTGCAACGTGGTCGCGGCAATCGCGCCCAGGGCTTCGCGGGTCAGGAAGGCCTGGTGTGCGGTGATGATCACGTTCGGAAAGGTCAGCAGGCGCGCCAGCACATCGTCTTGCAGTGGCAGGTCGGAGCGGTCCTCGAAGAACAACTGCGCCTCCTCTTCATAGACATCCAGCCCCAGATACCCCAATTGGCCGTTTTTCAATGCGTCGATCAGCGCCGGTGTATCCACCAGACCGCCGCGCCCGGTGTTGATCAACATCGCGCCGGGCCGCATGTGCGCCAGTGACTCGCGGTTGATCAAATGTTTGCTCTGCTCGTTGAGCGGGCAATGCAGGCTGATGATCTGCGACTCGGCCAGCAGTTGCGGCAAGCTCAGATAGCGTGCGCCGAGCGCTTCGACCTGCGGGTTCGGATAGGGATCATAGGCCAGCAATTGGCAGCCGAAGCCGTGCATGATTTTCGCGAAGATCGCGCCGATCTGCCCGGTGCCGACCACGCCGACGGTCTTGTTCACCAGGTCGAAACCGGTCAACCCGTGCAGGCTGAAATCGCCCTCGCGGGTACGGTTGTAGGCGCGGTGCAGACGGCGGTCGAGCGCCAGGATCAACGCCACCGCATGTTCGGCCACGGCGTGGGGCGAGTAGGCCGGGACTCGCACAACCGTCAGCCCCAGGCGCTTCGCCGCCGCGAGGTCAACATGGTTGTAACCGGCCGAGCGCAGGGCGATCAGGCGTGTGCCGCCTGCTGACAGGCGTTCAAGCACCGGGGCGCTGAGGTCATCGTTGATGAAGGCGCAGACCACCTCGTGATGCTCGGCCAGCGTCGCCGTGTCGAGGCTCAGTCGCGCCGGCTGGAAATGCAGTTCGATGCCGACGGACAGGTCGGCGGCGAGAAAACTGTCGCGGTCGTAGGTCTGGCTGCTGAAAAGAATCGTGCGCATGCTGTCCTCCTGGAAGTCTCACCCTACCTTAACCCTCAACGCCTCCTGCGTTATTGCGCTGCATCAGGCATTGATGCGCGCATGGGCCGCCAGGCGATTGATGGCGCGTTCGAGTTCTTCCAGCGCGCCCGGGGCTTTCGGGTCCTGTTGCTTGAGCAGGGTTTCACTACGCTGGCAGGCAGCGCGCAGTTGCGGGACGCCGCAATAACGGGTTGCCCCGTGCAGGCGATGGACCCGCTCGATCAGGGCATTCTGATCGTTGGCTTCACGGGCCACGCGGATAGCCTCGCGGTCGGCTTCCAGGGAGGCCAGCAGCATTGCCAGCATGTCCGCCGCCAGATCGGCCTTGCCGGCCGCCAGGCGCAGGCCTTCTTCGTGATCGAGCACCTGCAGTTCATGAGCGCTGTGGCTGTCGCTGTTGCGCTCCGGACCCTGATTGCGCAGCGCCAGGCCCGTCCATTTCAACACCACTTGTGCCAGTTGCCGTTCGCTGATGGGTTTGGTCAGGTAGTCGTCCATGCCGCTTTGCAGCAATGCGCGTTTCTCGTTGGCCATCGCGTGGGCGGTGAGGGCGACGACCGGCAGTGGCGTGCAATGCCGCTCGCTTTCCCATTGGCGAATGGCTTCGGTGCTTTGGCGCCCATCCATGCCGGGCATTTGCACGTCCATCAGCACCAGGTCGAACGTCTCGTTCTGCACGGCCTTGACCGCGGCGTAACCGCTTTCTACCGCGAGCACCTTGGCGCCCATGTCTTCGAGCAGGGTTTGCACCAGCAGCAGGTTGGCCGGGTTGTCGTCCACGCAAAGGACCTTCGGCGCACGGCTGGAAACCGGTTCGGCAGGGTCGCTGCGCTGCTGGCGCGGGTTGACCAGATCAGACAGGGCCCGACGCAGCTTGCGGGTGCAGGCCGGTTTGGACTGGAGCTGGCTGTGGGGGTTGGGCACCGAGAGATGGAACAGCGTCAGTTCGGTGGTCGGGCACAGCACCAGCACTCGGCAGCCCAGGTGTTCAAGGTCCCAGATGTGCTGGTTGAGGCGCTCCGGCGGCATGTCGTTGCTGGTGATGCCGAGCACCGCCAGGCCGATTGCCTGATCGGTCTGGTGGGCGCCGGTCACGCCATTAGCCAGGCTTTCCAGGGTATTGAACGGCGTGACGGCCAGGCCGCAGTCTTCCAGTTGATGCTGCAATGCCTGACGGGCCAGTTCGTGGTTTTCCAGGACGGCCACCCGCTGCCCGAGCAGCGGTGGACCGGGCAGGTCTTCGGCGTCGTCGCGGGTTTTGGGCAGGCTCAGGCTGATCCAGAATTCCGAGCCTTCGCCCGGCGTGCTGTCGACGCCGATCTCGCCGCCCATTTGTTCGATCAACCGTTTGGAAATCACCAGCCCGAGGCCGGTGCCGCCGGGTTGTCGGGACAACGAGTTATCGGCCTGGCTGAAGGCCTGGAACAAGGCGCGCACGTCCTGATTCGACAAGCCGATGCCGGTGTCCTGAATGCTGATGCGCAGTTGCACACTGTCTTCATGCTCTTCTTCGAGCATCGCCCGGGCGACGATGGTGCCTTCGCGGGTGAACTTGATCGCATTGCTCACAAGGTTGGTGAGGATCTGCTTGAGTCGCAGCGGATCGCCCACCAGCGACAGTGGCGTATCGCGATAAACCAGGCTCACCAGCTCAAGCTCTTTGGCATGGGCGGCCGGGGCGAGAATGTTCAAGGTGTCTTGCAGCAGGTCGCGCAGGTTGAACGGAATATGGTCGAGCACCAGTTTGCCGGCCTCGATTTTCGAGAAATCGAGAATCTCGTTGATGATCCCCAACAGGCTGTCGTCGGACTTTTCGATGGTGCCCAGGTAATCGAGCTGGCGCGGCGTCAGTTCGCTTTTTTGCAGCAGATGCGTGAAGCCGAGAATGCCGTTGAGCGGGGTGCGGATTTCATGACTCATGTTGGCCAGGAACTCGGATTTGATCCGGCTCGCCTCCAGGGCTTCCTTGCGCGCCAGGTCCAGCTCGATGTTCTGGATTTCGATGGTTTCCAGATTCTGACGAACGTCTTCGGTGGCCTGGTCGACGCTGTTTTGCAATTCTTCCTGAGCGTTCTGCAGGGTCCCGGCCATGCGGTTGATGCCGGACGCCAATTCATCCAGTTCCTGGCTGCCGAGGGGTGGCAGGCGGGTTTCCAGATGACCGTCCTTGAGTTGCGCCACGGCTTGTTTGATCTGGCTCAATGGCCGGTTGATGGTCCGGCCCATGCGCAACGCCAGCAGCGCCGCACCGGCCAGGCCTCCGCCGATCAGCAGCAGGCTGGCGAACAGGCTGCGGTAACCGCGCAGCAGCATGCCGTTATGGGACAGTTCGAGTTCGACCCAGCCCAGCAAGCGGTCGGCTTCATCGGGGATCAGGTCGCCGGCCAGGTTGCGGTGTTTGCCGAACACCGGCAGCAGGTAACGCGTGGCGTCATTGCCACTGCGGCGCAGCAACTGTGAACCGTTGCCCAAGGGCGCCTGATTGAGCATGGTCGGGCCGGCATGGGCCAGCGGCGTGCGGTCGGGGGCGAGGAAGGTCACCGCGCGCACGTCGGTCTGCTCCAGGGACTGGGTGGCGATGCGCTCCAGAAGCTCGTTGTCTTTGTGACTCATGGCCGGGGCCACCAACGGTGCCAGCTGTTCGGCGATCATTTCGCCGCGTTGCATGAGTTGGGCTTGCAGGTCCGATTGCTGCATCCAGGTGAAATAGCCGCCCAGGACCAACGCCATCAGGGTGGTCGGCAACAGGGTCAGTAACAGCACGCGGCCTTTAATTCCCAGTTTCTTGAGCACGCATCTCTCCTGCATCCAGCTGTTTATTGACCTGCACATGCGTCCGGCACGCGCCACCTGCGCAGTGTAGCGATTTGCATGCGGGCAATCTTCGTAAAATTGATGTCGTCATTCGTCGGTCAGTTCAATGCTTTGGTCCAGGGAGACAAACCTTGGGTTGCCCCTGGCGAGGCAATCTTGAATAATCAGCAATTGAGAATTATTTGCAGATACTCATGACTCCCATCGCTGTTGGCCATCCTCGCATCCTCTCTATCGAAGACGATCCGGTGCTCGGTGCTTATGTTCATGAGCATCTGGGGCGCTGCGGTTTTCAGGTGACCTGGTGCCAGAACGGGCAGGAAGGTCTGGCGATTGCGCGTCGGCAGGCCTTCGATGTGGTGTTGATGGATATTCTGTTGCCGGGGCTCGATGGCCTGGCGGTGCTGACCCAATTGCGCCAGAGCCATTCCACACCGGTGGTGCTGATGTCGGCGCTGGGTGCCGAGGCGGATCGCATCAGTGGTTTTCGCCTCGGGGCCGACGATTATCTGCCCAAGCCTTTCAGCATGGGGGAGTTACGGGTGCGCATCGAAGCGATCCTGCGGCGGGTGGCGTTCGACCGTCGGCCGGCTCCGGCACCGCTTGCCCCGGCGCTGGACAGCCTGCGTTTTGACGATGAACTGGGCGAGGTCTTTTTAGGCGAATCCGCGGCCGGCCTGACCCGCAGCGAGTACCGCCTGCTGGACACGCTGAACCGCAACGGCGATGAAGTGTTGAGTAAACCGTTCCTTTATCAGCAGGTGTTGCAGCGCGGTTATGCGCCCCATGACCGCAGCCTCGACATGCACATCAGCCAGATTCGCCGCAAGCTCAAGGCTATCGGTTACACCGAGCGGGAAGTGCGTACGGTCTGGGGCAAGGGGTATGTATTGAGTGCGGCCGATGAAATGGTTTGACATACCGGGCCGCACGGTGGTCCTGCAACAGCAACTGCTGCGCGATCTGTCCCACGAATTGCGCACGCCACTCAGCCGGTTACGGGTGGCCTGCGAAAGCGAGCAGAACCTGGAGCAATTGCGCGAACGCATTGGCCGGGAAGTCGACGGCATGCTGCGTCTGGTCGAGGATGCCTTGCAACTGGCCTGGCTCGACACCGAGCGCACGCCGTTGCCCGATGAAGCGATCCAGGTCCAGGCCTTGTGGGAAATGCTCACGGAAAACGCCTGTTATGAAAGTGGCTGGCCGGCGAGTCAGTTGCACTGTGCGGTGGATGCCTCCTGCTGGGTGCGCGGCCATCTCAATACCCTGGCCCAGGCGCTGGAAAACATTCTGCGCAATGCCATTCGTCATTCACCGAAGGGCGGTGTCGTGACGCTCGATGGCGGGCGCGATGGCGACTTTTGGCACCTGTGGCTGGAGGATGAAGGTGGTGGGGTGGCTGACACGGATCTTGAACGGATCTTCACTCCCTTCATCCGGCTCGAGGGTTCGCTACCGGGGGAGGGTGGATTCGGGTTGGGGTTGAGCATTGCGAGGAATGCGGTGCAGCGCCAGGGTGGGCGGCTTTGGGCGGAGAACACTGAGACTGGGTTGCGGCTGAATATGCGGATGTTAGCACATGACGTTTTAACCGTGTCGTCGCCATCGCGGGCAAGCCTTGCTCCTACGGGATGTGTGTTGCCTTGAGGTTGTGCGGGTTTACCCGGTCGAACTTGTTTCGCATGCGCCAGTTCTATGAGACTTATCGTGCTGAAGAGAAAGTCGCACCACTGGTGCGACAATTGTCCTGGTCGCACAACCTGATCATCTTCAGCCAGAGTAAATGTCGCGCAAGGTGAAGAGTACTGATCCAGCCCCTTATTCCCATAAGCCATAAGCCCCTTACTTTGCGTGATATGGCCTGCGCACGTTTGCCGGTATGATAGGCGCCCCCGCAGTTCGGATTGCGAATACGCCATGACCTTGCAGTACCCAACCATCGCCGATTGCGTCGGCAACACTCCGCTGGTCCGTTTGCAGCGCCTGCCTGGCGTCACCAGCAACACTCTTTTGCTCAAGCTCGAAGGGAACAACCCGGCGGGTTCGGTCAAGGATCGTCCGGCGCTGTCGATGATCACCCGCGCCGAATTGCGCGGGCAGATCCACGTCGGCGATACGCTGATCGAAGCGACCTCGGGTAACACCGGGATCGCCCTGGCCATGGCCGCCGCGATCAAGGGTTACAAGATGATCCTGATCATGCCGGACAACTCCAGCGCCGAGCGTAAAGCCGCGATGACGGCCTATGGCGCCGAGCTGATTCTGGTCAGCCAGGAAGAAGGCATGGAGGGCGCGCGCGACCTCGCCCAGCGAATGGAGGCCGAAGGCCGTGGCAAGGTGCTGGATCAGTTCGCCAACGGTGACAACCCCGAGGCGCACTACACCACCACCGGTCCGGAAATCTGGCGTCAGACCCAGGGCACCATCACCCATTTCGTCAGCTCGATGGGCACCACCGGCACCATCATGGGCGTCTCGCGCTACCTGAAAGAACAGAACGAGAACGTGCAGATCATCGGTCTGCAGCCCATGGAAGGCTCGGCAATTCCGGGCATCCGCCGTTGGCCGCAGGAATACCTGCCGAAGATTTATCAGGCCGATCGCGTGGACCGGATCGTCGACATGGCGCAAAGCGAAGCCGAGGACGTGACCCGTCGTCTGGCGCGCGAAGAAGGCATCTTCTGCGGCGTGTCCTCGGGCGGTGCCGTGGCGGCGATGCTGCGCCTATCCAAAGAAGTTGAAAACGCGGTGATCGTCGCGATCATCTGTGACCGTGGCGACCGTTACTTGTCGACCGGCATTTTCGACGCGCCCAACTGATGGCCAAGCAAGAGAGAGGCCTGCGCTTCCAGCCCACGGGCGGCAGCAAGGCCCCGCAAGTCCCGACCGGCAAAAAGCAGCGCTTGACCATCGAGCGTCTGGCCAATGACGGTCGCGGTATCGCGTTTTTTGAAGGTCGCACCTGGTTCGTCATCGGCGCATTGGCTGGTGAAGAAGTCGAGGCGCGGGTTTTGGGTGCCCACGGCAAAGTGGTCGAGGCGCGTACCGAACGGGTGTTCCAGGCCAGCCAATTACGTCGCCCGGCACAGTGCGCCCATGCCGGTCGCTGCGGTGGTTGCAGCGTGCAGCATCTGCCCCACAACGAACAACTCGCCCTGAAACAGCGCATGCTCGCCGAGCAATTGTCGCGGGTCGCCGGCGTCGAACCCGAAGAGTGGGCTGCGCCATTGAGCGGTCCGGAATTCGGCTACCGGCGTCGTGCCCGGGTGGCGGTGCGTTGGGACATGAAGGCGAAAAAACTCGAAGTCGGTTTCCGCGCCGCCGGCAGCCAGGACATCGTCGCCATCAACGAGTGCCCGGTGCTGGTACAGCCCTTGCAACCGATCATGACCCGCTTGCCGGACATGCTGCGGCGCTTGAGCAAACCTCAGGCACTGGGGCATGTGGAATTGTTCAGCGGTTCGTCATTGGCGGTATTGCTGCGGCACATGGCGCCGTTGTCCGAAGCCGACATGACGATCCTCAAGGAATTCTGCGCGTTCCATCAGGCCCAGTTGTGGCTGCATGGCGACGGCGAGCCGCAACCGGTCGAGGCCGATCAGTCCCTGGGCTATCGCCTTGAACAGTGGGACTTGAACCTGGCGTATCGGCCCGGAGATTTCATTCAGGTCAACGCCGGGGTCAACGAAGCGATGGTCGCTCAGGCACTGGAATGGTTGGCACCGAAAGCCGATGAGCGGGTTCTGGATTTGTTCTGCGGGTTGGGCAACTTTGCCTTGCCGCTGGCCAGGACCGTTCGTGAAGTGGTGGCGGTGGAAGGCGTGCAGGCCATGGTCGAGCGAGCCGCCGCGAACGCCGCTAGCAATAATTTGCATAACGCGAAATTTTTTCAGGCCGATTTATCCCAGCCTTTGGCTGATGCCGAATGGGCCAGCGAAGGCTTTTGTGCGGTACTCTTGGACCCACCTCGCGACGGTGCTTTCGAGGTGGTGCGCAAGCTTGCGTCCCTGGGGGCCGAACGATTGGTTTATGTGTCGTGCAACCCTGCAACTCTGGCGCGCGACACGGTCGAATTGATCAAGCAGGGCTACCGGTTAAAACGTGCCGGGATTCTCGATATGTTTCCTCAAACGGCACATGTCGAGGCCATGGCGTTATTTGAAGCGAGCTAGGATGGCTCGTCTGGTCCGACTGACCGTCCGTGCCGCCACGCATCAGCCCGGCGGGGCGCCCGGACAATGAAGGTCAGCGATTTGACGCATTGAATCTGCGTCGTAGGGAAGGTAAAGCAAGATGGTACAGGTGAGAGCACACCAGCCGATCAACACTGACGGCAGTATCAATCTCGAGGCTTGGCTCGATCACGCGGTCAGTATCGATACGGCACTGGATCGCGAAGCCTTGAAAGAAGCCTGCGAGTTCGCTCGCGAGGCCGAACAACAAGCCAATGCGGCGAAAAACCTGTGGTCCGAAGGGACCTCGAGTTTCCGCACCGGCCTTGAGATCGCCGAGATTCTCGCCGACCTCAAACTCGATCAGGATTCGCTGGTCGCGGCAGTCTTGTACCGCGGCGTGCGCGAAGGCCAGATCCAGTTGCCGGCGGTCAGCCAGCGCTTCGGCCCGCTGGTTGCCAAACTGATTGACGGCGTGCAACGCATGGCGGCGATCAGCGACAGCCTGAGTCCGCGTAAATCCATGGTGATGGGCACCCAGGGCCAGGTGGAAAACCTGCGCAAGATGCTCGTGGCCATGGTCGACGACGTGCGTGTTGCGCTGATCAAACTGGCCGAACGCACCTGCGCGATCCGCGCGGTGAAAACCGCCGACGACGAGAAGCGTAACCGCGTCGCCCGTGAAGTCTTCGACATCTACGCGCCGCTGGCTCACCGCCTCGGTATCGGTCATATCAAGTGGGAGCTGGAGGACTTGTCCTTCCGTTACCTCGAGCCCGACCAGTACAAGCAGATCGCCAAGTTGCTCCACGAGCGACGGCTGGATCGCGAGCGTTTCATCAGCGATGTGATGACCCAGCTCAAAAACGAATTGCACGCCACCGGTGTCGATGCCGACATCAGCGGCCGGGCCAAACACATCTATTCGATCTGGCGCAAAATGCAGCGCAAGGGTCTGGAATTCAGCCAGATCTACGACGTGCGCGCCGTTCGCGTGCTGGTGCCGGAAATGCGCGACTGCTACACCGCGCTCGGCATCGTCCACACCCTGTGGCGGCACATCCCGAAAGAGTTCGACGACTACATCGCCAACCCGAAAGAGAACGGCTACCGCTCGCTGCACACCGCGGTGATCGGCCCTGAAGGCAAGGTGCTGGAAGTGCAGATCCGCACCCACGCCATGCACGAAGAAGCCGAGCTGGGTGTTTGCGCGCACTGGCGTTACAAGGGCACCGACGTCAAGTCCGGCTCGAACCACTACGAAGAGAAAATCTCCTGGCTGCGTCAGGTGCTCGAGTGGCACGAAGAGCTGGGCGATATCGGCGGCCTTGCCGAACAGCTGCGGGTCGATATCGAGCCGGACCGGGTTTATATCTTCACTCCCGACGGTCATGCCATCGACTTGCCGAAGGGCGCGACACCGCTGGACTTCGCTTACCGCGTGCACACCGAAATCGGTCACAACTGCCGCGGCGCCAAGATCAACGGGCGCATCGTGCCGCTCAACTACAGCCTGCAAACCGGTGAACAGGTCGAGATCATCACCAGTAAGCACGGCACCCCGAGCCGCGACTGGCTGAACCCGAACCTGGGTTACATCACCACGTCGCGGGCCCGGGCGAAGATCGTTCACTGGTTCAAGTTGCAGGCCCGCGATCAGAACGTCGCTGCCGGTAAAACCTTGATCGAGCGCGAACTCAATCGCCTCGGCCTGCCGCAGGTGGATTTCGACAAGCTGGCCGATAAGGCCAACATGAAGACTGCCGAGGACATGTTCGCCGCGTTGGGCGCAGGCGATTTGCGCCTGGCGCAACTGGTGAACCTGGCGCAGCAACTGGTCGAGCCGGAACGCGGCAACGAACAGCTGGAGCTGATCCCGCGCAAAGCCACCGGCTACAAACCGGGCAAGCGCGGTGATATCCAGATCCAGGGCGTCGGCAACCTGATGACCCAGATGGCCGGCTGCTGCCAGCCGTTGCCGGGGGACGCCATCGTCGGTTACATCACCCAGGG
This sequence comes from Pseudomonas sp. GW822-FHT02G04, assembly GCF_058802085.1. NCBI lineage: Bacteria > Pseudomonadati > Pseudomonadota > Gammaproteobacteria > Pseudomonadales > Pseudomonadaceae > Pseudomonas > Pseudomonas sp. GW822-FHT02G04. Next base: position 99,594 of record NZ_JBXANU010000019.1, read on the forward strand.
CCGGGGCGTGAGCATCCACCGTCAGGACTGCGCCTCGGTGCTGCAACTGGCCGGGCGCGAGCCGGAACGGATCATCCAGGTCAGCTGGGGCCCGGTGCCGGTGCTCACCTATCCGGTGGACATCATCATTCGCGCCTACGACCGTTCCGGTCTGCTGCGTGACGTGTCGCAGGTGCTGCTCAACGAGCGGATCAACGTGCTGGCGGTCAACACCCGCTCGAACAAAGAGGACAACACCGCGTTGATGTCCCTGACCATCGAGATTCCGGGGCTGGATGCGCTGGGGCGGCTGCTGGGGCGGATCTCCCAGTTGCCGAACATCATCGAAACCCGCCGTAACCGCACACCGTGAGAGACCTGCACGGAAATTGATGGTGACACTTGTAGGAGCGAGGCTTGCCCGCGAATGCGGTGTGTCAGGTATGTCGCCTTCGCGGGCAAGCCTCGCTCCTACAGATGTGTAGAGATTGATAAAAGATGTATTCACTTGAAGACCTGCTGCACCTGATGAACCGTCTGCGCGACCCGCAGTACGGCTGCCCGTGGGACATCAAGCAAACCTACGCCACCATCGTCCCGCACACCCTGGAAGAAGCCTACGAAGTCGCCGACGCCATCGAGCGCGGCGATTTCGATCACTTGCAGGGTGAGTTGGGCGACTTGTTGTTCCAGGTGGTTTATTACAGCCAACTGGCTAGGGAAGAAGGGCGCTTCGAATTCGCTGGCGTGGTCGACAGCATCACGCGCAAGTTGATCCGCCGTCATCCTCACGTATTTCCCACTGGTGATCTGTACGCGCCGCTGGACGTCCCGCGTCTGAATGAAGAGCAGGTCAAGCAACGCTGGGAAGAGATCAAGGCTGAAGAACGTGCCGAGAAGTCTTCGGCGCCGGAGCAGTTGTCCTTGCTCGATGATGTACCCGCGGCACTGCCGGCGTTGTCCCGTTCGGCAAAACTGCAGAAGCGCGCGGGGCAGGTCGGTTTCGACTGGCCGGACGCCTTGCCGGTGCTCGACAAGGTTCGCGAAGAGCTCGATGAAGTGCTCGAAGCCATGGCCGACAATGACTCGGCGGCGATTGCCGATGAAGTCGGCGACCTGTTGTTTTCCGTAGTCAATCTGGCGCGTCACCTCAAGGTCGATCCGGAAACCGCACTGCGTGGCGCGAACACAAAATTTGAAAGACGCTTCCGATTTATCGAACAGGCATTGCGCGACACCCACCGTCCCATAGAAGATTGCACCCTCGAAGAGTTGGACGCCTTGTGGGGCGAAGCCAAACGTCAGGAAAAGAATTTGCCCAGCTGCGGCTGAGCTGTTGCCTAAGTGAGTAAGCACCATGAGCCTTTCCCTTCGCGACCAGTTGCTCAAAGCAGGGCTGGTCAACCAAAAGCAGGCCAAACAGGTCGGCAAAGAAAAACAGAAACAACAGCGTCTGGCCCACAAAGGCCAGATCGAACTCGATGACTCCCAGCAGCGTGCGGCTCAGGAAGCCATGGCCGAGAAGGTCAAGCGCGACCAGGAGCTCAACCGTCAGCAGCAGGAGAAGGCCGAGCAGAAGGCCCGCGCCGCCCAGGTCAAGCAATTGATTGAAGTCTCGCGCCTGCCCAAGCTGAACACCGAGGACTACTACAACTTCGTCGACGACAAGAAGGTCAAGCGCATCTCCGTCAACACCCTGATGCGCAACAAGCTCAGCAGCGGTTCCCTGGCGATCGTGCATCACGCCGGCGGTTACGAAGTGATCCCTCGTGAAGCGGCCCTGAAGATCCAGGAGCGCGATCCACAGCGCATCGTGCAGCTGAATGTGAAGACAGAAGAAGTCAGCGCCGAAGACGATCCGTACGCGGCCTATCAGATTCCTGACGATCTGATGTGGTAAGCCGTTAGCGGCTGCAACAACGACAAACCCCGCTCATGGCGGGGTTTGTTATTTTCAATGCGGTGGTTATGCAGAGCGCGCTTCGCGTTGCTGCTCCAGTGTTTCCAGTTCGGCCTTGTATTTGTGGGCTTCGGTCTCGGAGTGGAACATCCCGACCAGCAGGTCTTGTTGATGTACATCCCAGATGCGGATAGCGGCGGCGATGCCTTCATGGGACATATGTGAATCGTCGCGTTCAGTTACTTTTACAGTCATCTGCTAGCTCCAATCTCTGTTATCTGCAGCAAGGCGTGTGCAGGCCTTTGTTATAAGTTTTGTTAGCTGGCTAAGTAAACGGCTGAAATCGGTAACGGACTTTTGCAAAATCGAAGAAAGTGCTGCAGCCCGCGATATACGCGACATTCAGTCGCAGGCTGTTGAGTTTCATGACAAATGTTTCATGTTCGTAAGGAAGAAATCACGGACTGAACCTGCATCCGTAGGAGCCAGGCTTGCCGGCGAAAGCGTCCTTGAGTGCGCCTTCGCCGGCAAGCCTGGCTCCTACGAAGAGCGATTCCCGGAGCCAATTTACAGACAAAAAAACGCCCCGAACCAGTCGGGGCGTTTTTATGTGTGGCGTAGGCGGGGTATTACTTACCCTGCCAGCGCTTCAGTACCAGCGTGGCGTTGGTGCCACCGAAGCCGAAGCTGTTGCTCATCACGGTGTTGATGGTGGCGTCTTCGCGAGTCTTGGTCAGGATTGGCATGTCTGCCACTTCCGGGTCCAGCTCGTCGATGTTGGCGGAACCCGCCATGAAGTTGCCTTCCATCATCAGCATGCAGTAGATCGCTTCGTGAACGCCGGCGGCGCCCAGGGAGTGACCCGACAGGCTCTTGGTGGAGCTGATGGCCGGAGCCTTGTCGCCGAACACTTCACGCACACCTTTCATTTCCATCACGTCGCCGACCGGAGTCGAGGTGCCGTGGGTGTTCAGGTAGTCGATCGGTGCGTCAACGGTGGACATGGCCATCTGCATGCAGCGGATGGCGCCTTCGCCGCTTGGGGCGACCATGTCGTAGCCGTCGGAGGTCGCGCCGTAGCCAACGATTTCCGCGTAGATCTTCGCGCCGCGGGCCAGAGCGTGTTCCAGCTCTTCGACCACGACCATACCGCCACCGCCGGCGATGACAAAACCGTCACGCTTGGCGTCGTAGGCACGGGAAGCTTTTTCCGGGGTTTCGTTGTACTGGCTGGACAGGGCGCCCATGGCGTCGAACAGGAACGACTGGCTCCAGTGCTCTTCTTCACCGCCGCCGGCGAATACGATGTCCTGCTTGCCCATCTGGATCTGTTCCATGGCGGTACCGATGCAGTGAGCACTGGTGGCGCAGGCAGAAGCGATGGAGTAGTTCAGGCCCTTGATCTTGAACGGGGTGGCCAGGCAAGCGGAAACAGTGCTGCTCATGGTCCGCGTTACGCGGTATGGGCCGACGCGCTTGACGCCTTTCTCGCGCAGGATGTCCAGCGCTTCCATCTGGTTCAGTGTGGAGGCACCACCGGAACCGGCGATCAGGCCAGTACGCGGGTTGGAGACTTGCTCTTCGGTCAGGCCGGAGTCTGCGATGGCATCTTTCATGGCCAGGTAGGCGTAAGCCGCCGCGTGGCCGACGAAGCGATAGATCTTGCGATCGATCAGCTCTTCGAGGGGAAGGTCAATGGAGCCGGAAACCTGGCTACGCAGACCCATTTCGGCATATTCCGGGTTGAACCGGATGCCAGGGCGGCTTGCACGCAGGTTAGCGGAGACGGTCTCTTTGTCATTGCCCAGGCACGAAACGATGCCCAGACCAGTGATAACGACGCGGCGCATGCGGATAACCCTTAGAAGTTGTCAGTGGAGGTGAAAACGCCGACCCGAAGGCCTTCGGCGGTATAAATTTCGCGGCCGTCAACGGTCACGGAACCGTCGGCGATGGCCAGGTTCAGCTTGCCTTTGAGGACTCGCTTGATATGAATGTTATAGGTGACTTTCTTGGCGGTCGGCAGTACCTGACCGAAGAATTTCACTTCGCCCGAACCCAGGGCGCGACCGCGGCCCGGCAGACCTTGCCAGCCGAGGAAGAAACCGACCAGTTGCCACATGGCGTCAAGGCCCAGGCAGCCCGGCATCACCGGATCACCTTCGAAGTGGCAGCCGAAGAACCACAGGTCAGGAGTGATATCCAGCTCGGCGACCAATTCACCTTTGCCGTACTTGCCACCCTCTTCGGTGATCAGGGTGATGCGATCGACCATCAGCATGTTCGGGGCGGGCAGTTGCGCGTTACCTGGGCCGAACAGCTCACCACGACTGCAGCGCAGCAGGTCTTCCCGGGTAAAGGCGTTTTGTTTGGTCATGCGAGCTCCTCAATAGTCCATGCGGCAGGGGGGCGAACTTCCCGGCCGATCGAAGCGTTCATGCCTCGAGTCAGCAGCCTACTCATAGACTATTGCGTTGTAGTGAAAGTCACAGCACCAAGGACATGAATGTACACTTGTGCACTGAAATTATTATTCAAGCCCCTTTTGGGGCCTGTTCGGGTGCCTAAGACTGCCGCACTTTCGTCTTTCACGCCAGTCGCAGATAGCCGAAAGGCCTGCACTACTGCACCCAACGCTGCAGAATTTGCTGCAGATCAGTGCGTTTAAAGGGCTTGGCCAGGTAATCGTTCATTCCCGCGGACAAACAGGCTTCACGGTCGCCCTGCAAGGCGTTAGCCGTCAGGGCAATGATCGGCACGTCAGCGCAGCCGGGCAGTTGGCGAATCTGTCGGGTGGCCTCGTAGCCGTCAATGACCGGCAGTCGGCAATCCATCAGAATCGCTTCGAAAATCAGGCTCTCGGCACTTCGCACCGCTTGTGCGCCATCGGTGACGACGCTGACAGTAAAGCCCAGGCTGCGCAACATTGCTTCGACGACGGTGCGATTGACCGGGTTGTCTTCCACCAGCAACACATTGCGACCTTCGCCGTGGCCATTGCCGGTATGTACTCGCGGTGTCAGCACCGGCAACGACTGCTTATACAGCGCCAAAGGAATTTCCAGGGTGAACACCGAGCCGACGCCTTCTTCGCTCTGAGCACGCAAGGTGCCGCCCATTCGTTCTGCCAGAGTGCGGGCAATCGGCAGCCCCAGTCCGGTGCCACCGTAACGTCTTGAAATAGAACTGTCGGCCTGCTGGAACGCGTTGAACATCAATTCCAAGCTCTCGGCCGGGATGCCGATCCCGCTATCACGCACGGTGCAGGTGAACCACAGCAATTCGTGATCCAGCGACTGCCACTGTGGTTCGATCGTGATGCGGCCACGTTCGGTGAATTTCAGTGCATTGCCGACCAGGTTGACCAGTATCTGCCGGATCCGCGTCGGGTCGCCCTTAACCTGCAGGGCGCGCATGTCCTCGGGGATCTGCAGTTGCAGGTCAAGCCCGCGTTGCACTGCACTGTGCTGGAACGACTGGGCGCAACTGGTGATCAGGTCCGCGAGGTTGAACGCAATGTGCTCCAACTCCAGTTCCGAACGCTCGATGCGCGAGAAATCGAGAATGTCGTTGATCACTTTGAGCAGGTGTTCAGTCGATTCCGAAGCCAGCGCGGCGTACTCGATCTGTTCCTCGGTCATCGCGGTGGTTTCCAGCAGTTGCAACATGCCTAGCACGCCATTCATCGGTGTGCGCAGTTCATGGCTCATCATGGCCAGGAAATCGGATTTGGCGTTGTTGGCCTTTTCCGCTTCCTCGCGGGTCTGGATCAATTGCGCCATGGCCTGATGCTGTTCGCGGCTGGCTTGTTCAAGGCCTTGGGCAAGGTTGTTGATGTGTTGCGACAGGGCGCCCAGTTCGGTGTCGTCGACAATCGGCAGGGGCGTTTTGTAGTCGCCTTCCTGGATCGCCTTGACCGCATTGCCGATGTCATGGATCGGTTGCGACAGGCTGCTGGCCAGGCGCCGAGCCAGCAGAAAGGTAAACAACAGGGCGAACAGGGCCAGAATCCCGGCCTTGAACAGAATTTCCTGTTGGCGCTGGTTGAAGGCGTCATTGGACAGACCGACGATCACCCGGCCCAGGTAATCCTCGCCCGGCTTCGTGGGGGCGGTGTGGCTGTTCTGGAAGAAGTCATTGTTGAGTGCGATACGTTGCAGCCGTACCGGTGCCTGGAACACTTCGACCTGGTGCGAGCGGTGATGGGTTTCCGACGGTTGTTCGACATACACCAGAATCCGGTCGGTGCTGTCCTGAACCTCCAGAAAACGCACATTGGGCGTGGCCAGGGTGGCTTTGAGCAAACTTTCGAGCACATCGTTATTGCCCGAGATCACCCCGTATTCGGTGGCCGGCGCCAGTTGGTTGGCGATCAGTTGACCGGTGTGGTTGAGTTCCTGGCGCAGGTCCTGGATTCGCACGAAGGTGAAGAAACTGATCAGCAGCAACGTCAGCAGCAGCGCCGGGCCGAGGCTGATGATCTGGGTACGGGTATTGATGTCCCAACCGCTACGGAAGGTCATGGGCGGTGTTCTCCTTCGGCCAGCTGTGTTGCGACAGAGGCTTCATCCATTGGCTCAATGCTTAATGAACGAGCTACTTGCGGGTTGCTCAAGACCTTGAAGTGCTGCGGATAAAGGGTGCGCGGCCAGGTGCTGGAGGGGCGGTCGAGCAGTTCGTCGAGAATCTTCAGCCAATCGTTCTGGTCGCTGTAGGTGCTGGCGAGGCTGCCTGCCCTGACGAAGGCGGCATTGGGACCGATCAGCGGCAACTGCCGTGCATAGCTGCTGAGCAGCAGGTTTTTCACGGTTTTGGGGTTGTACAGATCAGGATCATCCAGACCCAGCAGCACATCGCTGTTTTTCAGCAGGGTCTGCAACGGGCGGCTGTCATTGGTGTTGTCCCAACGCTCGGTGACCACTTCAAGGCCCAGGGGCAGGGCGGACTGATGCAGTTCCTTCAACAGGAATTCGCTGTGGCTGTCGAAAAGCACGCCGACCCGTCGGGCCTCGGGCAGGACGAGTCGGGTCAGGCGCAATTGTCGATCCAGCGGCGGATCGCTCCAGAGCAGGCTCAGGTGCGGTGGCGAAACATCGCCGAAGCGTTGGTGGGCTTGCAGACGGCTGATGCGCAGCACCAGCGTTGCCGGGCCTTGGGCGTCTTGCAGGCGCCAGTCGAGGCTTTGCAAGTCGAGCAGAATCAGGCGGGTGCCGGTGGGCAGTTGATTTGGCGCCGGCAGGCTGGCGACCGGTTGGAAACGCACGCTGTCGGTGGGGCGCAACTCGCTCAGGGCCTGGACGAAAGACTGCACGCCTGGGCTGTCTTCGGCGCCGGTCAGCAGAATGTCGGCGGCCCGGGCCGGCAGATTGCACAGCAGCCCGGCAAACACCAGGCACAATCCGGCCAGCAGGCGGCCAAGGGTTGGCGTCTTCCGTGACGGGCAATACTGCATCTTAAAACTCCAGCTCCGCGCTGAAGTAGAGCACCCGGCGTTCGTCGTAGTTGTTGTCGACGAAAGTGGTGGGCTGATTGTCGAGGCGTTGCTGGAGGATCCCGGCCAGCTCCAGATTGGCCTTGCCCAGGCCGATGCGTTTGGCGATGCGGGTGTCGACCCGTTCGAAGCGGTAACCGTTGAGGGCGTCGGCGCCATAGTAGAAGAGTGCGCTGTTCCAGCCCTGGCCCCAGTTGCGCAGCCAACCGGCGGAGCCGCTGTTGCGCGCCGTTTGTTGTGCATCCAGCGGGTTGCTCGCCTCGGCATCGACATAGGCGTAGGTCAGGCGCAGACGATCGACGCTGCTGACGCGCCAGTCCAGTTGGGTTTCCGTCCCGGAGAATCGTGAGCTGTTCGAGTTGCTGGCAATGTACTGATTGTTGCGCAGCGGTTCGCTGATCATGCCGTTGATTTCGTCGTAGAACAGCTTTACATCGACCGTCAGCCCCCAGTCTGTGAAGTAGCCGTTGTAGCCCAATTCCCGGGAGCGCATGCGTTCCTGTTCGAGGTTACCCGGGCCACGGGTCCTGACGAAATAGCGGGCGCTGGTCTGGCCGTAGGCACTGGGTTGCAGATTGGTCACCTGGTAACTCCAGTTGACGCTGTTCTCGAACATGTCCGGCGAACGGACGGCTTCTGAATACACCGCGCGCAAACCGTGGCGCGGGTTGATCAGATAGTTGACCGCCACCCGCGGGGTCAGTGAACTGCCAGTCAATTGCGTGTCTTCGAACATCGCCCCGCCCTGCAGCAACCAGTGCTCGGTGGCGCGCCACTCGAGTTGGCCGAACGCCCGCCAGGTGGTGTCGTCGAGCGTGCCATTGAAGTAGGTCTCGGAATCGGCCCGGTCGTAACGATAGTTCATGCCGCTGACCAGCCGCAGAGTGTCGGACAGGCTGAGGGTGTCTTGCAGTTCGAGGTCGTAGCGCGATTCTCGGGCACTCTGGTCGATGTCGCCGCACAGCGTTTTGTTCGCGCCGTTTCGCCATTGCGCCAGAACCTGATTGGCCAGGTCTTGTTCCGCCGCTGTGCCGGGGGGCGCGCCGGTGAAACGTGCGATGTTGCGCGCCAGGCGTTCGGTGTAATTGGGGTTGAGCTGCCAAAGCTGGGTCAGCTCCGGGCTGAACGAGATCTCGGCATCGCAGGCACGCCAGGTCTGCTGACGATCCCAGTGTTGCGCCGAGCCTTGGATATAAAGGCTGTGATCGGGATTGATATCCAGGTTCCAGCGCAGCGAGCCGGCATAGTCCTTGGCGATGACGTCGGAATTGTTCCCAGCGGCGGTAATCCCTGAGAACACCGGGCGGTAGGTATAGGGCCGCTGGTTGGTCCCGTCCTTGGCGTTCAGTTGCCAATCGATGCTCTGGTTCTCATTGAGCGTCTGGCTGACGGCGAGGCTGAAGCGATTCAAGTGACGGTTGTCGCGGTAATCGGCGCCGGTGCGGTCCGAGTCGAACCCATCGTCTTGTTGGCCGGACAGCGACAGACGCAAGTCGCCGCTGTCCCAACCCATGCCCTGGCTGGCGTAGAAATCGTTGATGCCGCGTTGGCCACGGGTGATTTTCAGCCGTGTGCCGTGGCTGTCGGCCGGTTTGCGGGTGATGATATTGACCACCGCCATCAGCGCGTTGGCGCCGTAGCTGACGGTGTTCGGGCCACGGAAAACCTCGATGCGCTCGATGTCTTCCATGGCCACCGGAATATCACTCCAGTCCACCGTGGCCAGGCCCGCGCGGTACACCGAGCGGCCGTCGATCAGCACTTGCATGCGCCGCGCTTCGCTGGCGTTGGTGCCGTGGTAGTTCACCGCTGCCTGATTGCCGTTGATATTGCCGACCATCATCCCCGGCACCAGGCGCAGCAACTCACTGATGTCCCGCGCGCCGCTGGCGTTGATCAGTTCGCTGTCGATCACCGTCATGCTGCCCGGCACGGCTGCAGGCGACTGCTTCAGGCGCGTCGCGGTGAGCACTTGCGGCAACGGATTGTTGTCCAGGAACAGGTCGTCGGCCAGCAATGGCGAGCTGAAAAACAGCGCCAGCACCAGTGGCGAGCGAGGATAGGGAGAGCCAAAAGACACGGCACGGCCTTGATAGCGATTAATTGGCGCGCATGTTAACCGAGCGCAATGACTTTTCCAGTCACGTTGTGGGCATTTTCCTCGGTTTTCTTGGTCTTCTTCCTACAAGTGCCGGTAATTGATGTCGGGGCTGGCCGCCACTGGGCCGCTCCGTATAATGCGGGCATCGCCACTGGTATGGATTAACGGATTGCATATGACTGAACAGCGCCCAATTGCGGTCCTGGGAGGCGGAAGTTTTGGTACCGCCGTGGCTAATCTGCTGGCCGAGAACGGGCATCAGGTCCGTCTGTGGATGCGTGACCCCGAGCAGGCGGAGGCCATTCGGGTCGATCGCGAGAACCCGCGTTACCTCAAAGGCATCAAGATTCTTGCGGCGGTGGAGGCGGTCACAGACCTGCAAGCCACCCTGGAGGCCTGCGACCTGTGCTTCGTCGCGCTGCCGTCCAGCGCGCTGCGCTCGGTGCTGGCGCCCTATGCTCAGCTTCTGAGCGGCAAAATGCTGGTGAGCCTGACCAAAGGCATCGAAGCCCACACGTTCAAGCTGATGAGCCAGATTCTTGAAGACATCGCCCCGCAAGCGCGCATCGGCGTGCTGTCCGGGCCGAACCTGGCCCGTGAAATCGCCGAACACGCGCTGACCGCCACGGTGGTCGCCAGCGAAGACGAAGACCTTTGCCAGCAGGTCCAGGCCGCGCTGCATGGCCGGACCTTTCGCGTGTACGCCAGCGCCGACCGCTTTGGCGTGGAGCTGGGCGGGGCGCTGAAAAACGTCTACGCCATCATCGCCGGCATGGCAGTGGCGTTGGGCATGGGCGAGAACACCAAGAGCATGCTGATCACCCGGGCGCTGGCGGAAATGACCCGCTTCGCGGTGAACCAGGGCGCGAACCCGATGACGTTCCTGGGGCTGGCGGGCGTCGGCGACCTGATCGTCACCTGTTCGTCGCCGAAAAGCCGCAACTACCAGGTCGGATTTGCCCTCGGCCAGGGCTTGAGCCTGGAGGATGCGGTGACGCGTCTGGGCGAAGTGGCCGAAGGCGTGAACACCCTCAAGGTGCTCAAGGCCAAGGCTCAGGAGGTCGGCGTGTATATGCCGCTGGTCGCCGGATTGCACGCGATCCTGTTCGAAGGGCGCACGCTGGATCAGGTGATTGGGTTGTTGATGCGTGGCGAACCGAAAACCGACGTGGACTTTATTTCCCCCAGTGGTTTCTAAGCACTTAACCGATACGAGCAGGGAGCGAGACAGACATGAACGATCCGAAAGTAGAAGGCAAGTACGAATCCATCCTGCTGCGGGTGCTGTGGATGATTGTCTATGTGCTGGTCTGGCAAGTGGCGCAATTGATCCTCGGCGCAGTGGTGCTGGTGCAGCTGATCTATCGTTTGATATATGGCGCACCGAGCGCCAGCCTGATGAATTTCGGCGACAGCCTGAGCCAGTTTCTGGCGCAGATCGGTCGTTTCGGCAGCTTTCACAGCGACCAGAAACCCTGGCCGTTCGCCGACTGGCCAGCGCCGCGTACACCGGAAGGTGAAGCCCCGCACGTTGTGGCGCCGGCGCCGCATCCGGCCCGAGATGAGGAACCGAAACTATGAAACTCTGGGTATTGCGTCATGGTGAAGCCGAACCTCACGGTACTCGCCCGGACTCCGAGCGGGCCCTGACCGACAAGGGGCGCAAAGAGGTGAAGCGCATCGCGGCCAAATTGAAGGGCAAACACCTGACAGCCATTTATGCCAGCCCTTATCTGCGAGCGCAGGAGACTGCATTGCTGGTGCGTAAGGAGCTGGGTTTTGCACCGGAGATTCGCACCGTCGAATGGCTGACGCCCGACAATAATCCGCAAGCGGTGGCGGAGCAGTTGGTGTCCGTGGATCACGCGCTGCTGGTCAGCCATAACCCGCTGGTCGGTAACCTGCTGGGCTATTTGCAGCATGGTCACGTGCAAGAACCCGAGAGGGTCGGCACCGCCGGTCTGGCGGAGCTCGAGGGCGACGAACTGCTGGTCGGGGCGATGAAGCTCAACGGCATCAAAACCCCTTAAAAGCAAAGATCGCAGCCGGCGGCAGCGCCCACAGGCGCGTAGGAGCTGCCGAAGGCTCGGGCCGCGTTCGGACGATCTTTTGATCTTGCTCCTACCCTTAAATAATTAACCAAGCACTTGCTTGGTTGACTACGCTTGCTCCAGACCAAAAAAGGGAGCAAGTCGCATGTCTGCTGCTTTTCGTTTGCCACTGGACGTCTTCTACGAGCGCGAAGCCCGTCATCCGCGCCAGCGCTTTCTGGTCCAGCCGACAGGGGGTGGCCAGGTCGAAACGCTGACCTGGGCCGACGTCGGCCATCAGGCGCGCTGTGCCGCCCACTGGTTGCGGGCTCGTGAATTGCCGCAAGGCAGCCACATTGCACTGATCTCGAAAAACTGCGCCCACTGGATCATCGCCGACCTGGCGATCTGGATGGCCGGGCATGTCTCGGTGCCGCTGTACCCCAATCTGACCGCCGATTCCGTAGCCCAGGTGCTCGATCATTCTGAAGCTGCACTGGCGTTCATCGGCAAGCTGGATGACTGGCCGGGCATGTCCGTCGGGATTAGGCCTGACCTGCCGACCATCAGCCTGCCGCTGTGCCCGGTGGGCACTTTCGATTTCAGCTGGGTCGACCTGCAACGCAGCTCACCGATTCAGGACGACCCCAAACCCGCCGCCGATCAACTGGCGACCATCATTTACACCTCCGGCACCACCGGCCAGCCCAAAGGCGTGATGCACAGTTTCGGCACGCTGGGATTTGCCACCACCCATGGCACCCGGTTGTTTGGCCTGAATGAGTCGGATCGCCTGCTGTCCTACCTGCCGCTGTGCCATGTCGCCGAGCGGATGTTCGTCGAGCTGGCAGCGATCTACACCGGGCAAACGGTGTTTTTCGCCGAGAGCCTCGACACCTTCCTCACCGATTTGCAGCGTGCCCGGCCGACCGCACTGTTCGGCGTGCCACGCATCTGGACCAAATTCCAGATGGGCGTGTACAGCAAGATCCCGGCAAAACGCCTCGACTTCCTGCTTGGCCTGCCTTTCATCGGCAAACGGGTAGGGCACAAAGTCCTCGCCGGGCTGGGGCTGGACGCTTTGCGCATTGCCTTGTCCGGCGCGGCGCCAGTGCCGCAGACCTTGCTGCATTGGTACCGAAAACTGGGGCTGGACGTGCTGGAGGTGTACGGCATGACCGAAAGCTGTGGTTACTCCCACATCGGCCTGCCCGGTCAAAACAACCCCGGCTGGATCGGCAAGCCCTGCCCGGAGGTCGAAGTACGGGTTGAGCCATCAGGTGAAGTGCTGGTGCGCAGCGGCGCGACCATGCTCGGCTATTTCAAGGAGCCTTTGAAAACCGCCGAAACCCTTACCGAGGACGGCTTCCTGCGCACCGGTGACAAGGGCGAGGAAGACGCCGAGGGCAACCTGCGCCTGACCGGGCGCCTGAAAGAAATCTTCAAGACCAGCAAAGGCAAATACGTGGCCCCGGCGCCGATCGAGAATCGCCTGGCGGTGCATTCGCGGATCGAACAAGTGTGCGTGGTCGGCGATGGCTTGAGCGCGCCACTGGGTTTGTGCGTGTTGTCGGCGGTCGGTCAGCAGGACGCCAGCGGGACGGCGAGGGCGGGTTTACATTCAAGCCTGGAAAAACTGCTGGAGGAGGTCAATGGCGTCCTCGACAGGCATGAACGCTTGCGCCGGTTGGTGGTGGTCAAGGACAGTTGGGCGGTGGAAAACGGCTTCCTGACACCGACCCTGAAGATCAAGCGCAACATGATTGAAGCGGCTTACGGTGCGCGCTTCGAAGAATGGAGCGCGCGCGGCGAGGCGGTGCTGTGGCAGGATTGAGTCACGAACAACACCAACAAAGGAACGCAACGATGAGTCTGTGGCGCACCACTCCCAACGTCGAGCAGTTGAACGCTATCCAGAAAAACACCATCGGCGAAGTGCTGGATATTCGCTTCGAAGCCTTCGATGACGAGTCCCTGACCGCGAGCATGGTCATCGACCACCGTACGCACCAGCCTTATGGATTGCTGCACGGCGGCGCTTCGGTGGTGCTGGCCGAAACTGTCGGCTCGATGGCCAGTTTCCTGTGCATCGACGCCAGCAAGTTTTATTGCGTGGGCCTGGAAATCAATGCCAACCATTTGCGCGGTCTGCGCAGCGGGCGGGTGACGGCGGTGGCCAAGGCGATTCACATTGGGCGCACCACCCATGTCTGGGATATTCGCTTGACCAGTGATGAGGGCAAGGCCAGTTGTGTGTCGCGCCTGACCATGGCGGTGGTGCCGTTGGGGGAGAATCCGCCGGCGCGTTGATTTCTGATCGAGCCGAAGACTCATGACCAGCGAATTTTTGTGGCGAGGGAGCTTGCTCCCGCTGGGTCGCGGAGCGGCCCCAAGCCGGAATACACCGTTCTCCAGTCATGCCGCATTCGCTGGTTTTGCGGTTGCTGCGCAACCGAGCGTCGGAACGCTGCCCGGAGCAAGTTCGCTCGCCACAAGGTTCTCAGGGGATCCTGAATGCTCATAGCCCTGACCCGACTGTCATCATTCCTGTCAGTTACGGTCATTGCTGTAGGACACGGTCTTACGGACAATCAACGTCTGTTTTTTGCACATGGATCTGCCGGTATGTCGCAACAGATATTTTTCGCCCACGCCAATGGTTTTCCTTCGGGGACCTACAGCAAGTTGTTCGCGGCGCTGGCGCCGGAGTACCGGGTGGCGCATCTGGAGCAGCACGCCCATGACCCGCGCTTCCCGGCGGACGACAACTGGAACAATCTGGTGGATGAGCTGATTCATCACCTCAAGCAACAGCCGGAACCGGTCTGGGGCGTCGGCCACTCTTTCGGCGGCGTGCTGCACCTGCACGCCGCGTTGCGTTGCCCTGAGTTGTATCGCGGCGTGGTCATGCTCGATTCACCGGTGCTGACCCGCACCGATCAATGGGTAATCCGTGCCGCCAAACGCTTTGGTTTCATTGATCGCCTGACCCCGGCTGGTCGCACGTTGGGACGACGGGAAGAGTTCGCCGATCTGGAAGCGGCCCGCCTGTATTTCGCCGGTAAAACCCTGTTTCGCGGCTTCGACCCGGAATGCTTCGAGGCCTACCTTCAACATGGTTTGCAAAAGGTCGGCGACAAGCTGCGCCTGCGTTTCGACCCGGCCACGGAAATCAGCATCTACCGCGGCGTACCGCACACCAGCCCTGGCCGTGCGCGGCAGTTGAAAGTACCGCTGGCAGTGGTTCGTGGGCACAAGAGCCGTGTGGTGATGCGTCATCACGCCCGATCCGTCGGGCGCATGCCTCTGGGCGAGTCCTTGACCCTGCCCGGTGGCCACATGTTTCCCCTCGAACGTCCACAAGACACGGCCACGCTGCTGAAGAACCTGTTCAGTCGTTGGGACAGTCGCCGCCAACAGGATTGCGCATGAACAGCGTCGTCGAAGAAGTTCGCCTGAGCCTGCCGCACATCGAGTTGGCGGCACACCTGTTCGGTCCCGAGGACGGCTTGCCGGTGATTGCCTTGCACGGCTGGCTGGACAATGCCAACAGCTTTGCCCGGCTGGCGCCGAAGCTCAACGGCTTGCGCATCATCGCGCTGGACATGGCCGGGCACGGTCACTCGGGGCATCGGCCGAACGGCGCCGGTTACGCGCTGTGGGACTACGCCCACGACGTGCTGCAAGTGGCCGAGCAGTTGGGATGGAAACGTTTTGCGCTGCTGGGGCATTCCCTGGGGGCGATCGTCTCGCTGGTGCTGGCCGGGTCGTTGCCGGAGCGGGTGACTCACCTGGCGTTGATCGACGGCATCATTCCTCCTACAGACAAAGGCGAAAACGCCGCAGAACGCATGGGCATGGCCCTGCAAGCGCAGCTGGATCTGCGGGAAAAACGCAAACCGGTCTACAACACCCTCGACCGGGCCATCGAAGCGCGCATGAAAGGCCTGGTGGCGGTCAGTCGCGAAGCCGCCGAACTGCTGGCCCAGCGCGGCTTGATGCCGGTGCCGGGCGGTTATACCTGGCGCACCGACAACCGTCTGACGCTGCCGTCGCCGCTGCGTCTGACCACTGAGCAGGCGATGGCTTTCGTCCAGCGCGTCAATTGTCCTGCACACCTGGTGGTCGCGGCTGACGGCATGCTCGCCAAACATCCCGAGTTGCTGGAACGTCTACCCTTTAGCCATGAACAGTTGCCTGGCGGCCATCACTTGCACCTCAATGACGAACCCGGTGCCGGTCTTGTCGCAGACTGTTTCAATCGGTTCTTCGCCGTTCCTTGACTTGCGTCGGGCAACTGTCGAGGCTGGGCGGGTTGAAATGGGAGACAACCATGATAGATCTGTACACCGCTGCGACCCCGAATGGCCACAAGGTCTCTATCGTGCTCGAGGAACTCGGCCTGCCCTACACGGTGCATGCCTTGAGTTTCGACAAAAAGGAACAGAAGTCCGAGGACTTCCTCAAGATCAATCCCAATGGCCGGATTCCGGCGATTGTCGACCGTGCCAATGGCGATTTCGCCGTGTTCGAGTCCGGCGCGATTCTGATTTACCTCGCCGAGATGACCGGCAAACTGCTGCCCCAGGATCCCAAAGGGCGCTCGGTGGTGTTGCAGTGGCTGATGTTCCAGATGGGCGGCATCGGCCCGATGCAGGGCCAGGCCAACGTGTTTTTCCGCTACTTCCCGGAAAAGCTCCAGGGCGCCATCGATCGCTATCAACATGAAACCCGACGCTTGTATGAAGTGCTCGACACACGTCTGCAAACCGTGGAGTTTCTGGCAGGCGAGTACAGCATTGCCGACATCGCGACCTTTCCGTGGGTCCGTGGCCACGACTGGTCCGGTGTCTCGGTGGACGGCTTGCCGGCCTTGCAGCGCTGGATAGCCGCCCTGGAGGCGCGCCCTGCGGTGCAACGCGGTTTGCTGGTGCCGGAGCGCATCGATGATGCCAGCGTCATCAAGGGTGCCCAGGCCATGTTGATCCGATGAGCCTGTCCATGCGTTCACTCACTCTGCTGGCGCTGTGCAGCTTCAGTCCCTGGTTATTGGCTGCGGACATCCCGGGCAGCCAGGACCTGCCGATCGTGCCGCGCATGACCGATGCGCAGATCGTCGACTATCGCCCGACGGTGGAACTCGAGCGGATTTACCCGCTGGGTTCGATCCGCAAGATCAGCGGCCAATTGCGCTTCGACGGCCAGGTCACCGCTCGCGGTCAAACCACCTCGGTCACCTACGAATTGCCACCGGAGCATTCCTCCACCGATGCCTTCACCGCCGCTCGCGAAGCCTTGCAGAAGCAGGGCGCCGAGCTGTTGTTCTGGTGTCAGGCCCGGGATTGTGGGGAAAGCAGCCTGTGGGCCAATGAAGTCTTCGGCAACGCCAAGCTATATGGCGCCGATAATCAACAGGCTTATTTGCTGCTGCGTCTGGCGGCCCCTCAAGACAACACGCTGGTGGCGCTTTACAGCATCACTCGCGGTAATCGCAGGGCTTATCTGCACGTAGAACAGTTCGAGGCCTCGGCGCCACTGGGTGATTTGCTGCCGACGTCTGCGACGTTGCTGCGCCAGCTCAAAAGCACCGGGAAACTCGATTTCCCCAAACTCGACGGTAACCCTGACGACACCTGGCTGCGTTTGATTTCCCGCGGCCTGAACCTGGACACGACGCTGCGGGTCAGCGTTTCCGGGCCCAGTGCCGAAGCCTGGCGCCAGGCGCTGATCGGCCAGGGCGTGCGCACGGCGCGGATGGAAACCGGCAGCGTCGAAGGCTCTGGCCTGCACTTCGAACTGTTGCGATAAGCTTCATTCGGCGAACGCGTTCTGCGCGTTCGCCTACTCTTTGCGGACTGACTTTTTCGGCTGACTTTTTTCGGGATCTTACATGGTCAATAACGATCGGCTGTTGGTGCAGATCCTGCTCCTGGTGCTGTTTGGCGCGAGTTTATGGGTGATGGCGCCGTTCTGGTCGGCGCTGTTCTGGGGGGCGGTGCTGGCGTTTGCCAGTTGGCCGTTGATGCGTCTGTTGACCCGCTGGCTCAATGGTCGTGAATCCCTGGCGGCGCTGTTGCTGACGCTCGGCTGGATGCTGCTGGTGGCGGTGCCTCTGGTGTGGCTGGGGTTCAACCTGGCGGATCATGTGCGCGATGCCACGGCGTTCATCAAGGATGTGCAGGTCGATGGTCTACCTGAAGCGCCGGCCTGGGTTGGCAGTATTCCCTTGGTCGGCGAGCGGTTGGTGGGGATCTGGAACAGCATCGATCAGCAAGGTGCGGCGATGATGCTGGCGATCAAGCCATATCTGGGTCAGGTCGGTAACTGGTTGCTGGCACGCAGTGCGCAGATTGGCGGCGGGATTCTCGAGTTGACGCTGAGTATCGTGTTTGTGTTCTTTTTCTACCGGGACGGGCCGCGTTTGGCGGTGTTTGTCCATGGGTTGCTGGAGCGGTTGATTGGCGATCGCGCCGGGTATTACATCGAACTGGTGGCGGGCACCGTGCAACGGGTGGTCAACGGGGTGATCGGTACAGCGGCGGCGCAGGCTGTACTGGCGTTGATCGGCTTCCTGATTGCCGGTGTGCCTGGGGCGCTGGTGCTGGGGATCGTGACGTTTTTGCTGAGCCTGATTCCGATGGGGCCGCCGTTGGTGTGGATTCCGGCCACGGCGTGGCTGGCCTGGAAGGGTGAGTACGGAGTGGCGGTGTTTCTCGGGATCTGGGGCACGTTCATTATCAGCGGGGTCGACAACGTGCTTAAGCCGTACCTGATCAGCCGGGGCGGGAATTTGCCGTTGGTGATTGTGCTGCTCGGGGTGTTTGGCGGATTGATTGCGTTCGGGTTTATTGGCCTGTTCATCGGCCCGACGTTGTTGGCCGTGGCTTACAGCCTGTTGACCGATTGGAGCAAGAGCCAGGCTCGGGTTGAAGATCGCCGGCCCTAAGTTTTTTGTTGGGTATTTGGGCCTCTTCGCGGGCAAGCCTCGCTCCTACCGTAGGAGCGAGGCTTGCCCGCGAAGCTTTTGACTCAGGTTGCCACGTTCAGGTGTTTGCCCACGGTCGCCACGTTGTCGAGCGAATACTGCTTGCTCAGGTTGGCGATCATTTTGTTCAGGGCTTCGGTCACGTTGAACTGATTGGTCGAGCTGTCGGAGTTCTGCTCGCGGCCGGCTTGCAGGACGGCTTTCAGTTCATCGCTGCTGACGCCACCGCTGCTGTCGCTATCGAGTACTTTGAGCAACGCGGCGCTGGTGTCGGTGGAGGTCGATGAGGTGCTGTCACTCGCCTGCAACGCGCTGCTCAGTTCCGTGGCCGTGACACTGCCATCGCTGTCGGTATCGAGTTGGCTGAACAGCTCTTCGCTGGACATCTGCTGAGGTGGCGGTGGCGGCGGGGTCAGGCTGGCGACGAGTTCGTCCTGGCTGACGGTGCCGTCTTCATTCTTGTCCAGGGCCGAGAAGATTTCCGAGCTGTCGGCCGTGCTGCCGGCGCTGGTCAGGCCATTGCTCAGCTCATCGCTGCTGATGGCGCCGTCGCCGTCTGTGTCCAGAGCGCTGATCAGCGCATCGGCCAGTTCGGTGTTCGGCGCCTGATCGCTTGGCGGTGGCGGCGGAGGGGCCATCGCGGCCATTTCTTCGCTGCTCAGGCTGCCGCTTTCGTCGCTGTCCAGGTCGCTGAAGTTCTTGCTCAGGCTGACCAGCAGACCATCGTCGGATTTCTGCGACAGGGCGCTCTTGAGCTCATCCTGATCCACCGAACCGTCACTGTTGCTGTCGAGTTTGGCGAGCAATTCTTTCTGGAATTGCTGGCTGCGGGCGCTGTTGGTGGTGGTATTGCTGGTGCTGGTGTAGCTCGTGTAGCTGCTGACACTACCGATCATTGTGCTCACTCCTTGGAATGGGAAACCGGTGGGTACACCGGTTTATGCAGCCTCAAGGGGCAAGTTGTCGTGGGTATGTGGGATTTGTACCGATTGGTACACACAACTTATCCAGTTAGACCCCGATCCTGTGGGAGCGGGCTTAGACGCGAGGCAGGCGGATGACGGCGGTCAGACCACCGCCGGGAGTTTCTTCCAGGCTCAGTTGTCCGCCCAAACGCTCGGCGGCTTCCCGTGCGATGGTCATGCCCAGACCGACGCCACCGGAATTGCGATTACGTGAACCTTCCAGGCGAAAGAACGGTTCAAACACCGCTTCACGTTTATCCGCCGCGATACCCGGGCCATGATCGATGACCCGGATCACCAGTTGTTCGCGACTGTCCTCAAGCGTGATCAGCGCGTCCCCGGCATAACGCAAGGCGTTGTCCAGCAGGTTGTTGATGCACGAGCGCAAAGCCATCGGCTGAACTTGCAACGGGGCGCAATGGCCGCTGGCCTGGACGTTGGCGCCCTGGTCCTGGGCGTTTTCGCTCAGGGACTCCACCAGCGCCTGCACGTCCATCCATTGTGGCGCCTCGCTGGTGCGCTGTTCGTGCAGGTAGGTGAGGGTGGAATCGAGCATGCCGATCATGTCGTCGAGGTCTTGACGCATCTGGCCTTGCAGCTTCTCGTTGTCGATCTGTTCCAGCCGCAGCTTGAGCCGCGATAGCGGTGTGCGCAGGTCATGGGACACTGCACCGAGCATGCGCGAGCGTTGCTGTATTTGTTCAAGAATGCGTTTCTGCATCAGGTTGAAAGTGTGCGCCGCTTGCCGTGCTTCCCGTGGGCCGGACTCATCCAGCGGCGGACTGTCGAGATTTTCACTCAGGCGCCCGGCGGCGTCGCTCAGGCGCTGAATCGGGCGGGTCAATAGCTTGGCACCGTACCAGGCGGCGATGATCAGCGAGACAAACTGAAAGGTCAGCGGCACCAGCGGCCCGCCGAACCACGGCCGCGGTGGTCGATTGCCGAAACGCGGGTCCATCGGTGGGGGAGGGCCATCGAAGCGCTCGGAAAACCCCGGCGGCGGTGGGGGCGGCGGGGGCGGTCCGTAATGTTTGAACCATAAAAAAGCTAATAAGTGCGCCAGTACGATCGCCACCAGCAGCACGCCGAACAGGCGGCCGAACAGCGTATCGAAGCGCGCACGCATCAGCCGATGTCTCGTGCGTCGAACAGATAACCCTCACCGCGAACAGTCTTGATCAACTGCGGGGCTTTCGGGTCGTCGCCCAGTTTCTGGCGCAGGCGCGACACCAGCAGATCGATGCTGCGATCAAACGCTTCGATCGAGCGACCGCGCGCAGCGTCCAGCAGTTGTTCGCGGCTGAGCACCCGGCGCGGACGTTCGATGAACACCCAAAGCAAGCGGAATTCGGCGTTGGACAGCGGCACCACCAGGCCATCGGCGGCGATCAACTGGCGCAATACGCTGTTCAATCGCCAGTTGTCGAAGCGAATATTCGCACGCTGTTCAGTACGGTCGTCGCGCACCCGACGCAGAATGGTCTGAATCCGCGCGACCAGTTCCCGCGGCTCGAACGGCTTGGCCATGTAGTCGTCGGCGCCCAGTTCCAGGCCGATGATCCGGTCGGTGGGTTCGCAGCGGGCAGTGAGCATCAGGATCGGGATGTCCGATTCGGCGCGCAACCAGCGGCACAGTGACAAACCATCTTCGCCCGGCAGCATCAGATCGAGCACCACCACATCGAAATGTTCGGCTTGCAGCGCCTGGCGCATGGCGGCGCCATCGGAGACGCCGCTGGCGTGGATGTTGAAACGGGCCAGGTAGTCGATCATCAATTCGCGGATCGGGACGTCATCGTCGACGATCAGGGCGCGAATGCTCCAGCGTTTGTCATCGGCCGGCGCTTTTTGATCGTCGTTCAGAGGTGCTGGGGAGTTGTGCATACGTGCGTTCATCTGCCAGGTAGGCTGCCAACCACAAAGATAGGCTGCGAGGTTGTGGCTTCAGCATAGGCGTCCGGCCGTGAGGCGGGAAGTGCTGTAGGACTTGTTGCGGCTGACGAGGGTAGCGTTGAAGGGTGTTGTGGGCGTGTCGTGTGTGTATCTGGTTCGACACAATTTCCGCAGCAGCTAGTCTTGCCTGAGCCGCGACGACGAATTACCGATCATCGGGTCCCGCAGCGGCGCTGGTTCCGCTACAATGCGCGCCGATTTCGACTTGCCTGAGAGCCCACTCATGTCCGCCTGCCAGACGCCTATTATCGTCGCCCTGGATTTCCCCACCCGTGACGCCGCACTGAAGCTGGCCGATCAACTGGACCCGAAGCTGTGCCGGGTCAAAGTCGGTAAAGAACTGTTTACCAGTTGCGCTTCGGAAATCGTCGGCACCTTGCGCGACAAGGGCTTTGAAGTGTTCCTGGACCTCAAGTTCCACGACATTCCGAACACCACCGCCATGGCCGTCAAGGCGGCTGCGGAAATGGGCGTGTGGATGGTAAACGTGCACTGCTCCGGCGGCCTGCGCATGATGGCCGCCTGCCGTGAAGTGCTCGATCAGCGCAGCGGCCCGAAACCGCTGTTGATCGGCGTGACCGTGCTGACCAGCATGGAACGTGAGGATCTGGCAGGTATTGGCCTGGACATCGAGCCGCAGGAGCAGGTGCTGCGCCTGGCTGCGCTGGCGGAAAAAGCCGGTATGGATGGTCTGGTCTGCTCTGCCCAGGAAGCCCAGGCTCTGAAAGCCGCTCACCCGTCGTTGCAACTGGTGACCCCGGGGATTCGTCCGGCGGGCAGCGCCCAGGACGACCAGCGCCGCATTCTGACTCCGCGTCAGGCGCTGGATGCCGGTTCCGACTACCTGGTGATCGGCCGCCCGATCAGCCAGGCAGCGGATCCGGCCAAGGCGTTGGCGGCGGTCGTCGCAGAAATCGCTTAAGCGGCGATTCGCGGGCAAGCCTCGCTCCTACAGGAGCGAGGCTTGCCCGCGAAGTCTTTTTCCCTTC
>NZ_JBXANU010000019.1:121996-129178 GCF_058802085.1 Pseudomonas sp. GW822-FHT02G04
CTTAACAGACGGTTAGCAGTCGATCCTCCCTCCGAAGGGAGCGAGGCTTGCCCGCGAAGCTTTTATACCTTCAACACCAACTTCCCGAAATTCTCGCCGCTGAACAATTTCATCAGTGTCTCCGGGAAGGTCTCCAGTCCTTCGACAACGTCTTCCTTGCTCTTGAGCTGCCCCTTGGCCATCCAGCCGGCCATTTCCTGCCCGGCAGCGGCGAATTGCGCGGCGTAATCCATCACCACGAAGCCTTCCATCCGCGCGCGGTTGACCAGCAACGCCAGGTAGTTAGCCGGGCCCTTGACCGCTTCCTTGTTGTTGTACTGGCTGATGGCGCCGCAAATCACCACCCGTGCCTTCATGTTCAGGCGGCTCAGCACTGCATCGAGAATATCGCCGCCGACGTTATCGAAATACACGTCGACGCCTTTCGGGCATTCACGCTTGAGGCCGGCGGTTACGTCTTCGTTTTTGTAGTCGATGGCACCGTCAAAACCCAGTTCATCGATCAGGAACTTGCACTTGTCCGCGCCGCCGGCAATGCCGACCACCCGGCAACCTTTGATCTTGGCGATTTGCCCGGCAATGCTGCCCACCGCACCGGCCGCGCCCGACAACACCACGGTGTCACCGGCTTTCGGTGCGCCGACATCGAGCAGGGCAAAGTAGGCGGTCATTCCGGTCATGCCCAGTGCGGATAAATAACGCGGCAGCGGCGCCAGTTTCGGATCGACCTTGTAGAAACCTCGCGGCTCGCCAAGGAAGTAATCCTGCACACCCAAGGCACCGTTGACGTAGTCCCCCACGGCAAAGCCTGGATTGTTCGAGGCGACGACTTTGCCCACGCCCAATGCGCGCATGACTTCGCCAATGCCGACTGGCGGGATGTAGGACTTGCCCTCGTTCATCCAGCCACGCATGGCCGGGTCCAGGGACAGGTATTCGTTCTTGACCAGGATCTGACCTGCCGCAGGCGTACCGACCGGAACTTCTTGATAGGTGAACGTCTCACGGGTGGCCGCTCCCACGGGACGTTTGGCGAGCAGGAACTGGCGATTGGTCTGGGTAGTCATGACAGGCACTCAAGATGAATGAAGCCTTGTTGATAGACCTTCATGGGCGATGCTGCAAGGTCGGCTGACGCGGCGAATGCACATCGATCCAGTGCAGTGATAGTCAGGGCAGCAGTTCCATCACTGCCACTCATGGGCGCTCAACCGGCCTTCTGATAGTGCTGCCGTGCCATTGTCCTCTGTGCCTAGACTGAGAACTCGCGATCCCCCACATTCTTGCCTTCGAGGACATAACAATGAGCATGACGTTTTCCGGCCAGGTCGCCGTTGTGACGGGCGCGGCCAATGGGATTGGCCGCGCAACCGCTTTGGCGTTCGCCGCCGAAGGTTTGAAAGTGGTGGTGGCCGATCTGGACGCGGCCGGTGGTGAAGGCACTGTGGCGCTGATTCGTGCCGCCGGCGGTGAAGCGACCTTCGTGCGCTGCAATGTCACTGTGGAAAGCGATGTAAAAAATCTGATGGACGAGGTAGTGAATACCTACGGCCGTCTCGACTATGCCTTCAACAATGCCGGCATCGAAATCGAGAAAGGCAAACTGGCCGAGGGCACGGTCGATGAGTTCGACGCGATCATGGGCGTCAACGTCAAAGGCGTCTGGCTGTGCATGAAGTACCAGTTGCCGTTGCTGCTGGCCCAAGGCGGCGGCGCGATCGTCAACACCGCTTCGGTCGCCGGTCTGGGGGCTGCGCCGAAGATGAGCATCTACGCCGCCTCGAAACATGCGGTGATCGGCCTGACCAAATCGGCGGCCATCGAATACGCGAAGAAAAAGATTCGCGTGAATGCGGTGTGCCCGGCGGTGATCGACACCGACATGTTCCGTCGTGCCTATGAAGCGGACCCGAAGAAGGGCGAGTTCGCCAATGCCATGCACCCGGTCGGACGTATTGGCAAGGTCGAGGAGATTGCCAGCGCGGTGCTGTACCTGTGCAGCGACGGCGCGGCGTTCACCACCGGTCATTCGCTGGCGGTGGATGGTGGCGTCACGGCGTTTTAACAGGCATTCAGATATACCTGCTTTTGTGGCGAGCGAGCTTACTCGCGCTGGGCTGCGTAGCGGCCCCAAAAATCTGACAACCATTGCCGGTTTTTGTGAGTGCTACGCACTGGAGCGCCAGCCCGGTCAAGCGGGAGCAAGCTCCCTCGCCACAGGTTTCTCAGCACTACGCACACTGCCATCGGTTCCGTGAAAACATCGGGCATTGTGTTTCAAATGGTTAGAACCGACGGTTTTGGCGGTTTTGTCGCACATCTTGTCGAGCGCTCCTGTGATTAACTGTTTTGCGCAAAACAGACAGGAGTTTGCTTGCTCATGGAGTTGAGAATCGATCGACAGGCATTGGTGCCAGTCGTGCAGCAAATCGTCGACGCGATGGCCGACTGGCTCCATCGTGGCGAGGTGTCGCCGGGGACGCGTTTGCCTTCCGTGCGGCAAATCGCGCGGATCAATCTGCTCAGCCAATCCAGTGTCGTCGAGGCCTGTGAGCGGTTAGTGGCTCAAGGTGTGCTGGCGACGCGTAGCGGGGCGGGTTTCTTTGTCGCGGCAACGAAGCTTGCCGCTCACGGGCAACGGGATTTTTCCTGGTTCGAAGGGGCTGAGGAGCCGCAGAGCGGCGTCATGGGCGATCTGAAGCTGGGTTGTGGCGGATTACCCGAAAGCTGGCGCGAGACTGACGACCTGAGCTATGCAATCCGCCAGGTCTGCCGTACCGACATGGCCGGTTTGTTCAACTACAGCACACCGCTGGGCCTGCTTGCCCTGCGCCAACAGATCCTTAAACGACTGAAACAGCTGGATATCGCGGTGGATGAAAGTCGAATCCTCACCACGGCAGGTGCCAGTCATGGGCTCGACCTGATCGTGCGCACGTTGTTCAAACCGGGCGATTGCGTGGTGGTGGAGAACCCCGGTTATTCGATGCTGTTCGATTTGCTCAGGCTGCACGGGGTCAGCATGATCGAAGTCCCACGTACGCCTCACGGACCCGACACCGAAGCACTTCAGGCACTGTTGCTGACGTACAAACCCCGTGGCTTGTTCATCAACAGCTTTTATCACAACCCCACCGGCAGCAGTTTGACCTTGGGCGTGGCTCGGCAGGTTCTGCAACTAGCCAAAAACCATGGTGTACTGGTGATCGAAGACGATGTCTATGCGGATTTGCACAGCGGTCCCGGTACGCGTCTTGCGGCACTGGGTATCGATGACAATGTGATCTACGTCGGCAGCTACTCCAAAACCCTCAGCAGTTCGTTGCGGGTCGGCTTTGTCGTGGCGGGTGCCGACGTCATTTCGCGACTGGCCGAGGTCAAGATGATCAGCAGCATGGGGGCTTCACGGTTTTGCGAGTCGGTGCTGGCTTCTTTATTGGCCAGTGGTGCCTATCGCAAATTGGTGCAGCGTCAGCGCCAACGTTTAAGCACTGACAGAGACGCGGCCTTGCAGGTGCTCGAGGACGCGGAATGGGAGGTTTTCGGCAAACCCGTAGGTGGCCTGTTCATCTGGGCGCGATCGCGCAAGTCCGACGCCGTTCAGGTGCGGATTCAGGCTAGACGCTTCGGCATCCTGCTGTCTTGCACAACGGCATTCAGCCCCTCCGGCCAGGCCCATGATTGGCAGCGCATCAACGTCGCCTATGCCTGTGATCCTCGCGCCAGGGCATTTTTTCAGGCTACCGCTCGGGATCGACCTCAAGCGTTCTGAAAACGACGCTGACGTAGCTTTTGGCCATTATTCCGACGCCAGAGACTTGTGTTGGCACAAGCCCGTTGCGAATCTGCATCCACAGACAATGGCAGGGGACTAAGCGCAATGATTTCGGCCGTGCAAGGACGTTTTGCCAACCTCGGTATGGCGAAAAAACTGGGTGTCGGGTTTGTACTGGTGTTGCTGTTGACAGCCCTGGTGGCGGCCATTGGCGTATGGTCCCTGCAAACCATCAGTCATCGCTTTGACGGGCTCAAGCAGATGTCGTCGCTCAACAACGGTCTGCTCAAGGTACGTTTGCTTGAGCAGGACTACGCTTTGCGCGGCGACCCGAAAACCGTGGACGCCTTGCACACGGGGGTGGACGCGTTGATCGCGCTGGCGACCGAGCTCAAGGCACAGTCCGCGGCCAACGTGCCGGTCATGAATGACGTCGAACAGTCTCTGGGGGCCTATCGCAAGGCCTTTGACGAGTTCGTCTCGCTGAGTCAGGCCAAGGACCTGGCGCTGGAAATGGCCAGTTGGTCGGTGTCCAGCGTGGCCAATAACCTCGATGTGCTGCAGGCCGGGCTTAGCGATGATGGCGCCTATGCCTTGAAGGAGTCCGAGGGCAAGGACGGCGCGCAATTCATCGAGCAGGCGAATCAGGTCAGCCAGGTTTCGCGGCTGATGTTGCAGGCCATGAACGAAGCGCGCGTACGCCTGGATCAGAGCCGCAAGGGCGACGACAGTGCCGGGCAGGGCAAGATCGAGCAAGCCGACCAGGCGCTGGCCCAGGCCGAACAGTTGAAAGCTACCGTAAAGGATGAGGGTTACCAGACGGTCCTCAATGAAGTGTCCGGTCATATCGGCAGTTTCACTGAAAAACTCGCCGAGTACACCGGCCTGTTGGCGCAGGAAAAGACTGTCTCCGAGCAACTCCACCAGCGCGCCGCGCAAGTGGTTGAGCGGGTGGATCAGGCTTACGTTGCCGAAGACCGGTCGATGCAGGCAGAGCTGAAAAAGAACTCGCTGTTGATCATCGGTTCCTCGGCGCTGGCCTTGCTGGTCGGGCTGATTGCCGCGTGGGTGATTACCCGGTTGATCGTCGCACCGCTGCGTAGCGTGATCCGTGTCGCCCAGCAGATCGCCGCGGGCGATTTGAGCGCGACGATTGAGGTGACCCGTCGCGACGAGATCGGCCAGTTGATGCAAGCCATGCAGCAAATGGGTGCCGGGCTCAGCAGCATTGTCAGTGGTTTGCAGGCCGGTATCGAACAGCTGGCAAGCTCTGCTCAATCGCTGTCGGCGGTGACCGAGCAGACCAACCTTGAAGTCAGCAGCCAGAAAGAAGAAACCGAGCAGGTCGCCACTGCGATGAACCAGATGACCGCCACGGTGCACGACGTCGCACGTAACGCGGAGGAGGCTGCCCAGGCGGCGCAGACTGCCGACGGCAAGGTCGAAAGCGGTCAGCAGGTGGTGCGTCAGAGCATGGCACGGATCGAGCAACTGGCGGACTCGGCCACCTCGGCCAGCTCCAGCATCGAAAGCCTCAGTGCAGAAATCCAGAACATCGGCACGGTGCTCAGCGTGATCAAAAGCGTTGCCGAGCAGACCAACCTGTTGGCGCTCAATGCGGCCATCGAGGCGGCGCGGGCCGGTGAGCAGGGCAGGGGCTTTGCGGTGGTGGCCGATGAGGTTCGGGCGCTGGCCAGGCGAACCCAGCAATCGACCGAGGAAATCGAACGTCTGGTCAGTGCCTTGCGCTCGGCGGCGCAGTCGTCGGTGCAGCAGATTCAGAGCAGTGGCGAGTTGGTGAAGCTGGCGGTAAGCGATGCGTTGCAGACCGAAAGTGCGTTGGGGAGTATTGCGGCGGCGGTGTCGCTGATTCAGCAGATGAACCAGCAGATTGCGGCGGCTGCGGAGGAGCAGAGCTCGGTGGCTGAGGAGATCAATCGCAGTGTCACGAGCATTCGCGCCAGTGCAGATCAGTCTTCATTGGCGATGCAGGGCAATGCGGCGTCGAGTATTGAACTGGCGCAGTTGGGCAGTGAGTTGAGGGGGATGGTGGGGCATTTCAGGCTGTAGGCGCTGTCGAAGGCTCGGGCCGCGTCCGGATGATCCATTGATTCTGGCGGCCATCAATCCCAACGCAAAAAAAAGCCACCTGACCCGGTGGCTTTTCAGCATTTGCATGATCAGTCGTAGATCACTTTCTTCTTCCAGTCGGCATCAGCCTCGACGTCTTTGAGCCCTTCAGTCAGTTGGTTCACTTCGCCTTCAACCGGGGCGATCTTGTCCATGACCTGGTCGTTGGCGCGGGCCAGGAGTTTCTCCAGGTACTCGAGTTGTTCGCTGTAGACCTGGGGCTCCGGTTGTTTGCGCAGGTATTGCACGCCGCGTTCGAAGGCCAGGCGGGCCTGGCCTGGCTGGTTTTGTTGCAGGGAATGCTGGCCGAGGTTGTTGAAGAATTCGATGTGCAGCAGGACCAGGATGTGCCGCACTTCACGGATCCAGCGCTTGGCTTCGTTGGCTGGCAGGAAACCGTCCTGTGCGGCGCGGGTGATCTGGCCATGAATGGCTTCCAGCAGGAAGCGCACGTCTTTGGCCTTGGCTTCGGTCTGGATCGGTGCCGGCGGGTTGTTGACCGGGATCGATTCACCTTGGGCAACCAAGGCACTCAGCTCGGTAATCCGCGGCTTTAGTGTGGCGCTGGTTTTTTCCAGGTTGAGCAGTCGCTGGCAGACGTTCAGTTCCAGGCGGGTCAACAGCAGCTTGAGCGCGGGTGTCATGAACTGACCGGGAAAGGTCTCGGTGATTTCGCCGCAGCGACGCAGGCGGTCGTTGAGTTCAACCTTGGTGCGGGCTTTTTCCAGCTTATTGTTTTCCACCACATGGTTCATGTAGCCAATGGCGATCAATAGTGCGATCCCGGCTACGACTAGCAGGGTGATCATGAGTGGTGTCACCGGTAAGACCTCTTTATGGGGTTCGCGTTCGAGTCGAGTGTAGTTGGCTTGGCATATGGGCGCATAGGGTTGCTCGACGAGTGAATCGGCTATAGCTCTACTTATATCGGCCGCAATGCTGCTTCTATAAGTAAATAGCGTGCGAGGTGCACATTGCCATCATCTCGGCATGGACTATAGCGTCTTGGTGGATGCCAGAATATAGGCGCCAAAGGTCAGGCGACACAAAAGCCTGAATCGCTGCCAAAAGCAGGGCGAAGTCATTGATTTAAATAAATTTATATCTGGGGGTTGACGACCCCTCAATCCATCCATAGAATGCGCGCCACTTACAGCGTAAAGCACACAGCGAAACGCGGTAGGGAGTGAATGTTGTACGTGTGTCCCCTTCGTCTAGTGGCCTAGGACACCGCCCTTTCACGGCGGTAACAGGGGTTCGAGTCCCCTAGGGGACGC
>NZ_JBXANU010000020.1:0-89786 GCF_058802085.1 Pseudomonas sp. GW822-FHT02G04
AGGCTGCCCAAGGCAGCCTTCAGCTCTGAAAAGGTTTTACCGGACACTAGTGACGCAGAGCGTGGGAACGATCAGTGCGCTAGCTCACGCATCCGCTGTAACACCGCATTCAAGCCATTGCTACGGGACTGGGACAACTGGCGACCCAGCCCCAACTGATTAAACCAGTCCGCCAAGTCCACCTGCTGCAACTCAACTGCCGACAACCCGTTGACCCGCGCCAGCAGCAACGCCACCAACCCGCGAATCAATCGCGCATCGCTGCTGGCGCTGAATTGCCAGTGTCCGTCCTGCAACGTGCCGACCAGCCAGACCTGGCTTTCACAGCCATGCACGCGGTTGGCGTCGACTTTATCCATATCGCTCAACGCTGGCAGACGGTCGCCCCATTGCATCAGCAACCGCGCCCGCTGTTCCCAGCTCGCCGCCTGCTGAAACGTATCCAGCGCTGTAACGGCATCGACGGGCAAGGTCATCGCAACAACTCCAGGGCCTGATCCAGTGCTTCGAAAAAGCGCTCAAGGTCTTCGGAGTCGTTGTACAGCGCCAACGACACCCGAATCGCCCCGGCCAGTTCAAAGCTTTTGAGCAACGGCATGGCGCAATGATGACCCGCGCGCACGGCGATGCCCTGTTCGGTCAGCAAGTGAGCCAGATCCGAGTTATGCACACCCTCGACGACAAAACTGGCCAGGGCCAGTTGCGGTTTGCCCAGCAGGCGAATGCCGTTGCGCGCTTCCAGGCCTTTGAGTAAATAGTCATGCAGCGCCGCTTCGTGGGCGGACACGGCGTCCTGATCCAGCCCGGTCAGGTAGTCCAGCGTTGCGCCCAGACCGATCACACTGGCGATCGGCGGCGTACCGGCCTCGAACCCCAGCGGTGCGGACCGAAAGCGAGCATCGTGGTAGTTGGCATCCAGCACCATTTCGCCGCCGAACTGCCAGGGGCGCAGCTGTTGCAGTGCTTCGTTGCGCCCGAACAGCGCCCCCAAGCCATCGGGGCCGTAGAGTTTGTGGCTGGAAAACACATAGAAGTCGCAACCCAGTGCCTGCACGTCGTGCCGGCCATGAACCACGCCTTGTGCGCCATCGACCACGGTCAGCGCGTTGTGTGCCTTGGCCATCGCCAACAGCGCGGGCAACGGTTGCCAGGCTCCCAGCACGTTGGACAGCTGGCTGACTGCCAGCAAACGGGTTCGCGGACCGATCAACTGCGCGGCGGCATCCAGGTCGATCAAACCATCGACATTCAGCGGCAGGATCACCAGTTTCAGGTCGCGACGGTGCGCCAGTTGCTGCCACGGCAACAGATTGGCGTGATGCTCCAGAGCGCTGATGACAATTTCATCGCCTGGATTGAAGAGGTGTTCCAGGCCATAGGCCAGGAGGTTCAGCGCGGAAGTCGCACCGTGGGTAAAGATAATCTGCCCGCAATCGCCGGCATTCAGCCATTGCGCAACTTTGCGGCGGCTGTCCTCGAACGCCTGGGTGGCATGGGCGCCGGGCAAGTGTTGCGCCCGATGCACGTTGGCCGCGCCGTTGGCGTAGTAATGCGCCAGGGCATCCAGCAGGGCTTGAGGTTTTTGCGTGGTGGCGGCGTTGTCCAGGTAGGTCTGGTCTTGCCGTTGCAGTGCGGCGATGGCCGGAAAATCGGCGCGCCAGGGAGAAGGAATCATCATGTTGTTCGGCCCTGGTGACATGGGCGGGTGTACGCCTGACCTGTGTAGGAGCGGAGCTCGCTCCTGCACAGGTGATCGTTTGACGCTCTGCTTAGTTGTGAGCGTGCAGCGCTTCGTTCAGTTCGATAGCCGATTTGTGGGTTTTGCACTCCACGGCACCGGTTTCCGAATTGCGGCGGAACAACAGGTCAGGTTGACCGGCCAGTTCACGGGCTTTAACCACTTTGACCAGTTTGTTGTGCTCGTCCAGCAGCGCAACCTTGGTACCGGCCGTCACGTACAGGCCCGACTCAACGGTGTTGCGATCGCCCAACGGGATGCCGATACCGGCGTTGGCGCCGATCAGGCAGCCTTCGCCAACCTTGATCACGATGTTGCCGCCGCCCGACAGGGTGCCCATGGTCGAGCAGCCGCCGCCCAGGTCCGAACCCTTGCCGACGAACACGCCAGCCGACACACGACCTTCGATCATGCCCGGGCCTTCGGTGCCGGCGTTGAAGTTGACGAAACCTTCGTGCATCACGGTGGTGCCTTCGCCCACATAAGCGCCAAGACGAATACGTGCCGCGTCAGCGATACGCACGCCGGCCGGAACCACGTAGTCGGTCATTTTCGGGAACTTGTCCACCGAGAACACTTCCAGCAGCTCGCCGCGCAGGCGGGCTTCCAGCTGATGCTCGGCCAGCTCGCTCAGATCGATCGCACCCTGGCTGGTCCAGGCTACGTTCGGCAGCAACGGGAAGATCCCGGCCAGGTTCAGGCCGTGCGGCTTGACCAGGCGGTGGGACAGCAGGTGCAGCTTGAGGTAAGCCTCAGGCGTGGAGCTCAGTTGCGCGTCTTCGGCCAGCAGTGTGGCAACCAGCGGCTTGTGGCTCTCGGCCAGACGGGTCAGCAGTGCAGCCTGAGCAGCATCGACACTTTTCAGCGCTTCAGCCAGTTGCGACGCCTGAGCGGTGCTGAAGGCGATGGCCTGATTGCCTTCGGTGTAGCCCAGAACCGGCGCAATGGCAGCGACCAGTTCGGCCGAAGGGTTGAGCAGTGGCTGCGCGTAAAACACTTCCAGCCATGCGCCTTGACGGTTTTGAGTGCCGACACCAAAGGCCAGGCTGAACAGGGTAGTGGACATGTTGATACCTCTAACAAAATGGAACGGGCTGCCTTACTTGAGTGCGGCCGCGTAGATATCTGGCTTGAAGCCAATCAGGGTTCTGTCACCGAGATCAAGCACCGGGCGCTTGATCATCGAGGGTTGTGCGAGCATCAGTTCGATGGCTTTCGGCTGATCGAGATCGGCTTTGCGTTCGTCGTCGAGCTTGCGAAAGGTCGTGCCTGCACGGTTCAACACCACTTGCCAGCCGTGCTCCTCGCACCATTGGGTCAGGTGTTCACGGTCGATTCCGACCGCTTTGTAATCATGGAAGTCATAGCCGACAGCGTGTTCATCGAGCCAGGTGCGCGCCTTTTTCATGGTGTCGCAGGCTTTGATGCCGAAAAGGTGCAACGTTTTGCTTGAAACGGTCAAGGAATTGCCCCCTTTGCAGGTGCTGAAAATAAAAGGTGACGGATTATGCCATGACCGGACGGTTTCGCGTCGGCTGTGGTCGGGTTTGTCTGTTTGTCTTGGGCATACGCTGTTCCAGGCGACTTGGGTGCAACGGTCGGCCTGCATTCTAGACGGCTAATATGGCACTTCAATGCTGTCGATTGCCTACGAGCCGCCGCTGATTTGCTGCAACGGCGATCAAGCTTGAAAGCGCTGCGGTCATCACCAGATCGGTGATGACGTGCCGGGGGAAGTCTTGGGGGCGGTTGTCTATTTTGGATAGAGTAGTTTCATCAAGTGCTTGTCTTTCTTACTGATCTTGCGATTGGTCGGGATTTCCCAATTGCCCAAGGTCAATGCATTCGCCACCGGGTGGTGCATGATCGAATTCTTGTCATAAGAGGTGTAAATCGCATCCAGTGTGTTGAAGGAGGCGAACAGGTTTCTGTCGACTTGTTCTCGAGTGAGCGGGTTCATCTCGCGGTTCTGGTAAAACTCATACACCTTCGGTTTGTCCCAGGGAATATTCGCCTGCGGGTGCTGGTGTTCATGCATCGCGCCAAGTGTATGTCCGAATTCGTGAATCACGATCACTTCGAAGTCTTCGTGTTCGGGTTTGACGCCCAGGTTCATGGTGGGGTGATCAGGATGAATCAACAGGGCGTCGGTGCCCAGCATTGAACTGTTGTCATCGTTCTTGGTGGCGATCCGGATATCGCCTTTCAAATCATCGACGAAATCAAATTTGAGGTTGATATACGGTAACCATTGGCTGGCGGCAGCAATAATCTTCTTTTTATGATCGGCGTCGGGCGCATCCATAAAGGCGATTTTCAACGTGCGGCCGTTGGCCCACAGTTTCGAGTAATTGACCACCGAGCGTTTACGGCGAGTGCCGGTGATGGAACCTGCGTTGGCAGGATTTTCACTAATGGCAGCCTCATAAGCCGCTTGGTCGTCTGGCCACTGCATAAGCCTGCAGTCACAAATGTCATTGATCATCAGCTTCTTCCGTGAAGTTCAGATAAGAGTTTGTCGGGTGCAGCAAAGTGCGCCGCACAAGACTGAAGTCTGGTCGGCAAGCGGGTGAGGTATATAGTTATTTGAAGTGTAACTTCATATAAAAAATGCCCGCGCCAGATGGCCTGGCGCGGGCCGTTAGCCGTTACTTGTGGCGGGTAATGAAGGCGCGAATCCGTTCAGCCGCCTCAACGCACTCCGCCAGCGGTGCAACCAGCGCCATCCGCACACGCCCGGCGCCCGGGTTGACGCCATCTACTTCACGGGACAGGTAGGAGCCTGGTACTACAGTCACGTGTTCCTCGGCAAACAGATCCCGGCAGAACGCTGCGTCGTCGCCTTGTACGTTCGGCCACAGATAGAAACCGCCATCCGGACGCTGCACATCCATCACCGGGCTGAGGATTTCCAATACCGCATCGTACTTCTCACGGTACAGCGCACGGTTGGCCCGCACATGCACTTCGTCGTTCCACGCGGCAACGCTGGCCAGTTGGGTTTGAACCGGCATCGCACAGCCGTGGTAGGTGCGATACAGCAGGAAACCCTTGAGGATGTCCGCATCGCCGGCCACAAAGCCTGAGCGCAGGCCCGGCAAGTTGGAGCGTTTGGACAGGCTGTGGAACACCACGCAGCGTTTGAAGTCCTTGCGGCCCAGCTCGACGCAGGCACTCAGCAGGCCCGGTGGCGGGGTTTGTTCGTCGAAGTACAGTTCGCTGTAGCACTCGTCAGCGGCGATCACGAAGTCGTATTCGTCGGCCAGGGCGATCAGTTTTTTCAGGGTTTCAACCGGGATCAACGCGCCGGTCGGGTTGCCCGGCGAGCACAGGAACAGGATCTGGCAACGCTTCCAGATGTCTGGCGAAACAGCGTCGAAATCCGGGTTGAAGCCGTTTTCGTCAAGGCATGGCAGGTAATGCGGCTTGGCTCCGGCCAGGAACGCCGCGCCTTCGTAGATCTGATAGAACGGGTTCGGGCTGACCACCAGCGCGTCTTCACCACGGTTGACCACGGTCTGGGTGAATGCGAACAACGCTTCGCGGGTGCCGTTGACCGGCAGCACGTTGCGCGCGGGGTCGAGCCAGCCATTTGGAACGCTGAAACGGCGTTCGCACCATGCGGCGATCGCTTCACGCAGGGCCGGGATGCCGAGGGTGGTCGGGTACACGGCCATCTGATCCAGATTGCTTGCCAGGGCTTCGGCGACAAAGCTTGGCGAGCGGTGCTTCGGTTCGCCGATGGACAACGCGATGGCGCGCTTGTCCGGGTTTGGCGTGACGCTGCCGAGCAGGGCGCGGAGCTTTTCGAACGGGTAGGGCTGCAACTGGTTCAGAGCGTTGTTCATGGGGGCCTCGTTCAATGTGGGAGCGGGCCTGTGTGGGCGAGGGAGCTTGCTCCCGTTCGACTGCGCAGCAGTCGCAAAGCTTTTGGGGCCGCTTCGCGACCCAGCGGGAGCAAGCTCCCTCGCCACACAAGCCCGCTCCCACAGGGGGATTGGGTTAATTCAGATGCGGATGTGCGAATGTTTGATATCGGGTTCCTGGTTGACGCTCAGCTGTTCGACGATTGCATCCTGCAAACGGCTGCACAGCAGCGGGTCGGATAACGGCTGATTGTTGGCATCGGTGATGAAGAACACGTCTTCCACGCGCTCGCCCAAGGTGGCGATCTTGGCGTTCTGCAGCGACAGGTCGAACTCGAGGAAGATCGTGCCGATCCGCGCCAGCAACCCAGGACGGTCGGGTGCGCTGAGTTCCAGCACGGTCACCGGACGCTGGGCATCGTTGTGGATCGTCACCTGTGGCGCAAAGGCAAAGTGCTTGAGCTGACGCGGCACCCGGCGCTGGATAATCGTTGGGTAGTTGTCCGGGTTGCGCAGGGCTTCGGTCAGGCCTTCGCGGATCTGCTTGACCCGCGCCGGGTTGTCGCCAATCGAGTCGCCATCGGTGTCGAGCACGATATAGGTGTCGAGGGTGAACTGGCTGCTGGAGGTGATGACCCGGGCGTCGTGAATGTTCAGGTTGAGCTGGTCCATCGCCGCCACGGTCACGGCGAAGAAGTCGTGCTGGTCCGGCGCATAAATGAAGATCTGCGTACCGCCCTCGAACTCGCGCTGGGTGGTTTCCTTGATTAGCACCAGCGGGCCGCCGTCGGCCGGCTGCTGCAAGATTGCATCAGTGTGCCAGGCCACGTCGCCGGCTGTGTGACGCAGGAAGTAGTCATCGCCCAGTTGTGCCCACAACTGTTCCACGTCATCCGGGTCGGTGCCGCCACGTACCAGAATGTCCAGCGCCGCGCTTTGGGTCTGGCGGATCTGCTCTTCGCGATCCACCGGGTTTTCCAGGCCGCGACGCAAGGCGCGCTTGGTCTCGGTGTAGAGCTGGCGCAACAGGCTAGCGCGCCAGGAGTTCCACAGCGTCGGGTTGGTCGCGTTGATGTCGGCAACGGTCAGCACATACAGATAATCGAGGCGGGTTTCATCGCTGACGATCTGCGCGAAATCGTGGATCACATGCGGGTCGGACAAGTCCTTGCGCTGGGCGGTGGTCGACATTACGAGATGGTTTTGCACCAGCCAGACGATCAGGCGACTGTCCCAGATCGGCAACTGATGGCGTTGGCAAAAGGTTTCGGCATCCACTGCGCCGATTTCCGAGTGGTCGCCATGCCGGCCCTTGCCGATGTCGTGGTACAGGCCGGCCAGGTAAATCAACTCCGGCTTGGGCAGTTTGGCCATGAGCTTGCTGGCCAGCGGAAATTTTTCCGACACCTGGGTGTACTGCAACTTACGCAGGTGCTTGATCAGGTTCAGTGTGTGCGCATCGACCGTATAGATGTGAAACAGGTCGTGCTGCATCTGCCCGACAATAAAGCCGAACTCCGGCAGATAACGCCCAAGGATGCCGTAACGGTTCATTCGCCGCAGGTTGCGGTGGATGCCGATCTTGCACTTGAACAATTCGATGAACAGGCTGGTGTTGCGAATATCGTTGCGGAAGTCGTCGTCGATCAGATGACGGTTCTCGCGCAGCAGGCGGATGGTATCGGCGCGTACGCCTTTGATTTCCGGCTGTTGGGCCATCAGCACGAAGATCTCGAGCATGGCGAACGGCGTGCGACGGAACACATTGTTGTTACGCGCCTCGATGTAGCCGTCGTGCAGCTGGAATCGCGAGTTGATCGGCAGCGGCGGTGCTTCGTCTTCGGGGGCCAGGATCACTTCTTCGAAGTGCTGAATGATCAGGTCGCTGAGCTGGGCAATGCTCATGACCACCCGGTAGTACTGCTGCATGAAGTTTTCGATGGCGTGCTTGGCGTCATTGCCGACGAAACCCAGCAGCCCGGCAATCGTGCGCTGGTGGTCGAACAGCAGGCGGTCTTCAGAGCGGCCGGCGAGCATGTGCAGCGCGTAACGCACTTTCCACAGAAATTCCTGGGACGAAGCCAGCAGGGCGTTTTCGCTCTCCACCAGGAAACCTTCACCCGCCAGGGCCCGCAGGTTCAGGGTGCCGTACTCACGACGGGCGACCCACAGAATCGTCTGGATATCCCGCAGGCCGCCGGGCGAGCCTTTGACGTTAGGTTCCAGGTTGTACTCGGTGTCGTTGTACTTGTGGTGACGGGCTTTCTGCTCGGCGCGTTTGGCCAGGAAGAACTCCTTGCTGGGCCACATGTGCGCGGTGCTGGTCACGTCCAGCATGCGCTGACGGAGACGCTCGGGGCCGGCAATGGTGCGGCTTTCCATCAGGTTGGTGATCACCGTCAGGTCGGCGCGGGCTTCCTCGGCGCATTCGTCCACCGAGCGAACGCTCTGGCCGACTTCCAGGCCAATGTCCCACAGCAACGTCAGAAAACGCTCGATGGAATCACGGAAAATTTCGTGATCGGCGCCGTCCAGCAAGATCAGCAGGTCGATGTCGGAGTAGGGGTGCAACTCGCCACGACCGTAGCCGCCGACCGCGACCAGCGCGATGTCGGCTTCAGAACTCAAGCTGAACTGTTCCCAGGCCTTTTGCAGGATGTTATCGACGAACCAGGCACGATCCTCGATCAACCGGCGAATCTCCCGACCGGCGCGAAACCGCTCGTCGAGCACTTCGCGGGCCTGACGGATCGCCTTCTTGAAAGCAGCGATAGGGCTTGCCTTCAGGGCCAGTTCAGCCTGGAACTGGCCGCGGTCGAAGAGTTCGGGATCCACCTGCGGCATCGATTGGCTTTCCTTTCTATAAGGCTGGGAACGGAACGTGCGGGATCAGGCCGAAACGCGCGGGATGGTGTCGTCGCTGCGCAGGGTGAAGATCTCGTAGCCGGTATCGGTCACCAGCAGGGTGTGCTCCCATTGCGCCGACAACTTGCGGTCCTTGGTGATCGCAGTCCAGCCATCGCCCAGCACCTTGGTGTCGGCCTTGCCCTGGTTGATCATCGGCTCGATGGTGAAGGTCATGCCGGCTTTCAGTTCCATGCCGGTACCGGCGCGGCCGTAGTGCAGGATCTGCGGTTCTTCGTGGAACACCTTGCCGATGCCATGGCCGCAGAACTCGCGAACCACCGAGAAACCGTTCTTTTCGGCGTGCTTCTGGATCACTTCGCCGATATCGCCCAGGCGGCAGCCAGGTTTGACCAGTTCGATGGCCTTGTACATGCATTCCTGAGTCACCTGGGACAGGCGCTCGGCCCAGACTGGTACGGTGCCGACGTGGAACATACGGCTGGTGTCGCCGTGGTAGCCGTCCTTGATCACTGTGACGTCGATGTTCAGCGTGTCGCCATCCTTCAACGGCTTCTCGTTCGGGATGCCGTGGCAGACCACGTGGTTGATCGAGGTGCAGATCGACTTCGGAAAGCCTTTGTAGTTGAGCGGGGCAGGAATGGCTTTCTGCTCGTTGACGATGTAGTCGTGGCAGATGCGGTCCAGCTCTTCGGTGGTAACGCCCGGTTTGACATAATCGGCAATCATTTCCAGCACATCGGCGGCCAATTTGCCGGCGATCCGCATTTTTGCGATGTCCTCTGGGGTTTTGAGGGTGACGGTCATACAGGCTCTCTCTGCGCTCAATGGCGCCTTCTAAAACGAAATGGGCACTGCGCGAACGATCGTCGCGGCCCTGAAAAACGCGATTCTACCAGACGATCAGGGCAAATCTGAGCTTCTGTGCATCGCTTCTCTCTACAGGATGGCGCATTCTTGGGGGATTCCAAGGGCGGGATCAAAAGCATTCGCCAGGTTTTCAGAATCCGGGTTCCGTTTTTTCCGGCCTTGTGATATAAAATGCGCCGCTTTCCGGGGATACCCTGAAAAGCTTAAATCCACACACGTGTCGACACGATGACCTGGGTGCCTTCAGCTGATGCTGCTGGTTGGTCATTGGGATACGTGGAGGCCAAACCCGACTTATTAAGGAACTATCATGTCCCAAGTCAACATGCGCGATATGCTGAAGGCCGGTGTGCACTTCGGTCACCAAACCCGTTACTGGAATCCGAAAATGGGTAAGTACATTTTCGGCGCGCGTAACAAGATTCACATCATCAACCTTGAAAAAACCCTGCCAATGTTCAACGAAGCTCTGACTTTCGTAGAGCGTCTGGCCCAGGGCAAAAACAAGATTCTGTTCGTCGGCACCAAGCGTTCCGCTGGCAAGATCGTTGCTGAAGAAGCAGCACGTTGCGGTTCGCCGTACGTCGATCACCGCTGGTTGGGCGGCATGCTGACCAACTTCAAAACCATCCGTGCTTCCATCAAGCGTCTGCGTGACCTTGAAGTGCAAGCCGAAGACGGTACTTTCGCCAAGCTGACCAAGAAAGAAGCGCTGATGCGCACTCGCGATCTTGAGAAGCTGGATCGTTCCCTGGGTGGTATCAAGGACATGGGCGGTTTGCCAGACGCTCTGTTCGTTATCGACGTTGATCACGAGCGCATCGCGATCACCGAAGCCAACAAGCTGGGCATCCCGGTTATCGGCGTAGTCGATACCAACAGCAGCCCGGAAGGCGTTGACTACATCATCCCAGGCAACGATGACGCAATCCGCGCTATCCAGCTGTACATGGGTTCGATGGCTGACGCTGTTATCCGTGGTCGCAACAATGTTGCTGGCGGCACTGTAGAGTTCGTAGCTGAAGAAACTCAGGCTGCAGCTGAGTAATTGACGCCCTGGCGTTGACTCAGTAAGCAAAAAGGGGGCTTGGCCCCCTTTTTGCCACCTCGAAAACCATTTGTCGGCGCCCACTGCTTTATCTGTAACGTGCGGCAGCTAACAAGGGTGGTTCGGGAAGAATTGATCGCCCGTTCGATCGGGTGGAATGGTTGAAAACCTATCCAAGAGGAATTTGAAAATGGCAGAGATTACTGCAGCGTTGGTCAAAGAACTGCGCGAGCGTACCGGCGAAGGCATGATGGACTGCAAAAAGGCCTTGACCAAGGCTGGCGGCGACATCGAAAAAGCCATTGATGACATGCGCGCTTCGGGCGCCATCAAGGCTGCCAAAAAAGCTGGCAACGTTGCCGCTGAAGGCGCAATCGCTCTCAAGGAAGACGGTAAATCCGCCGTCCTGCTGGAAGTGAACTCGCAGACCGACTTCCTGGCTCTGCAGGACGATTTCAAGGCATTTGTCGCTGCCAGCATTGAAAAAGCGTTCGCTGACAAGCTGACTGACGTCGCTCCGCTGATCGAAACTCAAGAAGCCGATCGCCTGGTACTGGTCGGCAAGGTTGGCGAAAACGTCAACATTCGTCGCCTGGCTCGCGTTGAAGGCGATGTTGTTGGTGGTTACCTGCACGGCAACAAGATCGGTGTTGCGGTTGTTCTCAAGGGCGGCGACGTTGAGCTGGCCAAAGACATCGCTATGCACGTAGCGGCTACCAACCCTGAATTCCTGCTGCCGTCGGAAGTTTCCGCTGAAGCGATCGAGCGCGAGAAGGGCGTGTTCCTGACCCTCAACGCTGACAAGATCGCCGGCAAGCCAGAAAACATCGTTGAAAACATGGTCAAGGGCCGTATCAGCAAGTTCCTGGCTGAAGCGAGCCTGGTTGAGCAGGCGTTCGTCAAGAACCCTGAAATCAAGGTCGGCGACCTGGCCAAGAAAGCCGGTGCTGAAATCGTTTCTTTCACCTACTTCAAAGTGGGCGAAGGCATCGAGAAGCCAGTAGACAACTTCGCAGAAGAAGTTGCTGCCCAGCTGGCTGCCAGCAAGCAATAAGACGGTTTTTTAACTGTCGCCCTGAAGAGGCTGCCCGCTTACGCGCGCAGCCTCTTTTCAGATGGGGTTGCCAATTTCATTTGGTTTCCTTTTGGAACTGGCTTACAAAGCCATGTTCCGATGGCGCTGAAGCAGCGCCAAGCTAGAGTGAACGCCAGCTGTAAACAGCTCGCAAAGAATTTTTAAAATACGCCGCAGGAGAGATTCGCAATGGCTCAGCAGGGCAGTGGTTATCAGGCTCGCTATAAACGCATTCTACTCAAGCTTAGCGGCGAGGCCCTGATGGGCTCGGAAGAGTTCGGGATCGATCCGAAAGTTCTGGATCGCATGGCACTGGAAGTTGGCCAGCTGGTTGGCATCGGTGTTCAGGTCGGTCTGGTGATCGGCGGGGGTAACCTGTTCCGCGGCGCAGCGCTCAGCGCGGCCGGCATGGATCGGGTCACTGGCGACCACATGGGCATGCTGGCCACTGTGATGAACGCCCTGGCGATGCGCGATGCGCTGGAACGTGCCAATATCTCGGCCATCGTGATGTCGGCCATTTCCATGGTTGGCGTGACTGATCACTATGATCGCCGCAAAGCCATGCGCCACCTGAACTCCAAGGAAGTCGTGATTTTCGCGGCCGGTACTGGCAACCCGTTCTTCACTACGGACTCGGCTGCCTGCCTGCGCGCAATCGAAATCGATGCCGATGTGGTGCTCAAGGCAACGAAGGTTGATGGCGTCTACACCGCTGACCCGTTCAAAGACCCGCATGCCGAGAAGTTCGATCATCTGACCTACGATGAAGTGCTGGATCGCAAGCTGGGTGTGATGGATCTGACGGCCATTTGCCTGTGTCGCGACCACAAGATGCCGCTGCGCGTGTTTAATATGAACAAACCCGGTGCCCTGTTGAATATCGTACATGGCGGCGCTGAAGGAACCCTGATCGAGGAAGTTCAACAATGATCAACGAAATCAAGAAAGACGCTAAAGAGCGCATGCAGAAATCCGTAGAATCGCTGGCGCACAACTTCGGCCGTATCCGTACCGGCCAGGCGCACCCAAGCATTCTGGAAGGCGTGATGGTTCCGTACTACGGCGCCGATACTCCGATCAAGCAAGTGGCGAACATTACCGTTAAAGACGCCCGTACCCTGCAAGTCGTTGCCTTCGAGCGCAACATGTTGGGCGCTGTCGACAAGGCCATCGGTAGCGCTGGCCTGAACCTCAACCCGACCAACCTGGGTGAGTTGCTGCTGATCTCCATGCCAGCCCTGACCGAAGAAACCCGTCGGGGCTTCACCAAGCAGGCTCGTGATGTAGCTGAGGATGCCCGTGTTGCCGTGCGCAACATCCGTCGCGATGCAAACAGCTCGCTGAAGGACCTGGTCAAGGAAAAGGAAATCAGCGAAGACGAGGAGCGTCGTGCCACTGGCGAGATCGACGATCTGACCAAGAAATTCGTGGCTGAAATCGACGCTAAGTTGGCGGAAAAAGAAAAAGACCTGATGGCCGTATAAGGGTCGAGTTTCAAATGGACAAGACCAAGCAGACTGCGCCGTCCGCGGTGCCGCGCCATGTCGCGATCATCATGGATGGTAATAATCGTTGGGCGAAAAAGCGCTTTATGCCGGGTGTCGCCGGGCATAAAGCGGGTGTGGATGCTGTTCGTGCGGTCATCGAGGTGTGTGCGGAGTCCGGGGTTGAGGTATTGACCCTGTTTGCATTCTCCAGTGAGAACTGGCAGCGCCCGGCCGATGAGGTCAGCGCCTTGATGGATCTGTTCTTCAGGGCGCTGCGTCGCGAGGCCAAGCGCCTGAACGACAACAACATCAGTTTGCGCATCATCGGCGACCGTTCGCGTTTTCATCCGGAGCTTCAAGCTGCCATGCGTGAAGCCGAGGCGATGACCGCTGGCGTCAACCGCTTTATCCTGCAGATCGCCGCCAACTACGGTGGTCAGTGGGACATCGCGCAAGCCGCGCAACGTCTGGCGCGCGAAGTTCAGGCCGGGCATCTGCGCCCGGAAGACATCACTCCCGAGCTGTTGCAAACCTGTCTGGCGACCGGCGATCTGCCGTTGCCGGACTTGTGCATCCGTACCGGCGGCGAGCATCGCATCAGTAACTTCCTGCTGTGGCAACTGGCTTACGCCGAGTTGTACTTCTCCGACCTGTTCTGGCCGGACTTCAAACACGACGCCATGCGCAATGCGCTGGCTGATTTCGCTTCTCGCCAGCGTCGCTTCGGTAAAACGAGCGAGCAGGTCGAGTCTGGAGCCCGGGTTTAATGCTTAAACAACGAATCATCACGGCACTGATTCTGCTGCCGATTGCCCTGTGCGGGTTTTTCCTGCTTGAAGGGTCCGGTTTTGCGCTGTTCATCGGGCTGGTGGTGACG
Organism: Pseudomonas sp. GW822-FHT02G04; assembly: GCF_058802085.1. NCBI lineage: Bacteria > Pseudomonadati > Pseudomonadota > Gammaproteobacteria > Pseudomonadales > Pseudomonadaceae > Pseudomonas > Pseudomonas sp. GW822-FHT02G04. The sequence continues at coordinate 13,830 of NZ_JBXANU010000020.1, forward strand.
CTGGGGGCATGGGAATGGGCACGCCTGGCAGGTTTTGCTGCCCAGGCGATCCGTGTTGCTTTTGCGGCGGTGGTTGCGCTGATGCTGTTTGTCATGCACATCCTGCCGGGGCTCGCGCCTTGGGTGCTGGGCGCCTCGGTGCTCTGGTGGGGTGTGGCCACCTATCTGGTGCTGACTTATCCACGGTCCAGCGAGCACTGGGCCAGCGCCGCCTGCAAACTGGCGATCGGTTTGTTGATTCTGTTGCCTGCCTGGCAAGGTCTGATCCTGATCAAACAGGAGCCCTTGGGCAACTGGCTGATCATGGCCGTGATGGTGCTGGTCTGGGGCGCCGATATCGGTGCGTACTTTTCCGGCCGAGCCTTCGGCAAGCGCAAGCTGGCACCACAGGTCAGCCCTGGCAAGAGCTGGGAGGGCGTGTACGGCGGCTTGCTGCTGAGCCTGGTGATCACGGCAATCGTCGGCTTTGCGCGGGACTGGAGTTTCGCTCAGATGCTGATGGGCCTGTTCGGTGCCGCGATCATCGTGTTCATTTCGGTGGTGGGCGACCTCACCGAGAGCATGTTCAAGCGCCAGTCGGGGATCAAGGACAGCAGTAATCTGCTGCCGGGGCACGGCGGTGTGCTGGACCGCATCGACAGTCTGACAGCGGCGATTCCGGTGTTCGCCGTGCTGCTGTGGATGGCGGCATCGTGAGTCGCCCACAACAGATTACCGTGCTGGGGGCGACCGGCTCGATTGGTCTGAGCACTCTCGACGTCATTGCCCGTCATCCCGAGCGCTATCAGGTATTCGCCTTGAGCGGTTTCACTCGTTTGAGTGAGTTGCTGGCGCTGTGCGTGCGTCATGCGCCACGTTTCGCGGTAGTGCCGGAATCTGGCGCTGCCCGAGGCTTGCAGGACGAATTGCATGCGGCTGGCCTGTCGACCCGTGTTCTGGTGGGAGAGGAGGGCTTGTGTCAGATCGCCTCGGATCCAGAAGTCGATGCGGTGATGGCGGCGATCGTCGGGGCGGCGGGTTTGCGTCCGACCCTGGCGGCGGTCGAGGCTGGCAAAAAGATTCTTTTGGCCAATAAAGAAGCGCTGGTGATGTCCGGTGCGCTGTTCATGCAGGCCGTGCGTAAAAGCGGTTCGGTACTGCTGCCGATCGACAGCGAACACAATGCGATTTTCCAGTGCATGCCGCAGGATTTCTCCCGTGGTTTGGGCTCGGTTGGTGTACGCCGGATTTTACTGACAGCCTCTGGTGGCCCGTTCCGACAGACGCCCCTGGCCGAACTGGCGCATGTTACCCCCGAGCAAGCGTGTGCTCACCCGAATTGGTCCATGGGGCGCAAGATTTCGGTGGATTCGGCCAGCATGATGAACAAGGGGCTCGAGCTGATCGAGGCCTGCTGGCTGTTCGACGCTACGCCCTCTCAGGTCGAAGTGGTGATTCACCCGCAAAGCGTGATTCATTCGCTGGTCGACTATATCGATGGTTCGGTGCTGGCGCAGTTGGGCAATCCGGATATGCGCACACCGATTGCCAATGCCCTGGCCTGGCCAGAGCGGATCGACTCGGGTGTTGCGCCGTTGGACCTGTTCGCCATCGCTCGCCTGGATTTCCAGGCACCCGATGAAGAGCGTTTCCCTTGCCTGCGCCTTGCGCGTCAAGCCGCCGAGGCGGGTAACAGCGCGCCGGCCATGCTCAATGCCGCGAATGAAGTGGCTGTGGCGGCCTTTCTCGACGGACGGGTTCGCTATCTGGAGATCGCGAGTATTATCGAGGAAGTATTGAATCTCGAGCCTGTGGTTGCGGTTGATGATCTCGAGGCAGTGTTTACGGCCGATGCGAAAGCACGGGTACTGGCCGGGCAATGGTTGAGTCGTCACGGGCGATAAGTGCTGCAATACGTTGGCCCATGCAGCACCGATAGGATTGCGGAGAAAGTAGATGAGCGCGCTCTATATGATAGTCGGCACCCTGGTAGCGCTGGGCGTGCTGGTCACCTTCCACGAATTCGGCCATTTCTGGGTCGCACGTCGCTGTGGGGTCAAAGTGCTGCGTTTCTCCGTGGGCTTCGGCATGCCGCTGCTGCGCTGGCACGATAGCAAAGGCACTGAATTCGTGGTTGCCGCCATCCCGCTGGGTGGCTACGTGAAAATGCTCGACGAGCGCGAAGGCGAGGTTCCGGCCGATCAGCTCGATCACGCCTTCAATCGCAAGTCCGTCCGTCAGCGTATTGCCATCGTGGCGGCCGGTCCGATTGCCAACTTTCTATTGGCGATGGTGTTTTTCTGGGCATTGGCAATGCTGGGCAGCGAGCAGGTGCGCCCGGTTATCGGCGCGGTCGAATCCGGCAGTATCGCCTCCAGGGCAGGTTTGAGCCCGGGGCAGGAAATTATTGCCATCGATGGCGAGCCAACTTCCGGCTGGGCTGCGGTGAACCTGCAACTGGTCCGCCGCCTGGGCGAGAGCGGTTCCCTTCAAGTGCTGGTCCGCGAACAGGGCTCCACCGTGGATTCGCCTCGTGAGCTGGTGCTGGACAAGTGGCTCAAGGGTGCTAACGAACCGGATCCTATTCACTCGCTGGGTATTCGCCCCTGGCGTCCGGCATTGCCGCCGGTGCTGGCCGAAATTGATCCGAAAGGGCCAGCGAAGGCTGCGGGTCTGAAGGCCGGTGACCGCCTGTTGGCCCTTGATGGCAAGGCACTGGATGACTGGCAGCAAGTAGTCGACATCGTCCGTTTGCATCCGGATACCAAAATCATGCTGCGCGTTGAGCGCGACGGTGTTCAAATCGACGTCCCTGTGACGCTGGCCACGCGCGGCGAGAGCAAGGCACCCAGTGGCTATCTGGGCGCAGGGGTGAAAGCGGTCGATTGGCCACCAGAGATGATTCGTGAAGTCAGTTACGGTCCGGTGGCCGCGATTGGGGAGGGTGCCCGACGCACCTGGACCATGAGCGTACTGACCCTCGACTCGCTCAAGAAAATGTTGTTCGGCGAGCTCTCGGTAAAAAACTTGAGTGGACCGATAACCATTGCTAAAGTGGCGGGCGCTTCTGCCCAGTCGGGCGTCGCTGATTTCCTGAATTTCCTTGCTTATCTGAGTATTAGCCTGGGTGTTCTGAATTTGCTGCCCATTCCTGTACTGGATGGGGGGCATTTGTTGTTTTATCTGATCGAGTGGGCGCGTGGTCGTCCCTTGTCGGATCGGGTGCAAGGTTGGGGGATACAGATCGGTATCAGTTTGGTGGTCGGGGTGATGTTGCTTGCTCTGGTCAATGATCTGGGTCGACTGTAACGCTTCGCTGAATTGCGAATCTGCCGCATTTTGCGGCAGTTTTTATTGCCAGTTGGAATAAGAAAGGACTTCATGAAACGTCTGCTGCTAACTGCGGTTCTCACCGTATTGATGATCGCCGAAGTTCACGCCGAGTCCTTCACTATCTCTGATATTCGCGTCAATGGCCTCCAGCGGGTCTCCGCGGGTAGTGTCTTTGGTGCCTTGCCGTTGAACGTCGGCGAGCAGGCGGATGATCGTCGCCTGGTGGAATCCACTCGTGCGCTGTTCAAAACCGGGTTCTTTCAAGATATCCAGCTGGGCCGTGAAGGCAACGTCCTGGTCATCACTGTAGTCGAGCGTCCGTCGGTCGCCAGTATCGAGATCGAAGGCAACAAGGCGATCTCCACTGAAGACCTGATGAAGGGCCTCAAGCAGTCCGGTCTGGCCGAAGGCGAGATCTTCCAGCGTGCGACCCTCGAAGGTGTGCGTAACGAACTGCAGCGCCAATACGTCGCTCAGGGCCGCTACTCGGCTACCGTCGACACCGAAGTGGTGCCGCAGCCGCGTAACCGCGTTGCCCTGAAGGTCAACATCAACGAAGGCACCGTAGCGGCGATCCAGCACATCAACGTGGTGGGCAACACTGTCTTTCCTGATGAAGACCTGATCGACCTGTTCGAACTCAAGACCAGCAACTGGCTGTCGTTCTTCAAGAACGATGACAAGTACGCCCGTGAAAAGCTCTCCGGTGACCTGGAGCGTCTGCGCTCCTATTACCTGGACCGTGGCTATATCAATATGGATATCGCTTCGACCCAGGTGTCCATCACCCCGGACAAGAAACACGTCTATATCACCGTCAACGTCAACGAAGGCGAGAAGTACACCGTTCGTGACGTGAAACTCAGCGGCGACCTGAAAGTGCCTGAAGACCAGGTCAAGTCCCTGCTGCTGGTTCAGAAAGGCCAGGTGTTCTCGCGCAAGCTGATGACCACCACCTCCGAACTGATCACCCGCCGCCTGGGTAACGAGGGTTACACCTTCGCTAACGTCAACGGCGTGCCTCAGCCTCACGATGAAGACCACACGGTCGATATCACGTTCGCTGTCGATCCGGGCAAGCGTGCTTACGTGAACCGCATCAACTTCCGTGGCAACACCAAGTCCGAAGACGAAGTGCTGCGCCGTGAAATGCGTCAGATGGAAGGCGGCTGGGCTTCGACCTACCTGATCGACCAATCCAAGACCCGCCTGGAACGTCTGGGTTTCTTCAAGGAAGTCAACGTCGAAACGCCGGCCGTGCCGGGTGTCGATGATCAGGTTGACGTGAACTACAGCGTTGAAGAGCAGGCTTCCGGTTCGATTACCGCCAGCGTCGGTTTCGCCCAGAGCGCCGGTCTGATCCTTGGTGGTTCGATCACTCAGAACAACTTCCTGGGTACCGGTAACAAGGTCAGCATCGGCTTGACTCGCAGTCAGTATCAAAGCCGTTATAACTTCGGTTATGTCGACCCCTACTGGACAGCTGACGGTGTGAGCCTGGGTTACAACGCTTTCTATCGTACGACCGACTACAAAGACCTCGATGTCAACGTAGCCAGCTACGCCGTAGACAGCCTGGGTGCAGGTGTCAGCGTTGGTTACCCGATCAGCGAGACTTCGCGTCTGACGTTTGGTTTGTCTGCACAACAAGACAAGATCAAGACGGGTCTTTACACCGTCGACGAAATCTTCGACTTCGTTAACAAGGAAGGTGATCAGTACCTCAACTTCAAGGCATCGGCCGGTTGGTCTGAATCCACCTTGAACAAAGGGGTACTGGCGACCCGTGGTCACTCCCAGAGCTTGACCGCGGAAGCCACGACACCGGGCAGCGACTTGTCGTTCTTCAAGCTCGATTATCGCGGTCAATTGTTCCAGCCGTTGTCTGAAAACTACACCATGCGGCTCCACACCGAGCTGGGCTATGGCGATGGCTATGGTTCGACCGACGGCTTGCCGTTCTATGAAAACTATTACGCAGGTGGTTTCAACTCGGTTCGTGGCTTCAAGGACAGCACCCTGGGGCCTCGTAGTACGCCGAGCCGGGGCGTGAACCCGGGCACCGCAAGCGACCCGGACCAGGATCCACTACCGTTTGGTGGTAACGTCCTGATTCAGGGTGGTGTAGAAGTTCTATTCCCGCTGCCGTTCGTGAAGGATCAGCGTTCCTTGCGCACTTCGGTATTCTGGGACGTGGGTAATGTGTTCGATTCGACTTGCAAGCAGAGCACTAACGCCGATGGTTCCAAGTCCAACACTCAGTGTAACGACGTCAGCCTTAGCAATATGGCCAGTTCGGTGGGTGTCGGTGTGACATGGGTTACCGCCCTTGGTCCGTTGAGCTTCGCCTTGGCGATGCCAGTCAAAAAACCGGACAGCAATGCCGAGACTCAAGTGTTCCAATTCTCCCTCGGCCAGACGTTCTAAGCGTCTGACCCAAGATAATGACAATGGATTTTGTAGGAGTGCATCGTGCGTAAGTTGACTCAATTGGTTCTCCTGGCGACCGTGCTGGTTGCAGGTCCGGCTTTTGCCGACATGAAAATCGCCGTTCTGAACTATCAGATGGCACTGCTGGAATCCGATGCGGCGAAGAAATACGCCGTGGATGCCGAGAAAAAATTCGGCCCGCAACTGACCAAGCTCAAGAGCCTGGAAAGCAGCGCCAAGGGTATCCAGGACCGTCTGATGGCCGGTGGTGACAAGATGCAGCAAGGCGAGCGTGAACGTCTGGAGCTCGAGTTCAAGCAAAAGGCCCGTGATTTCCAGTTCCAGTCCAAGGAGCTGAACGAAGCCAAAGCCGTTGCCGACCGTGAAATGCTGAAGCAGCTCAAGCCGAAACTGGACAGTGCTGTGGAAGAAGTCATCAAGAAAGGTGCTTATGACCTGGTCTTCGAGCGTGGCGCAGTGATTGATGTCAAGCCTCAGTACGACATCACTCGCCAGGTTATCGAGCGCATGAATCAGCTGAAGTAACCCATGACAGCGACTATAAAGCTCGGCCAGCTGGCCGAGTTCCTCGGCGCCACCCTGCGTGGCGGCCCGGAGAAAGAAATTACTGGGCTGGCCACTTTGCAAGAGGCTGGCCCAGCTCAGTTGAGCTTTCTGGCAAATCCTCAATACCGTAAATACCTGGCTGACAGTCAGGCCGCAGCCGTGTTGCTGAAGGCCGCTGACGCTGAAGGTTTTGCCGGTGATGCGCTGGTGGTGGCTGACCCATATTTGGCCTACGCACGCATTTCCCATCTGTTCGATCCCAAGCCCAAGGCGCCGGCCGGTATTCATCCGACAGCGGTAGTGGCAGCGGATGCGGTGGTCGATCCGGCGGCCAGCATTGGTGCCTTTGCGGTTATCGAAAGTGCAGCGCGTATTGGCGCCGGTGTGACCGTTGGTGCGCATTGCTTCATCGGTGCACGCTGCGAAATTGGCGAGGGCGGCTGGTTGGCCCCGCGCGTCACGCTGTATCACGACGTGCGCATCGGCAAACGGGTGGTGATTCAATCCGGTGCCGTGCTCGGTGGTGAAGGCTTCGGTTTTGCCAACGAGAAAGGTGTCTGGCAGAAAATTGCCCAGATCGGCGGCGTCTCGATCGGAGACGACGTGGAAATAGGCGTAAATACCGCTATCGATCGTGGCGCGCTGGCCGATACCGTCATTGGTAATGGTGTGAAGCTCGACAACCAGATTCAGATTGCCCACAACGTCCAGGTCGGTGACCACACTGCCATGGCCGCGTGCGTGGGAATTTCCGGCAGCACCAAAATCGGCAAGCATTGCATGCTCGCCGGTGGCGTAGGGCTGGTGGGGCATATCGACATTTGCGACAACGTTTTCCTGACCGGGATGACCATGGTGACCCACTCGATTACCGAGCCGGGTTCCTATTCTTCCGGTACGGCGATGCAACCGGCAGCCGAATGGCGCAAAAGCGCGGCACGTATCCGTCAGCTCGATGACATCGCGCGTCGTCTGCGACAGCTGGAAAAGCGTGTAGGGGACGTGACCCCTGACGGTAATGCTTCATCAGATGGCTGATACCATTTCCATATCAAGTGTGCACAGCCGCTAGACTGCCTCCCTTGATTTGCTAGAGGAGTGCGCGTCAATCGCGCGCTCCCAATCTTTACATAGGCTTCCCCCCGAAATGATGGACATCAACGAGATTCGCGAATACCTGCCTCACCGTTACCCGTTCCTGCTGGTGGACCGGGTCGTGGATCTGGATGTGGAAGGCAAGCGCATTCGCGCCTACAAGAATGTCAGCATCAACGAACCGTTCTTCAATGGTCACTTCCCTGCGCATCCAATCATGCCGGGCGTACTGATCATCGAAGCGATGGCTCAGGCTGCCGGGATCCTTGGTTTCAAAATGCTCGACGTGAAACCGGCCGATGGCACGCTTTACTACTTCGTCGGCTCTGACAAGCTGCGCTTCCGTCAGCCTGTGCTGCCGGGCGATCAGCTTGTGCTGGAGGCGAAGTTCATCAGCTGCAAGCGTCAGATCTGGAAGTTCGAATGCCAGGCTTCGGTCGATGGCAAGCCAGTCTGCTCCGCTGAAATCATCTGTGCGGAACGCAAACTATGAGTTTGATTGACCCTCGCGCAATCATCGATCCGACGGCCATCCTGGCCGACGACGTCGAAGTCGGCCCTTGGTCGATCGTCGGCGCAGGTGTGGAAATCGGCGAGGGAACAGTGATCGGGCCGCATGTGATTCTCAAGGGCCCGACCCGAATCGGTAAGCACAACCGCATCTACCAGTTTTCTTCGGTAGGTGAGGACACGCCCGATCTGAAATACAAGGGCGAGGAAACCCGTCTGGTCATCGGTGACCACAACGTCATCCGTGAAGGCGTGACGATTCACCGCGGGACCATCCAGGACCGTTCGGAAACGACCCTGGGCGATCACAACCTGATCATGGCCTATGCCCACATCGGTCACGACAGCGTTATCGGCAATCATTGCATCCTGGTCAACAACACCGCGTTGGCGGGCCATGTGCACGTTGAAGACTGGGCGATCCTGTCCGGCTTCACCTTGGTTCACCAGTATTGCCACATTGGCGCCCACAGTTTTTCCGGCATGGGCACTGCCATTGGTAAAGACGTTCCAGCGTACGTCACGGTATTCGGCAATCCGGCCGAAGCCCGCAGCATGAACTTCGAGGGTATGCGTCGTCGCGGTTTCAGCGAAGATGCGATCCACGCGCTGCGTCGTGCCTACAAGGTGGTTTACCGCCAGGGCCTGACGGTCGAGCAAGCGCTTGCCGAGCTGGCCGAACCCTCGCTGCAGTTCCCGGAAGTCGCGGTGTTCCGTGATTCCATCCAGTCTTCGACCCGCGGCATCACCCGCTAATCATGGCCAATCTGCGTATTGCGCTGGTGGCGGGTGAGGCTTCCGGTGACATTCTGGGCGCGGGTCTCATGCGTGCGCTCAAGGCACAGCATCCGGCGGTCGAGTTCATTGGTGTCGGCGGTCCGCTGATGCAGGCCGAAGGCCTGACCTCGTATTTCCCGATGGAACGCCTTTCTGTCATGGGGCTGGTCGAAGTGCTGGGCCGTTTACGCGAGCTGTTGGCCCGTCGCAAGAAACTGGTTGCAGACCTGATCGCCGAGAAGCCGGACGTGTTCATCGGTATCGATGCCCCGGACTTCAACCTCAATATCGAACTCAAGCTGCGTCAGGCCGGGATCAAGACCGTGCATTACGTCAGCCCGTCGGTCTGGGCCTGGCGACAGAAGCGGGTGCTGAAGATTCGCGAAGGTTGCGACCTGATGCTGACGCTGTTCCCGTTCGAAGCTAAATTTTATGAAGAGAAGGGTGTGCCGGTGCGGTTTGTCGGGCATTCCCTGGCCGATGCGATCCCGCTGGAGGCCGATCGCGCCGCCGCGCGAGCCGAACTCGGTTTGCCGGACGGGCCGCTGGTTGCCCTGATGCCGGGAAGTCGCGGCGGTGAAGTCGGACGCCTCGGTGCGCTGTTCCTCGACACCGCCCAGCGCCTGCGGGCCATGCGTCCGGGCGTGCGGTTCGTCATGCCGTGCGCCAGCGCGGAACGCCGGGCCCAGCTTGAAGAGCTGCTGGCCGGCCGCGATCTGCCGCTGACCTTGCTCGACGGAAAATCTCATCTGGCGCTGGCGGCGTGCGACGCGGTGTTAATCGCTTCGGGCACCGCCACCCTGGAAGCATTGCTGTACAAGCGGCCGATGGTGGTCGCTTATCGCTTGGCGCCGCTGACGTTCTGGATTCTCAAACGGATGGTGAAGAGTCCCTACGTCTCGTTGCCGAATCTGCTGGCCCAGCGCCTGCTGGTGCCGGAGTTGTTGCAGGACGATGCGACAGTCGAAGCCCTGGCCCAGACTCTGTCGCCGCTGATCGAAGGTGGCGAGGAGCAGACCCGGGGCTTTGACGAAATCCACCGAACCCTGCGCCTGGACGCCTCCAATCAGGCAGCGGACGCGGTACTGAACCTGATTGGCAGAGCACAATGAGCAAAGCAAATAGGCAGATGGGCCTGGATTTTATGCTGGTCGATGAAGTTGAAGATCTGGTGGCGGGTGTTGATGAAGTCGGTCGCGGCCCGCTGTGCGGTGCCGTGGTGACAGCGGCGGTGATCCTCGACCCGAGCCGGCCGATCCTTGGCCTCAACGATTCGAAGAAGCTCACCGAAGCCCGCCGCGAAAAGCTCTACGACGAGATTTGCGAAAAAGCCCTGAGCTGGTGCATCGCTCGCGCCGAAGTCGAAGAAATCGACGAGTTGAACATTCTTCATGCCACCATGCTGGCCATGCAGCGTGCGGTCGAGGGCCTGCACATTCAGCCGAAACTGGCGATGATCGACGGTAACCGTTGCCCGAAACTCTCGATGCGCGCCGAAGCGGTGGTGCAAGGCGACAGCAAGGTGCCGGCCATCGCTGCGGCGTCGATTCTGGCCAAGGTCAGCCGTGATCGTGAAATGGCGGCGTTCGAACTGATTTACCCTGGTTACGGCATTGGTGGCCACAAAGGCTACCCGACGCCCGTTCATCTGGAAGCGCTGACGCGTCTGGGGCCGACACCGATTCACCGCCGCTCGTTCGCCCCGGTACGCCTGGCGTATGAAGCGCGGGAAAACCTGATCGAGGGTTAGTCGCAGGCTGATGTTTTACTCAAGGCCCGGTACAATCCGGGCCTTGTTGTCTTCACGTTTCTAGTTTCTAGACAGGATCACTATGCCGGCTTCATTCGTTCATCTACGCCTGCACACTGAATATTCCCTGGTCGACGGTCTGGTGCGGATCAAACCGCTGGTCAAGACCCTGGTCGGCATGAACATGCCTGCCGTGGCGGTCACTGACCAGAACAACATGTGTTCCCTGGTCAAATTCTATAAAGCCGCCATGGGCGCCGGGATCAAGCCGATCTGTGGCGCCGACCTGTGGCTGTCGAACAAGGATCCGGACAACCCCTTGAGCCGGATCAGCCTGCTGGCGATGAACGCCACGGGTTATCGCAACCTTACCGAACTGATCTCCCGCGGTTTCATCGACGGCCAGCGCAATGGCTCGATCATCATCGAGCGCGAGTGGGTGGCCGAAGCCAGCGAAGGCTTGATCATGCTGTCGGCGGCGAAAGAGGGTGAGATCGGTCTGGCGATGCTCGGCGGCAATCCGGACGAAGCTGAAACCCTGGCTCGCGAGTGGATGGCGGTGTTCCCGGATCGTTTCTACCTGGAAATCCAGCGCACCAACCGCCCCAACGATGAAGAACAACTGCACGGCGCCGTGGCCCTGGCCGAGAAACTCGGCGCGCCGCTGGTGGCGACCAACGACGTGCGCTTCATCAAGCAGGAAGACTTCGAAGCTCACGAAACCCGCGTTTGCATCGGTGAAGGCCGCGCCCTCGACGATCCGCGGCGTTCGAAGAACTACAGCGATCAGCAATATCTCAAAAGTGCCGAGGAAATGGCCGAGCTGTTCAGCGACCTGCCCGAGGCGCTGGAGAACACGGTCGAGATCGCCAAGCGCTGCAACATCGAAGTGAAACTGGGCAAGCACTTCCTGCCCAACTTCCCGATTCCCGATGGCATGACCATCGACGAGTATTTCCGCAAGGTTTCCTTCGACGGTCTGGAAGAGCGCCTCACCGTTCTGCTGCCCAAGGACACCACCGAAGACTACGAAGCCAAGCGTCAGGTCTATGTCGACCGGCTGAATTTCGAGCTGGATATCATCATCCAGATGGGCTTCCCCGGTTACTTCCTGATCGTGATGGACTTTATCCAGTGGGCCAAGAACAACGGCGTGCCGGTGGGGCCTGGCCGTGGGTCGGGTGCCGGGTCGCTGGTGGCCTATGTGCAGAAGATCACCGACCTTGACCCACTGGAATATGACCTGCTGTTCGAACGGTTCCTTAACCCGGAACGGGTTTCCATGCCCGACTTCGACGTCGACTTCTGCATGGACGGTCGCGACCGCGTGATCGATTACGTGGCCGAGAAATACGGCCGCAACGCGGTAAGCCAGATCATCACCTTCGGTTCCATGGCGGCCAAGGCTGTGGTCCGTGACGTGGCGCGGGTGCAGGGCAAGTCCTACGGCCTGGCGGATCGTCTGTCGAAGATGATTCCGTTCGAAGTCGGCATGACCCTGGAAAAAGCCTACGAACAGGAAGAAATCCTGCGCGACTTCATCAAGGTCGATGAAGAAGCCGCGGAAATCTGGGAAATGGCGCGCAAGCTTGAAGGCGTTGTGCGTAACGTCGGTAAACACGCTGGTGGTGTGGTAATCGCGCCGACCAAGCTGACCGACTTCTCGCCGATCTATTGCGACGAAGCGGGCGACGGTCTGGTAACCCAGTTCGACAAGGACGACGTCGAGGCTGCCGGTCTGGTGAAGTTCGACTTCCTGGGGCTTCGGACCCTGACGATCATCGACTGGGCGCTGAAAACCATCAACCGTGACCGCGCCAAGGTCAACGAACCGCCGCTGGACATCGCGTTCATCCCGCTGGATGACAAACCGACTTACACGCTGCTGCAAAAAGCCGAAACCACTGCGGTGTTCCAGCTCGAGTCGCGCGGCATGAAAGAGCTGATCAAAAAGCTCAAGCCCGACTGCCTGGAAGACTTGATCGCACTGGTGGCCCTGTTCCGTCCGGGCCCGTTGCAATCAGGCATGGTTGACGACTTCATCAACCGTAAGCACGGTCGCGCCGAACTCGCGTACCCGCACTCGGACTACCAGTACGACGGCCTCAAGCCGGTATTGGCACCAACTTACGGCATCATCCTGTATCAGGAACAGGTGATGCAGATTGCCCAGGTCATGGCCGGTTACACCCTCGGCGGCGCGGACATGCTGCGTCGAGCCATGGGTAAGAAAAAACCCGAAGAAATGGCCAAGCAGCGCGGCGGTTTCATTGAAGGTTGTGCCACCAACAATATCGACGCTGACCTTGCCGGTAACATTTTCGACCTGGTAGAAAAATTCGCCGGTTACGGCTTCAACAAATCCCACTCCGCTGCCTACGGCCTGGTGTCGTACCAGACCGCATGGCTGAAAGCCCACTATCCGGCGCCGTTCATGGCCGCGGTACTGTCGGCGGATATGCACAATACCGACAAGGTCGTGACCTTGATCGAAGAAGTGCGGACCATGAAGCTGCGCCTCGACGCGCCGGACGTGAACACCTCGGAGTTCAAGTTCACGGTGAACGACGAAGGCCGCATCATTTACGGTCTGGGTGCGATCAAGGGCGTGGGCGAAGGCCCGGTCGAAGCGATTACCGAGGCGCGGCAAGACGGGCCGTTCAAGGATCTGTTTGATTTTTGCGCTCGGGTCGACCTCAAGCGCATCAATAAACGCACCCTCGACGGCTTGATTCGCAGTGGTGCCCTGGATCGCCTTGGCCCGTATTTCCACGATGAGCAGAAAGCCTATCAGGCCAACATCGACCGCAACCGCGCGGTGTTGTTGACGGCCATGGAAGAGGCGATCAAGGCGGCCGAACAGACTGCTCGTACCCACGACAGTGGGCATGCCGATCTGTTTGGCGGTCTGTTCGTTGAAGAAGACGCCGACGTCTACGCCAATCACCGCAAGGCCAAGGAACTGACCCTCAAGGAACGCCTGAAAGGCGAGAAAGACACCTTGGGCCTGTACCTCACCGGCCACCCGATCGACGAGTACGAAGGCGAGATCCGTCGCTTCGCCCGTCAGCGCATCATCGACCTGAAGCCGGCTCGCGATACGCAGACCGTCGCGGGCATGATCATCGCCCTGCGAGTGATGAAGAACAAAAAGGGCGACAAGATGGGCTTCATCACCCTCGACGACCGCTCCGGGCGGATCGAAGCCTCGTTGTTCGCCGATGCGTTCCATTCTGCGCAGTCGCTGTTACAGACCGATGCGATGGTGGTGGTCGAAGGCGAAGTCAGCAACGACGACTTCTCCGGTGGCCTGCGGTTGCGGGTCAAGCGGGTGATGAGCATGGAAGATGCGCGCACCAACCTGGCCGAAAGCCTGCGCCTGAAGTTGCATACCCAGGATTTGAAAGGCGATCAGCTACGCTGGCTGGGTGAGCTGTTCAAGCGCCACCGCGGCGCGTGCCCGATCACCATGGAGTACACCAGTCCCGATGCGAAGGCCTTGTTGCAGTTCGGCGAGACCTGGCGGATCGACCCGGCGGATGCCTTGATTCAAGCCCTGCGTGACCAGTTCGGGCGAGACAACGTCTTCCTCCAATACCGTTGACGGTCAGGCGCCATTCCTTGCTATTGGAACGCGCCTGATCCCGACCCGAATTTTTAATCTCGACCTGAACGCGCCTTTTCCTTAAGGTAGGGCGCGAATAGACAACCGGCCGGCCCAAGCTCTCTTGGACGCGACCCTAGACGGACGCCTATGAACCCGAATTTTCTAGATTTCGAACAGCCGATCGCCGACCTGCAAGCCAAGATCGAAGAGTTGCGCTTGGTCGGTAATGACAATTCGCTGAATATCGGCGATGAGATCTCCCGCCTGCAGGACAAGAGCAGCACGCTGACCGAAGACATCTTCGGCAAACTGACCAGCTGGCAGATCGCTCGTCTGGCGCGTCACCCGCGTCGCCCGTACACCCTGGACTACATCGAACACATCTTCACCGAGTTCGATGAGCTGCACGGCGACCGTCACTTCTCTGACGACGCTGCCATCGTTGGCGGTGTTGCCCGTCTGGACGACCAGCCGGTGATGGTTATCGGTCACCAGAAAGGTCGCGAAGTGCGCGAGAAGGTTCGTCGCAACTTCGGTATGCCGCGCCCTGAGGGCTACCGCAAGGCGTGCCGCCTGATGGAAATGGCCGAGCGTTTCAAAATGCCGATCCTGACCTTCATCGACACCCCGGGCGCTTACCCTGGCATCGACGCCGAAGAGCGCAACCAGAGCGAAGCGATTGCCTGGAACCTGCGCGTGATGGCTCGCCTGAAAACCCCAATCATCGCCACCGTGATCGGTGAGGGTGGTTCCGGTGGTGCGCTGGCAATCGGCGTCTGCGATCAGCTGAACATGCTGCAATATTCGACCTACGCGGTGATTTCGCCGGAAGGTTGCGCCTCGATTCTGTGGAAAACTTCCGAGAAAGCTCCGGATGCCGCTGAAGCGATGGGCATTACTGCTGAGCGTCTGAAGGGCCTGGGCATTGTCGATAAAGTGATCGGCGAGCCGTTGGGTGGTGCTCATCGTGATCCGGCCGCTGCCGCTGCCTCGATCCGCGCCGAGCTGAGCTCGCAACTGGCGATGCTGAAGAAGTTCGACAACGACGCGCTGCTGGCCCGTCGTTACGAGCGTCTGATGAGCTACGGTCTCTGATCTACGGCTGACTTTTGTCCTGGGTTGCCGATCAAAAGATCGCAGCCTTCGGCAGCTCCTGCATTTATCGCCTGTAGGAGCTGCCGCAGGCTGCGATCCCGGCATTCTTGTTGGCAGAGGTGTTTTAAATGATTGCCCGTTCAAACAGTGGCAATGATCTGCAAACCAGGCTTTTCAAGGTACTTGCGCCTTGGCGCAATGCTACAACCTGGCGCATCGCCTTCTCCGGTGGTCTCGATTCCACCGTCCTGCTGCACCTTCTCGCACACCTCGCAAAAAACGAATCCTTGCCGGCGCTGACCGCCATTCACGTCCACCACGGCCTGCAGGCTGCGGCTGATGCGTGGCCGGAGCATTGTCAGTCGGTCTGTGGTGCGTTGGGTGTGCCGCTGGAGGTTGTGCGTGTTCAGGTTGAACCCGGAGCCAGCCTTGAGCGTGCGGCGCGGGATGCGCGTTATGGCGCCTTCATCGCGGCGACTCACGCCGGTGAAGTGCTGCTCACGGGCCAACACCGTGACGATCAAGCGGAAACCCTGTTGTTTCGGCTGATGCGCGGGGCAGGAGTGAGAGGTTTGTCGGGTATGCCGAGTGAGCGTCCGTTGGGGCGTGGGCATCTGCTGCGACCACTGCTTGATGTCACTCGCGCCGAGCTTGAGGCCTACGCCACTGAATATCAGCTGAACTGGATCGAAGATCCGTCGAATCAGGACCGGCAGTTCTCGCGCAATTACCTGCGTCATCAAGTGTTCCCCGTGTTGACCGCGCGCTGGCCGCAAGCAGTGGCGACCATGGCTCGCAGCGCTGCGCATCTGAGTGAGGCGCAGGGATTGCTCGACGACCTGGCGCAAATTGATTTGGCCCATGCCAGCACCGTCAGTGATTTCGATTGGCTGGGCTTGCCGTCGCTGGAGCTGGCGCCCCTGGAAAAGCTCTCTGATGCACGCCAGCGCAATGCGCTGAGTCATTGGCTCAAACCGCTGACATCTTTGCCAGACAGTGACCATTGGTCGGGTTGGGAGGATTTGCGCGATGCGACCGGCGATGCACGTCCGGTCTGGCGATTGGCGGCGGGCGAACTGCATCGCGCCGGTGGGCGTCTCTGGTGGTTGTCAGGTGGATGGTTGCGCACTCCGCCTTCCCCGGTGTCCTGGGCTGACCCCTCGGTATTGCTGGCGTTGCCGGGTAATGGTGCGCTCACACTTACCGGTCAGATCCCCGATGGCCCGTTGCAGATTCGCTATCGTGAGGGCGGCGAAGTCATGAATTTGCCCGATCGTGGCCACCGAGACTTGAAGCGTTTGCTCAACGAAAGCGGCGTGCCGGGCTTCGCCCGTGGCAGATTGCCGCTGGTCTACAGAGACGAGCAATTGCTGGCGGTGGCGAACCTGCGGGGGCTAAATGGCAGTGAGCGCAGTGGCTGGTATTTGCATTGGCAGCCGCCGATCGAAGATCAAGGTTTGAGCTGAAAGGGGCTTTCCGGTAGACTACGCTCCCTTCTTGATACAACTTCTGTGGATTCGCCTGAATCGCAGCAGTTGCCGATTACCAAGCAGTCTTTGCTGGGCGATTCCAAAAAATGTGTAGCGAGCAACCTACCGGTGTTTCATCTTCCGGTCTGTCCCAACGCGGCGGTTTTTTTGAAAGGTGCACTGTGATTAATGCAGGTGATCGGGGGCTTCGGCCTTCCTTCGCTTTCCCCGGCGGCTCGGACCGCTTTAACGCAGACTTCTAGGGTTTTTCATGACGCGCTACATATTCGTCACGGGCGGTGTTGTTTCTTCATTGGGGAAAGGCATTGCCTCGGCTTCATTGGCGGCCATCCTGGAGGCGCGGGGACTTAAGGTCACCATGCTGAAGCTGGACCCGTACATCAACGTTGACCCGGGCACCATGAGCCCGTTCCAGCACGGTGAAGTGTTCGTCACCCACGACGGCGCCGAGACCGACCTGGACCTGGGCCACTACGAGCGGTTCATCCGCACGACCATGACCCAGAACAACAACTTCACCACTGGCCGTGTCTACGAGCACGTCCTGCGCAAAGAGCGCCGTGGTGATTACCTGGGCGCAACCATTCAGGTGATCCCGCACATCACCGACGAAATCAAGCGCCGGATCATCAAGGGCGCCGGCGATGCCGACGTGGCCATGGTCGAGATCGGTGGCACCGTGGGTGACATCGAGTCGCAACCGTTCCTCGAAGCGATCCGTCAATTGCGTTTCGAAGTCGGCGCCAAGCGCGCGATGCTGATGCACCTGACACTGGTGCCGTACATCGCCACTGCCGGCGAAACCAAAACCAAGCCAACCCAGCACTCGGTCAAGGAACTGCGTTCCATCGGCCTGCAGCCTGACGTGCTGGTGTGCCGCTCCGATCACCCGATCGACATCTCGTCGCGTCGCAAGATCGCGCAGTTCACCAACGTTGAAGAACGTGCAGTGATCGCGCTGGAAGACGCCGACACCATCTACAAGATCCCGGGCATTCTGCACTCCCAGGGCCTGGATGATTTCGTCGTCGAGCGTTTCGGCCTGCAATGCGATAGCGCCGATCTGTCCGAGTGGGAAGCAGTGGTTGACGCCAAGCTGAACCCGGAGCACGAAGTCACCATCGCCATGGTCGGTAAGTACATGGAACTGCTGGACGCCTACAAGTCGCTGATCGAAGCGATGAGTCACGCCGGGATCAGCAACCGTACCAAGGTCAACCTGCGCTACATCGACTCCGAAGACATCGAAAACCAGGGCACCGCGCTGCTGGAAGGTGTCGACGCGATTCTGGTACCGGGCGGCTTCGGTCTGCGTGGCGTTGAAGGCAAGATCACTGCCGTTCAATACGCTCGCGAAAACAAGGTTCCATACCTGGGCATCTGCCTGGGCATGCAAGTGGCCGTTATCGAGTTCGCTCGTAACGTCATGGGCTGGAAAGATGCCAACTCCACCGAGTTCGATCGCACCAGCGGTCACCCGGTGGTAGGTCTGATCACCGAGTGGGAAGACGCCACCGGCGCGGTCGAAACCCGTACCGAAGCGTCCGATCTGGGCGGCACCATGCGCCTCGGCGCTCAGGATTGCCTGCTTGAGCCAGGTTCCCTGGTGCACGATTGCTACGCCAAGGACGTGATCGTCGAGCGTCACCGTCATCGCTACGAAGTGAACAACAACCTGCTGCCGCAAATCATCGAGGCCGGCCTGAAAATCTCCGGTCGTTCCGGTGATGGCGCGCTGGTTGAAGTGGTTGAGGCACCGGATCACCCATGGTTCGTCGCTTGCCAGTTCCACCCAGAGTTCACCTCGACGCCACGCGACGGTCACCCGTTGTTCAGCGGTTTCGTTAAAGCCGCTTTGGCTCAACACCAGAAGAAGGCGTAAACCTTATGGCGCAGAAGATCATCCGCGTAGGCGATATCGAGATTGCCAACGACAAGCCAATGGTGCTGTTCGGTGGCATGAACGTGCTGGAAAGCCGTGATATGGCGATGCAGGTCTGCGAAGAGTACGTAAAGGTCACCGAAAAACTCGGTATCCCTTACGTGTTCAAGGCCAGTTTCGACAAGGCGAATCGTTCTTCTGTGACCTCTTACCGTGGCCCTGGCCTGGAAGAGGGCATGCGGATTTTCCAGGACATCAAGCAAGCCTTCGGCGTGCCGATCATCACCGACGTCCATGAGCCTGATCAGGCCGCGGTCGTCGCTGAAGTCTGCGACATCATCCAGCTGCCGGCCTTCCTGTCGCGCCAGACCGACCTCGTGGTCGCGATGGCCAAGACCGGCGCGGTGATCAACATCAAGAAAGCCCAGTTCCTCGCGCCTCAGGAAATGAAACACATCCTGAACAAGTGCGTGGAAGCCGGTAACGATCAGTTGATCCTCTGCGAACGTGGTTCGAGCTTCGGCTACAACAATCTCGTGGTCGACATGCTCGGCTTCGGCATCATGAAGCAGTTCGAATACCCGGTGTTCTTCGACGTGACCCATGCGCTGCAAATGCCTGGCGGTCGCTCCGATTCCGCCGGCGGTCGTCGTGCCCAGGTCACTGACCTCGCCAAGGCCGGCATGAGCCAGTCGCTGGCCGGGTTGTTCCTTGAAGCCCATCCGGACCCGGACAACGCCAAATGTGACGGCCCTTGCGCCTTGCGTCTGGACAAACTGGAGCCATTCCTGGCCCAGCTCAAAGCACTGGACGAACTGGTGAAGAGTTTTCCGACGGTAGAAACCGCGTAAACCTCAATTCTCCGGTAAAGTACCGCACGGTTTAAATGCTCAGGCCCTCGGGCTTGAGCCTTATCGTCCGCAAGCCTGCCCGCTGTCTGTCACTTGCCGACGATAAAAGATTTCCTTCAGCTGCGTCGTTTTCGTCAACTTTGGAGTGTTTACAACAATGGCAAAAATCGTCGACATCAAAGGTCGTGAAGTTCTCGACTCCCGTGGCAATCCCACTGTGGAAGCAGACGTGCTTCTCGATAACGGCATCATCGGCAGCGCTTGCGCGCCATCCGGTGCTTCCACTGGCTCGCGTGAAGCGCTCGAGCTGCGTGATGGCGACAAGAGCCGTTACCTGGGTAAAGGCGTGCTCAAGGCCGTAGCCAACATCAACGGTCCGATCCGTGACCTGTTGCTGGGCAAAGACCCAAGCGACCAGAAAGCGCTGGATCACGCGATGATCAAGCTTGATGGCACCGAAAACAAAGCGACCCTGGGCGCCAACGCGATCCTCGCCGTTTCCCTGGCCGCAGCCAAGGCAGCAGCACAGGACCAGGACCTGCCGCTGTACGCTCACATTGCCAACCTGAACGGCACCCCGGGTGTTTACTCGATGCCGGTTCCGATGATGAACATCATCAACGGTGGCGAGCACGCCGATAACAACGTCGACATCCAGGAATTCATGGTGCAGCCGGTTGGCGCCAAGTCTTTCTCGGAAGGTCTGCGCATGGGCACCGAGATTTTCCATCACCTCAAAGCCGTTCTGAAGGCTCGTGGCCTGAGCACTGCCGTCGGTGACGAAGGTGGTTTCGCGCCGAACCTGGCTTCCAACGAAGACGCTTTGAAAGTGATCTCCGAAGCCGTGGCCAACGCCGGTTACAAGCTGGGCACCGACGTGACCCTGGCCCTGGACTGCGCGGCCAGCGAATTCTACGAAGATGGCAAGTACAACCTGTCCGGCGAAGGCCAGGTGTTCACTGCTGAAGGTTTCGCCGACTACCTGAAAGGTCTGACCGAGCGTTACCCGATCATCTCCATCGAAGACGGTCTGGACGAGTCCGACTGGGCTGGCTGGAAAATCCTCACCGACAAGATCGGCGAGAAGACTCAGCTGGTAGGCGACGACCTGTTCGTGACCAACACCAAGATCCTGAAAGAAGGCATCGACAAAAAGATCGCCAACTCGATCCTGATCAAGTTCAACCAGATCGGCACCCTGACCGAAACCCTGGAAGCCATCCAGATGGCCAAGGCCGCTGGTTACACCGCCGTGATCTCGCACCGCTCCGGCGAAACCGAAGATTCGACCATTGCCGACCTGGCCGTGGGCACCTCGGCTGGCCAGATCAAGACCGGTTCGCTGTGCCGTTCCGACCGCGTTTCCAAGTACAACCAACTGCTGCGTATCGAAGAGCAGTTGAATGGCAAAGCCAAGTACAACGGTCGCAGCGAGTTCCGCGGCTGAGTGGTAAACGATAAAAAGACACCGGATTGTGTCGGAAAAATCGCGACAGCGACGGATTTGCCACTAATCTGATGCCTTAAGAGCACAAGCCTGGTTCTTCCAGGCTTCGTGCTATCAGAAGCTTCAAAGTTTGGCATGGCTGTCTTTTTTCACTGGATACCTGATATTCGATGCGCAGTCCCAATTGGTTGTTCCTCGTCTTGCTCTTGCTGCTGGCTGGCCTGCAGTACCGCCTGTGGGTGGGTAATGGCAGTCTGGCGCAAGTGGCCGAACTGAAGCAGCAGATTGCGGATCAACACGCCGAGAACGAGGCGTTGCTGGAGCGCAACCGAGTGATGGACGCCGAAGTCAGTGAATTGAAAAAGGGCATGGAGACCGTTGAGGAACGGGCTCGCCATGAGTTGGGGATGGTCAAGGATGGTGAAACCCTTTACCAGTTGGCCCAATGATTGAGTCGTTACCGGCCTTCTGGGCCGTGATTCCTGCCGCGGGCGTCGGTGCCCGTATGGCCGCGGACCGTCCCAAGCAATACTTGCAACTGGGCGGGCGCACTATTCTCGAACACAGCCTCGGCTGTTTCCTCGATCATCCTGCCCTGAAGGGGTTGGTGGTCAGTCTTGCTGTTGACGATCCTTACTGGCCGAATCTGGCCTGTGCTGCCGATCCGCGTATTCAGCGGGTTGAAGGCGGCGCCGAGCGTTCCGGATCAGTGCTCAACGCCTTGCTGCATCTGCATGCCCAGGGCGCTGACGATGAGGATTGGGTGTTGGTTCACGATGCCGCGCGACCGAATCTGGCGCGCGATGATCTTGATAAATTGCTCAGTGAACTGGCTGACGACCCGGTGGGCGGCCTATTGGCGGTGCCTGCGCGCGACACTCTCAAACGGGTCGACAAGCACGGGCGTGTGCTGGAAACGGTGGATCGCAGTGTGATCTGGCAGGCTTATACACCCCAGATGTTTCGCCTTGGAGCATTGCATCGGGCGTTGGCGGATAGCCTGGTGGCGGATGCTGTCATCACCGATGAAGCCTCGGCGATGGAGTGGGCAGGTATGGCGCCCCGTTTGATCGAAGGTCGATCCGATAACATCAAAGTTACTCGCCCCGAAGATCTGGAGTGGTTGCGCCAGCGTTGGGCGAACCGTCGTTAAAAGATCGCAGCCTATGCAGGAACTGCCGCAGGCTGCGAACTTTTGCTCTTAAACCCGATACTCCGGCCGTTCGGCCAACCCTTCCTTCAAATAATCCACCAACTTGCGCACTTTTGGCGACAGATGCCGCTGCTGCGGATAAAGCGCCCAAACCGCTGTGTTCGGCGGTTGGTGGGCTTCCAGCAGCGAGATCAATTCGCCGTTTTTCAGGTGCTCCAGCACGTAGTAGTCCGGCAACTGACACAACCCAACCCCTTGTAGCGCGGCATCCAGCACCGCCTGCCCACTGTTGCAGCGCCAGTTTCCCTGTACTCGCTGGGAAAATTCCCGTCCGTTCTGTTCCAGTTGCCAGATATCCGAGCTGCCGATAAGGCAGTTATGACGACTCAGCTCCGACAAACTGTGTGGGCGACCATACCGTTCCAGGTAGGACGGCGAGGCGCACAGGTACATGCGCCGTGGTGCCAAACGGGTCGCGACCAATCTTGAATCCTGTAGACGGCCAAGTCGGATGGCCAGGTCCAGCCCTTCATGCACCAGATCGAGCGGGCGGTTGCTCAGTTCGATGTCGACACGCAGTTGCGGATATATGCCCATGAAGCGAGTCACCAGCGGCACGATGAATCGTTCGCCGTAGGCCACGGCGCAAGTCATGCGCAGCATGCCCTTGGGTTCGCTGGTCAGGTCGCCGACAGCGCGCAATGCCTCTTCGCGACCATCCTGCAGACGCTGGCAATGTTGCAGAAAGGTTTGCCCGGCCTCGGTCAGTGTGACCCGGCGGGTACTGCGATAGAGCAAACGGGTCTGCAGGCGCTCTTCGAGTCGTACGATTTGGCGACTGATGTGGGAGGAAGACACCCCAAGGCGTTCAGCAGCGGCGGTGAATTGGTTGCACTCGGCCACGGCGACGAACTCATCGATGCCTTCCCAGCGGTTTTCGGACATCAGGATTATCCCTGCATGGCAATAATGTTTTGCTTTTGTCCTGATTATTCATCGTATGCCGCTGTATTACACTCATTGTCTCGTTTTTATTCACTGGAGAGTCAGCATGATCAAGTCGCGCGCCGCCGTTGCCTTCGAGGCCAAAAAGCCCCTCGAGATCGTTGAAGTCGATGTCGCCATGCCCAAGGCGGGTGAAGTCCTGCTGCGCGTCGTCGCTTCCGGTGTCTGCCATACCGATGCCTACACCCTCTCGGGCGCGGACCCGGAAGGTATCTTCCCGTCGATCCTGGGTCACGAAGGTGGCGCGGTGGTCGAAGCGATCGGCGAGGGCGTGACTTCGGTTGCCGTCGGTGATCATGTGATCCCGCTGTATACCCCGGAATGTGGCAAGTGCAAATTCTGTCTGTCGGGCAAAACCAACCTCTGCCAGGCGATTCGTGCAACCCAGGGTAAAGGCCTGATGCCGGACGGCACTTCGCGCTTTTCCTACAAGGGCGAAACGATTTTCCACTACATGGGCACCTCGACGTTTTCCGAGTACACCGTGCTGCCGGAAATCTCCGTCGCCAAAATTCCTAAAGAAGCACCGCTGGAAAAAGTCTGCCTGCTGGGCTGTGGCGTCACCACCGGCATCGGTGCGGTGATCAACACTGCCAAGGTCAAACCGGGTGACACTGTCGCCATCTTCGGTCTGGGCGGCATCGGACTGTCTGCCGTGATCGGCGCGGTCAAAGCCAAGGCTGGCCGGATCATCGCCATCGACATCAACCCTGCCAAGTTCGAAATCGCCAAGCAATTGGGCGCCACGGACTGCGTGAACCCGAAAGACTTCGATCGCCCGATCCAGGAAGTGATCGTCGACATGACCGATGGCGGCGTCGACTTCTCGTTCGAATGCATCGGCAACGTGCAGTTGATGCGTGCTGCACTTGAGTGCTGCCACAAAGGTTGGGGCGAGTCGGTCATCATCGGTGTGGCCGGCGCCGGCCAGGAAATCTCCACCCGTCCGTTCCAGTTGGTCACTGGTCGCGTCTGGCGCGGTTCGGCGTTCGGTGGTGTGCGCGGGCGTACCGAGTTGCCAAGTTACGTCGAAATGGCCCAGACCGGCGAGATCCCGCTGGATACCTTCATCACTCACACCATGGGCCTGGAAGATATCAACAAGGCGTTTGACCTGATGCATGAAGGCAAAAGCATCCGTAGCGTCATTCATTTCTGAGGTCGGTCATGAGCCTGGAAAATATCTCCTGCCAGAAAAGCTTCGGCGGCTGGCACAAGCGCTACCGGCACCGCTCCGACGTGCTCGGCTGCGACATGGTGTTTGCCGTGTACCTGCCGCCGCAAGCGGAGCAGGGCGGCAAGCTGCCGGTGCTGTACTGGTTGTCTGGCCTGACCTGCACCGACGAGAACTTCATGCAGAAGGCCGGCGCCATGCGCATGGCCGCCGAGCTTGGGCTGATCATCGTCGCACCGGACACCAGCCCGCGCGGTCCCGAAGTGCCGGGTGATCCGGATGGCGCCTGGGACTTCGGTCTCGGTGCCGGGTTTTATCTGAATGCCACGCAGGAACCGTGGTCGCGGCACTATCGGATGCATGACTATGTCGTGCAGGAATTGCCGACATTGGTCGAAGCGCATTTCCCTGCATCGGACAAGCGCGGCATCAGCGGTCACTCCATGGGCGGCCACGGTGCGCTGGTCTGCGCGTTGCGCAATCCGGGGCGTTATCAGTCGGTATCGGCATTCTCGCCGATCAACAATCCGATCGATTGCCCGTGGGGGCAGAAAGCCTTTTCCCGCTACTTGAGTGAAGACCGGTCGAAATGGCGCGAGTGGGATGCCTGTGCATTGATCGCCGAGGCCGACGAGAAGCTGCCGCTGCTGGTGGATCAGGGGGATCGCGACGATTTCCTCGCCACCCAGCTCAAGCCTGAAGCCCTGCAACAGGCGGCTAAACTGGCTGGTCATCCGCTGACGTTGCGTTTGCAACCCGGCTACGACCACAGCTATTTCTTCATCGCCAGTTTCATCGACGACCACTTGCTGCATCACGGACGCGCTCTAGGCCTCTAATGCAGGTAGAATCACGCCCTGACAAAAATCGGGGCGTTTTTTTATGCGTATTGGCCACGGCTATGATGTGCACCGTTTCGGTGAAGGCGATTTCATCACGCTGGGCGGTGTGCGGATTGCACACAGCTTCGGGCTGCTTGCCCATTCCGACGGTGATGTCCTGCTGCACGCCTTGAGCGATGCGTTGCTCGGCGCTGCCGCGCTGGGTGATATCGGCAAGCATTTTCCGGACACCGACCCGCAATTCAAGGGCGCCGACAGCCGTGCGCTGTTGCGTCATGTCGTCGCACTGATCCACGCCAAAGGCTGGAAAGTCGGCAACGTCGATAACACCATCGTCGCCCAGGCCCCGAAAATGGCCCCGCATATCGAATCGATGCGCGCGCTGATTGCCGCGGATCTTCAAGTTGAGTTGGATCAAGTGAACGTGAAAGCTACCACCACCGAAAAGCTTGGCTTTGTCGGTCGCGAAGAAGGTATTGCCGTGCACTCCGTTGCCTTGTTGCTGCGCGCATGAACGAGGCGCAATTGCTCGGCCCACGGGCCTATGGTGAAGCTCTCGGCAGTGCGGTGCTGAAAGCCACGGCGGAAGATTTCCAGGTCGATGAAGTCCTCGATATTCCCCTTAGCGGCGACGGTGAACACCTGTGGATCTGGGTGGAAAAGCGCGGTCTGAATACCGAAGAAGCGGCACGGCGGATTGCCAAGGCAGCGGGCGTGCCGTTGCGTACCGTCAGCTACGCGGGCCTCAAGGACCGTCAGGCGCTGACTCGCCAGTGGTTCAGCGTGCAACTGCCCGGCAAGGCCGATCCCGATCTGTCGGCAGCGGAAAACGACACGCTGAAGATTCTCAAGACCGGTCGGCACAGACGCAAACTGCAACGCGGTGCCCATTCGGCCAACGGCTTTACCTTGCGTCTGACCCAGTTTGCGGGCGACAAGGCGGCGATCGAAGAGCGTTTGCAACTGATCGCCAGACAAGGTATTCCCAATTATTTTGGCGCCCAGCGTTTCGGGCATGACGGCGGCAACGTCGTCGACGCCCGTGCCTGGGCAGCGCGCAAGGCCCTGCCGGAACAACGCAATGTGCGGTCGCGCCTGCTCTCAACCGCGCGCAGTTTTCTGTTTAATCAGGTGCTGGCAGCGCGTGTCGCCGATGGTACCTGGCAGCGTGCTCAGGTCGGCGATCTGCTGGCGTTCACCGACAGCCGCAGTTTCTTCCCGGCGGGCGAGGCCGAATGCAGCGACCCGCGCCTGGCAATTCTCGACCTGCACCCGACCGGACCGCAGTGGGGCGAAGGTGACTCGCCGGCGTCGGGTGCTGTCCATGAACTGGAGCAGGCAATCGCTGCGCGCGAAGCGGATCTGCGTGATTGGTTGATTAACGCCGGTATGAGCCACGAACGTCGCATCCTGCGGCTGCCCATTGGCGGGTTGACGTGGCATTATCCCGAGCCTGACATTCTGCAACTGGAATTCGTCCTCCCGGCCGGATGCTTCGCCACCGTATTGGTGCGTGAACTCGTCGATCTGGTGCCGGTGGGGCAGACGGACAGCCCATGCGTATTCTGATTTCTAACGACGATGGGGTAACCGCACCCGGTCTCGCCGCGCTTTATGCTGCGCTGGCGGATTACACCGAATGCGTGGTTATCGCCCCGGACCAGGACAAAAGCGGCGCCAGCAGCTCGCTGACGCTCGACCGTCCGTTGCACCCGCATACCTTGGCCAATGGCTTTATCAGCCTCAACGGAACGCCCACCGATTGCGTGCACCTGGGCCTTAACGGCTTGCTGGAGTTTGAGCCGGACATGGTGGTTTCCGGGATTAACCTGGGTGCGAACCTGGGGGACGACGTGCTGTATTCCGGTACTGTGGCGGCGGCCCTTGAGGGACGTTTCCTGGAGCGTCCTTCGTTTGCCTTTTCGTTTGTCTCACGGCAAGTGGAGAACCTTCCCACGGCGGCCTATTTTGCGCGCAAACTGGTAGAGGCCCACGCGGACCTTGATCTGCCACCGCGCACGGTACTGAACGTGAACATTCCCAACTTGCCGCTGGAGCATATCCGCGGTATCCAGCTGACCCGCCTGGGCCATCGCGCCCGGGCCGCTGCGCCGATAAAAGTGGTCGATCCGCGCGGTAAATCCGGTTACTGGATCGCTGCGGCGGGGGACGCCGAAGATGGCGGCCCGGGCACCGATTTCCATGCGGTGATGCAAGGCTATGTTTCAATCACGCCACTGCAACTGGATCGCACCTTTAATGATGCCTTCAGTAGTCTCGATGGCTGGCTGGAGGGGCTGCGCTAATGGCTCGTGAACAAGACGATATTCTGCACCGCGGCATCGGGATGACCTCCCAGCGGACCCGTGAGCGTCTGATTCAGCGCCTCTATGAAGAAGGGGTGTCCAACGCCAAGGTGCTGGAAGTCATCCGCCGCACACCGCGTCACCTGTTCGTCGATGAGGCGCTGGCCCACCGCGCTTATGAAGATACGGCGCTACCGATTGGCCATAACCAGACCATCTCCCAGCCTTATATGGTGGCGCGCATGAGCGAGCTGCTGCTGGAGGCCGGCCCGTTGGACAAGGTGCTGGAAATCGGCACTGGTTCGGGTTACCAGACAGCGGTGCTGTCGCAACTGGTCGAGCGGGTTTTTTCCGTCGAGCGCATCAAGGTTCTGCAAGATCGAGCCAAGGAGCGCCTGGTGGAGCTGAACCTGCGCAATGTGGTATTTCGCTGGGGCGATGGCTGGGAGGGCTGGCCGGCGCTGGCGCCTTACAACGGCATCATTGTTACCGCCGTGGCCACCGACGTGCCTCAGGCGCTGCTCGATCAATTGGCACCGGGCGGGCGACTGGTGATTCCGGTCGGCTCTGGTGAAGTTCAACAATTGATGCTGATCATCCGTGAAGAACAGGGCTTTTCCAGGCGTGTTCTGGGGGCGGTGCGCTTTGTGCCACTGCTCAACGGGCCGCTGGCCTGAGCATTTGTTTCAGCGCGCTGAATTCTCTTCGATTGCCCGGGTCTTACAGCGGCATCGATGGGTTAAACGGAATTCATCGTCAGGCAGCAAACGTGTGCGTGAAGCGAATCCGCTTCATTAAAGGTAAAGCCTGTTCGGCCCGTTATACTTGCGACATTTCGTGCCGAAACACGGCAATTCATATTTTCAGCCACCACAAAGGGAGCGGCGGGTGAGTCTCACAGTCGTTGCGCAGCGAATGGGTATAACGAGCTTTCAGCGTCTGGTGACTGGTCTTGTCTTGAGTACCTTGCTGGTCGGTTGCTCCAGCACCAAATCGAGTAGCGTGGGAGTTGTCGATCGCAACAATGCGGTCGCCCAGCGTCCGGCCGTCACCACCGGCCAGTACGTTGTTCGACCCAAGGACACGTTGTTTTCCATCGCCTTTCGCTACGGCTGGGACTACAAAGCCCTCGCGGCACGGAACAACATTCCTACGCCTTACACGATCCATCCGGGTCAGACGATTCGCTTCGACGGTCGCAACGATTCAACGCCGACAGCGGTGGTGAGTTCGTCCAGTTCCTCGCCTTCGTCGTCGAGCAAAACCACGGTAATTCGGCGTCAGGCAAATGGCACAACGACCAGTACAACGGTGCTCGCACCGTCCGTCGCCAGCAAACCGGCACCCGCTCCACTGCCTCCTGCCGGTCCGGCCCCGACGGGCTGGGGGTGGCCTTCTAGTGGCATTCTCATTGGAAAATTCTCTTCAAACGGTAGTTTGAATAAAGGAATTGATATCGCCGGAGATTTGGGACAGCCTGTTTTAGCTGCGTCTGATGGGACGGTGGTATACGCCGGGAGTGGCTTAAGGGGCTACGGCGAATTAGTCATCATCAAACACAGCGATACCTACGTCAGTGCCTACGGTCATAACCGCAGGCTGTTGGTTCGGGAGGGGCAGCAGGTCAAAGTCGGACAGACAATTGCCGAAATGGGGTCAACGGGTACAGACCGGGTGAAACTGCATTTTGAGATTCGCCGACAAGGTAAACCTGTAGATCCGCTGCAGTTCCTGCCACGTCGTTGATTTGTTAGCCAAGCCTGTTCCGTCACGTAGAGGGAACAGGCTCCAGCGTTGCCAGGGATCAAGGCGCCGCTTGAGCTTGAGGTCGAACTCACCAAAGGACTATAACAATGGCTCTCAGTAAAGAAGTGCCGGAGTTTGACATCGACGATGAGGTTCTCCTTATGGAGACCGGCATCGCTATGGATTCGATGTCGAATGATGAAGGGGATGCACCACCTTCCGTTCGTGCCAAATCCAGACACTCCGCTTCGTTAAAGCAACACAAGTACATCGACTACACCCGGGCACTCGATGCCACGCAGCTGTACCTCAACGAAATCGGCTTTTCCCCATTGCTCTCCCCGGAAGAAGAAGTTCATTTTGCGCGCCTGTCGCAAAGTGGTGATCCGGCCGGGCGCAAGCGCATGATTGAAAGCAACCTGCGGCTGGTGGTGAAAATCGCCCGGCGTTACGTCAATCGTGGGCTGTCGCTGCTGGACCTGATCGAAGAGGGTAACCTCGGCCTGATCCGGGCAGTGGAAAAGTTCGATCCGGAACGCGGCTTCCGCTTTTCGACCTACGCCACCTGGTGGATTCGTCAGACCATCGAACGCGCGATCATGAATCAGACCCGGACCATCCGGCTACCTATTCATGTGGTCAAAGAGCTCAACGTGTACTTGCGGGCTGCACGGGAGCTGACTCAAAAGCTCGACCATGAACCCTCACCCGAAGAAATTGCCAACCTGCTGGAGAAACCGGTAGGCGAGGTCAAGCGCATGCTTGGCCTGAACGAGCGGGTCTCTTCGGTCGACGTCTCGCTGGGTCCGGATTCGGATAAAACCCTGCTGGACACCCTGACCGACGACCGCCCGACCGATCCATGTGAACTGTTGCAGGATGACGACCTGTCGCAGAGCATCGATCAATGGCTCTCGGAGCTGACCGACAAGCAACGCGAGGTGGTCGTACGCCGCTTCGGCTTGCGAGGTCACGAGAGCAGTACGCTTGAAGATGTCGGCCTGGAAATCGGCCTTACCCGGGAGCGGGTCAGGCAAATCCAGGTTGAAGGCCTCAAGCGTCTTCGGGAGATTCTCGAGAAAAACGGCCTGTCGAGTGAGTCGCTGTTCCAATAAGCCATTTG
Organism: Pseudomonas sp. GW822-FHT02G04; assembly: GCF_058802085.1. Lineage (NCBI taxonomy): Bacteria > Pseudomonadati > Pseudomonadota > Gammaproteobacteria > Pseudomonadales > Pseudomonadaceae > Pseudomonas > Pseudomonas sp. GW822-FHT02G04. The sequence continues at coordinate 43,992 of NZ_JBXANU010000020.1, forward strand.
CTCAACCGGCAACAAAAAGCCCCGACTGGTTCGGGGCTTTTTGCTGTCGGGAAGATGAGAGGTGCGTTGGTATTGGCGCCACCTCAGGTTTGTAGTCTCGTGGTGTAAGTCTTTGCTTACTCTTTCGTAAGTGTTCATTATTTTTACACCCTGGCAGTTGTCTATTCGAAGGATTCTTTCTTTATAAGTTATTGATTTATATGCTTATTTTATTAAGTTAACAGCATATTACAGATGATTTCAGCCATAGCGGCCGATTGCTCTTGGTAGGGAATCCTCTAGTATTTGAACTGTGTCGACGGATAGACACGCCCTTCAAGGAAGAGGGGAACGGACATCGCAGGATGCGATTCATCAGGACGATGAAAAGGAATACATGGAATAGGGAAGAAATGTGGGCGGGTCAAACCGCCCCTTTTTTTTGCCTGCAGAAAAGCAAAAGATCAAGAATCAAAAGATCGCAACCTTCGGCAGCGCCCACAGGCGCGTAGGAGCTGCCGAAGGCTGCGATTTTTTGATCTTTCTTTTGATCTTTGATTTTTTACTTTTGATCTTCGGAAAAGCAAAAAGGCCCGCAAGGGGCCTTTTCGGGAACGCGAGGGAAATCAGCGTTCGAGGTGTTCGATCTTGCCTGGCTTGCCATCCCATTCAGCGGAGTCGGGCAATGGATCTTTCCGTTCAGTGATGTTTGGCCATACCTCGGCCAATTCCATGTTCAGCTGAATGAAGTTTTCCATGCCGGCGGGAACTTCATCTTCAGAGAAGATGGCCACGGCAGGGCATTCTGGTTCGCACAGTGCGCAGTCGATGCACTCATCCGGGTGAATCACCAGGAAGTTCGGGCCTTCGTAAAAGCAGTCCACCGGACAGACTTCTACGCAGTCGGTGTACTTGCACTTGATGCAGTTGTCGGTGACGACGAAGGTCATTTCTAATTTTCTCCTCAGGCGGCGGCAGCGGAGCCCCTTCAGGACGGGGTCGCCAGGTTCGGGAGCGATAGTCTGCAGGCCAGACTATGAGCCTGCAGCATCCCAAACCGCGCGAGATTCTATCAGCTTGCAGGCAAGTGCGTTAGATCCGTGTCTTTAATGTATAGAGCATTTCCAATGCTCTGCGTGGTGTCAGGTCATCCAGGTCGAGCTTGGCCAGTTCATCCAGCACCGGATGCGGCAGGCTGGCGAACATGTCGCTTTGCTGTGGCGCCACAGGTTTGCCTTTGGCTGGCGCTGGCATTTCATGAGGCAGCGCCGTGGATTCCAGTCGACTCAAGTGTTCACGGGCACGCACGATCACTTCGCTCGGCACACCGGCCAACTGCGCAACCGCCAGGCCGTAGCTCTGGCTGGCAGGCCCAGGCAGCACGTGGTGCAGGAACACGATGCGTTCGTTGTGCTCGGTGGCATTGAGGTGCACGTTGGCCACTAGCGGCTGGGCTTCCGGTAGCACCGTCAGCTCGAAATAGTGGGTGGCGAACAGTGTGTAGGCCCGCAGCTGCGCCAGACGTTCGGCCGCGGCCCAGGCCAGGGACAGACCGTCGAAGGTGCTGGTGCCGCGACCGACTTCGTCCATCAGCACCAGGCTGCGCTCGGTGGCGTTGTGCAGGATGTTCGCGGTTTCACTCATTTCGACCATGAAGGTCGAACGCCCGCCCGCCAGGTCATCGCTGGAGCCGATCCGGGTAAAGATCCGATCGACCAGGGACAATTCGCAACTGGCCGCCGGCACGAAGCTACCGATGTGCGCCAGCAGCACGATCAACGCGGTCTGGCGCATGTAGGTGGATTTACCGCCCATGTTCGGACCGGTGATCACCAGCATGCGAGTGCTGTCGTCGAGGCTCAGGTCGTTGGCCACGAACGGCGTGGTGAGTACTTGCTCGACCACCGGATGACGACCCTGGCTGATGCGCATGCACGGCTCACTGACGAAGCGCGGGCAGTTCAGGTCCAGATTCAGTGCACGCTCGGCGAGGTTGCTCAGTACGTCCAGCTCGGCCAGCGCGGCAGCGGTGTCCTGCAAGGGCGGCAATTGGGCAATGAGGTCTTCGAGCAGCGCTTCGTAGAGCATCTTCTCGCGTGCCAGGGCGCGGCTCTTGGCCGACAGTGCCTTGTCTTCGAACGCTTTCAGTTCCGGGGTGATGAAGCGCTCGGCGCCCTTGAGGGTCTGGCGACGGATATAGTCCGCCGGTGCCGACTCGGCCTGTTTGCTCGGCAACTCAATGAAGTAGCCGTGAATGCGGTTGTAACCGACCTTGAGGTTGGCCAGGCCGGTGCGGGCCTTCTCCCGGGCTTCCAGATCGATCAGGAACTGCCCGGCGTTTTCGCTGAGCGATTGCAGCTCGTCGAGTTCGTTGTCGTAACCGGTTTTCAACACGCCGCCGTCACGGATCACCGCTGGCGGGTTGTCGATGATGGCTTTCTCCAGCAGCGCCGCCAGTTCCGGATAGGTGCTGGTGGTCGTTGCCAGTTGAATGATGTGCGGAGCTTCAAGCTCGGCCATCGCCACCTGCAACTCTGGTAGTGCGCCGAGGGCATCGCGCAGACGCGCCAGATCACGAGGACGGGCATTGCGCAGGCCGATCCGCGCCAGAATCCGCTCGATGTCACCGATTTCCTTGAGCTGCGGTTGCAGTTTCTCGAAACGGTAACGGTCGAGCAGGCAGGAAATCGAAGTCTGGCGTGCCAGCAATACGGTCAGATCCCGCAGCGGACGGTTCAGCCAGCGGGTCAGCAAACGGCTGCCCATGGCGGTCTGGCAGCGGTCGACCACCGATTGCAACGTGTTGTCACGACCGCCGGCCAGGTTGGTGTCCAGCTCCAGGTTACGACGGCTCGCGCCGTCGAGCACCACGGTGTCGTCCAGGCGTTCATGACGCAGGCTGCGCAAGTGCGGCAGGGCAGTGCGCTGGGTTTCCTTGGCGTAGCTGAGCAGGCAGCCAGCAGCGCCGATGGCCAGGGTCAGGTTCTCGCAGCCGAAACCCTTCAGGTCCTGGGTGGAAAACTGCTGGCAAAGACTTTTCAGCGCCGAGTCGCGCTCGAAATCCCACGGCGCACGGCGACGGACCCCACGACGTTTCTCCGCCGGCAAGTCCTTCGGCCAGTCGTCCGGGATCATCAGCTCAACCGGGTTGACCCGCTCCAGTTCCGCCAGCAGATTTTCCCAGCCCTTGATCTCCAGCACCGTGAAGTTGCCGCTGGTGATGTCCAGCACCGCCAGACCGAACAGACGCTCGTCACCCAGCACCGCCGCGATCAGGTTGTCCCGACGCTCATCCAGCAGCGCTTCATCGCTGACCGTACCGGGCGTGATGATGCGCACCACCTGACGATCCACCGGGCCTTTGCTGGTGGCCGGGTCGCCAACCTGCTCACAGATCACCACCGATTCGCCGAGCTTTACCAGTTTCGCCAGGTAACCTTCCGCGGCGTGGTAAGGAATCCCACACATCGGAATCGCCTGACCCGCCGATTGCCCACGAGCCGTCAGGGTGATGTCCAGCAACTTGGCGGCCTTCTTCGCATCTTCATAGAAGATCTCGTAGAAGTCGCCCATGCGATAGAACATCAGCTGGTCGGGGTGCTGGTTCTTCAGGCGCCAGTATTGCTGCATCATTGGCGTGTGGGAGGACAGATCGGAGACGGCTTTATTCATCGGATATAGGCAAATTCGTTGAAAGGTGTAGGGCAAAGGAGGGGCATCGGCCCGGCTTTTCCGCGATGGGCGCAAGGTTACCATGGGCGGTCCGCCCGACGCAGGCATGAAAGCCTCAAGGCGATTTTTCGTGGGTCTATGCACAAATTATGCAATTTGGCATTTGTCTTCCGAAAAAAGATCAAGCACTATTCGCGTTATGCAAAAACGCAATGTTTCTACTGTCTTAAGAGCGCTGCTCGATCAGCACGGGATCTCCCCCACGGAGCTTCACCGTCGCACCGGCGTGCCTCAATCCACTCTCTCGCGCATCCTCAGCGGGAAGATCGTCGATCCTTCGGATAAACATATCTCGAAGATTGCCGAATACTTTGCTGTGAGCACCGATCAGTTGCGGGGCCGGGCGGATGTCGCGCCGGCTGCCAGCGCCGGGCGCGATGAATTGCATTCGGAACTCAAGGACATAAGCCTGTGGGACGACGATACGCCTGTCGATGACGACGAGGTGTCGGTCCCCTTTCTTCGCGAGGTTGAATTGGCTGCTGGATCAGGAAGATTCGTCATCGAAGAGAGTGAGCGCTCTAGCCTGCGCTTCGGCAAGCGCAGCTTGCGCCACAACGGTGTGCAGTTCGACCAGGCCAAATGCGTGACCGTGCGCGGCAACAGCATGTTGCCGGTGCTGCGCGACGGCGCTACGGTGGGGGTGAATGCCGGTAAATGCGGGATTGGCGACATCATCGACGGCGACCTGTACGCCATCAACCACAACGGCCAGTTGCGGGTGAAACAGCTTTATCGCCTGCCGACCGGGATTCGCCTGCGTAGCTTCAATCGTGATGAGCATCCGGACGAGGACTACAGCTTCCAGGAAATCCAGGAAGAGCAAATCGTCATCCTCGGTCACGTCTTCTGGTGGGGCATGTACGCCCGTTAACCTCACCGCTGTCAGATAAAACCCGTCGCCCGACGGGTTTTTTTTCGTCTGCCGAAAACCGTCAGCGCCTTTGTCTGCGGGGGTTTCATGCGTCCGTGCATTTCTAATGCATAAATAAATGCATTTATGCATTGACTGTATATGCATCCATGCATATTCTTTGTCTCAAGCCGCTCAACAAAGCGGCTCGAAACGAAGCTCTTTAGTTCCATCACAAAGGCAGCGATGAACCGGCCTCAACGGTTCAGAGGGTTGGCAACTGACCCGGGTGTGCAGCGTAAAGCACCAGAAGCAGTTATCCGGCGGGCAGGGACCGCGGTCGGAAAAACAATTTGAATCGATCCGTACCGCGCCAGTAGCGCCGAAAGATCACACAAGCGCATTACTGAAAAGCCTGGGCGACCGGGCTTTTTGGAATGCCTGCCTACATCAGGCATATCAGCCCTCATCCGGGGCCGTCATTGCAGCAAACCGCTGCGCAATCCATTCATTCGACTCAATAGGTAAAACATGAACGTATTCAACAAAATCATTGGCCCGCTGATGCTGGCCATGGCTCTGTCCGGCGCTGCAGGCAGCGCTACTGCCGCAAACCTCCTGGTCAACGGCAGCTTTGAACAACCGGGTTGCAGCGACAGTTGCGTTCTGGACACGACGGCGAAAGCCAACTTCATCACCGGTTGGACGACCTTTCTGTCGGGCGCCGAATACTTCAACGTGCGCGCCTCGATTCCTGGCTCCGCCGCAGCGGAAGGCGCGGTGATTGTCGATCTGGCTAACAATGTTTATGGCAACGGCGGTGGCATTCAGCAGAACTTCGCCACCGTAGTAGGGGCCAAGTATCGATTGACCTTCAGCCTGGGCAATTCGGTGTACGCCAGCCGATCCGGTGATGGTGTCGTGCAAGTGAAGGTCGCCGGTCAGACCGCCACCTTCAACACGCCAACGGTCAAGGGTGGCGTTGTCGAGTGGAGCACTGTGACTTATGACTTCACGGCGACCACGGCCCAAACCACTCTGGCCTTCTCCAATGAGCAGAACCCGTACGTCAACTTCGCTTTCATCGACAACGTGATCGTTGAAAAGCTGTAGTTCTTTATCGATCCAAACCAGGCGGCTCATTTTCGAGAGGCCCATCTCATCGATCCCAAGGAGGCGGGACATGACAAACGAGCAACAAGCGTTGCTGGACATGCCGATCTGGCTAGTCATCGTTCTTGCCCTGGTGGGCGGGGTGTCCGGCGAAATGTGGCGCGCGGACAAGGAGGGCGCCCGTGGCTGGTCACTGCTGCGGCGTCTGGCCTTGCGGTCCGGGGCCTGCATGATCTGCGGGGTCTCGGCAATCATGCTGCTGTACGCCGCCGGCATGTCGATCTGGGCCGCCGGTGCCTTTGGCTGCCTGACGGCGATGGCCGGGGCGGACGTGGCCATCGGACTTTACGAGCGCTGGGCCGCCAAGCGGATTGGCGTTTGTGAAGTGCCATCGCGCGATTCTCATCCCGATCAACAGTGAACCGGCGACACGGGAGTACGCCGCCTGAGCTGTTTCATTTACCCAAACCCTGTATCTCGACCCGACGCTGCTCGAAGACCCGCTGGGCATCCCGAAATTCGCCCGCACCTGGGAGGTGTCGAATATCGACGACCCGGATCAATACATCGCCTGCTCGCGATAGTGACGGCACATTCAACATCCATATTGATTGACCCACCTCTTTCGCGAGCAGGCTCGCTCCGACAGTTCCTGACCGACACCTTTCATAAAACGCTGGAGCGCCCTCATGAAGATCACGCCGATCCTCACGCAGCTGCGTGAGCAATGCCCGAGCCTGGCCAATCGTGTGGCGGCGGGCATTGACCTCACCACCCTGCAAGCCAACAACCCGTTCACCACGCCTTGCGCCTACGTCGTCCCCATCGCCGATGTGGCGAGCAAAAGTGTGGCGCAAAACCTGATGCTGCAACCGATCCGCGACCGCTTCGAAGTCACCCTGGTGCTCGACACCACGGACGCCGCTGCCGCGCTGGATCAACTGCACGACCTGCGCGCCGAACTGTGGCGCGCACTGGTGGGTTTCAAGCCTGGCAACGACTACAGCGCCATCGCCTACGACGGCGGTGAGCTGGTTTCCATCAACAGCAGCCGCGTGCTCTACCGCCTGCGCTTTTTCGCCGAATTCCAGCTCGGCCGCAATCTGCCGGGGCAACCGGCGCAGAGCTGGCACGAGCGTGAACTGGACGGCTTGTCGTCCTTTACCGGGGTCACCGTGCGGGTCGATGCGATCGATCCGGCGGACCCCAATCTGCAACGCCCAGGCCCCGATGGACGCCTGGAACTGACTTTCTCTGGAGACGTAATCCCATGAGCAAACGTATCACCGTGCTGCCGGCCCCGGGCCGTGCCGTGCCAGACCCGGAAGCGGGCGATCTGTTGCCCCTCGAGGGCCGTGAAGTGCCGGACAACGCCTGGTGGCGTCGACGTCTGGCCGATGGCGATATCACTACCAAAGCCGTGAAAGCGGCGAAACCACAGGGAGCCAAATAATGGCGATCGGATTCAGCAACATCCCCGCGGACATTCGTGTTCCGCTGTTCTATGCCGAAATGGACAACTCGGCCGCCAATAGCGCGTCGTCGGCCATGCGCCGCCTGATCGTCGCTCAGGTCAACGACAACATTGCGCCAGCCGATGCCGGCAAACTGGTGCTGGTGTCCAGCGTGGCGCTGGCCAAAAGCATTGGCGGCCAGGGCTCGATGCTCGCTTCGATGTACGAAACCTGGCGCAAGACCGACCCGATCGGCGAGATCTGGTGCCTGCCGCTGCACAACACCGAAGGCAGCATTGCCAAAGGCGTGCTGACCCTGACCGGTACGGCGACCCAAAGCGGCGTGCTCAACCTGTACGTCGGTGGCGTTCGCGTTCAGGCAGCCATCGTCAACGGCGCCACCGCGGCGCAAGCGGCCACCGCCCTGGCACTGAAAATCAACGCCAGCGCCGATCTGCCAGTCACTGCGGCGGCGGTCGCAGGTGTGGTCACCCTGAGCACCAAATGGACAGGCGACAGCGGCAACGACATCAGCCTGCAGTTCAATCGCCTGGGCAAGAGCAATGGCGAAGAAACCCCGGCCGGCCTGACCTCGGCCATCACCGCCATGACCGGCGGTGCCGGTGTGCCGGATCAAGTGGCCGCCGTGGCGGCGCTGGGCGATGAACCGTTCGAGTTCATCTGCATGCCGTGGTCGGATCTGTCGACTCTCAACACCTGGCAAGCCGTCATGGATGACAGCACCGGTCGTTGGTCCTGGGCCAAGCAATTGTTCGGTCACGTCTACAGCGCCAAACGCGGCACCGTCGGTACTCTGGTGGCGGCAGGTCAGGCGCGCAACGACCAGCACATGACCATTCAGGCGCTGGAGCCGGGTGTACCGCAACCGTTCTGGGTGCAGGCCGCGGCACTGGCTGCGCGCACCTCGGTGTTCATCTCGGCCGATGCCAGCCGTCCGACCCAAAGCGGCAGCCTGCCAGGTCTCGACCCGGCTCCGGCGAGCGAGCGGTTTACCCTGACCGAGCGTCAGTCGCTGCTCAACTACGGCATCGCCACCGCGTACTACGAAGGCGGTTACGTGCGCATTCAGCGTTCGATCACCACCTATCAGAAGAACGCCTACGGCCAGGCAGACAATTCCTACCTGGACAGCGAAACCATGCATCAGTCGGCGTTCATCGTGCGTCGTCTGCAAAGCGTGATTACCAGCAAATACGGTCGCCACAAACTGGCCTCCGACGGCACCCGTTTCGGCGCCGGCCAGCCAATCGTCACCCCGAGCACCATTCGCGGTGAGCTGATCGCCCAGTACGCCAAGCTTGAACTGGAAGGCCACGTGGAAAACGCCGAACTGTTTGCCGAGCACCTGATCGTCGAGCGCGACACCCAGGACCCGAGCCGGGTCAACGTGCTGTTCCCGCCGGACTACATCAACGGCCTGCGCTTGTTCGCGCTGCTCAACCAGTTCCGTCTGCAGTACGACGACGCAGCCTGATCGCTGCCTTTGACTGTATGAATTCGGCCCACCGCGTGTGGGCTTTTTATTTGAAGGGAGAAACACCATGGGTCAACTGATTGCGGGCACCTGCTACGTCAAAGTGGACGGCGCTCAACTGACCATCAACGGTGGCTGCGAAGCACCATTGATGGCCGTTAAACGGGAAACCGTCGTGCCGGGCTTCTACAAGGAAACCGACATCGCGCCGTCGTTCAAAGTAACGGCACTGCACACCGCAGACTTCCCGCTCAAGCAACTGATCGCAGGCTCCGACATGACCGTCACCTGCGAATTCAGCAACGGCAAAGTCTACGTACTGGCCGGCGCCTATCTGGTGGAAGAGCCGGTATCCAAAGGCGATGACGCCACCATCGAACTGAAATTCGAAGGCATCAAGGGGACCTGGCAATGAGCAACGCCGTGAAGCTTCAAGTTGCGATCGAAGCCCACGGCGAGCCCTTGACCGAACTCAACCTGCGCCGTCCAACGGTGCAGGAAGTTCGGGCGATCAAGGCGCTGCCGTACAAGATCGACAAGAGCGAAGAGGTCAGCCTCGACATGGACGTCGCGGCCAAATACATCGCCGTGTGCGCCGGCATCCCGCCGTCGTCGGTCAACCAGCTGGATCTGGCTGACCTCAACACGTTGAGTTGGGCGGTCGCGAGTTTTTTCATGAGTGCGGCGTCGGGGCCATCACCGACCTGATCGCAGTCGCCTATGACCTGGCCTGGTTCTGGAAGGTTGACCCCGAACAGATGATGGCCAGGCCACTGGATGTGCTCCGCGAATCGCTGGAGCACGCTCAACGGATCAATGCGATGCAGCAGGTGCAGTGATGGCGAACATACAACAAAGCATGAGCCTGACGAACATTCAGACCACGGTGAACATGTCCGTGGTCGTGATCAATGCTCAGAAGCTGGATACCCAGCTCAAGGGCATCAAGGCCAGGATCGGCGAGTTCAAGAAAAGCATCGAGGACAGCGGCCTCGGCACGCTCGATGCGGGCGCCTTCATCAATGGGGGCGGGCTGCTGGAACCCTTCATCAGCGGCATCAAAAAGGCAATCAAGGCAGAAGATGAACTCGAGGACAAATCCAGTAAAACCACGACGCTGAAAGCGCCCGAGGTGTCGCTCGGTCATACCGCGACCAACCTCAAGCAGTTCAACGATGCGGTAGACGGTATTTCCTTGAAAATGGGGCAGGCGCTGCTGCCGGCCGTCAACAGCGTGGTCACCGGCCTGATGCCGTTGATCACTGCCGTTGGCGAATTTGTCGCCAATAACCCTGCACTGGTCGAAGGGTTGGCGGCGGCAGCCGTGGCCTTCACGGTGGTCACCGCAGGGGCCATGGGGCTCGTTGCTGTGATGGGGCTGCTGACTTCCCCCATTGGCATTGTCGCGGCAGCGATTGCCCTGACAGCGGGTTTGATAGTGGCTTACTGGAAGCCGATATCGGGATTCTTCAAGGCTATCTGGCAAGCGATGCAAGGAGCGGCGGAGTCGACGTTTGCGGCGTTCCAGAGCCTGTTTAACTGGAAACCGCTCGAGGCGCTGAAGGCGGGTTGGGCGCCGATCAGCGGTTTTGTTTCCGAGCTGTGGGGATCGATCTACGGTGCGACGGCGCAAGCCTGGCAGAGTTTTCGGTCGATCTTCGAGTGGTCGCCCCAAGCGTCGATTGACGCGGCGTGGGCACCGATCAGTGGCTTTTTTGGTTCGCTCTGGGAGGGAGTAAAAAACCTGTCCGCACCGATCGGCGATTTTTTCAAGACGCTGTTTTCCTGGCATCCGCTCGTCATCGTCGCCAGCAATTGGCAGCCGCTGGTGGGATTGTTTTCCGCGCTCTGGGATTTGCTCAGGGCCTTGGCAGTGCCGGCGATGAGTTACCTCAAGAAGCTCTTTGACTGGAACGTGGTGGACAAGGTCGCCCGTGCCTGGCAGCCGGTGGTTACGTGCTTTTCGGCGATCTGGGATGTACTTCGTGCGTTGGCTGCGGTGGCGGTCGATTTTCTCAAAGGCTTGTTCGACTGGTCGCCGACGGAGATGTTTCGTACAGCCTGGGACCCGGTGAGCAATTACTTCTCGGGGATGTGGCTGAGGCTGCAGGTGCAGGCACAACCGGCGGTGGCTTTTTTCAAAGGTCTGTTCGACTGGTCGCCGTCTGAAGTGTTTCGTGCCGCCTGGGATCCGGTAAGCAATTACTTCTCAGGGGTGTGGCAGAACCTGCAAGTGCAGGCGCAACCGATGGTGAGTTTTTTCAAAGGCCTGTTCGACTGGTCGCCGTCTGAAGTGTTTCGTGCCGCCTGGGATCCGGTGAGCAATTACTTCTCAGGGATGTGGCAGAACCTGCAAGTGCAGGCGCAACCGATGGTGGATTACTTCAAAGGACTATTTGACTGGTCACCTCTGGACATGTTCAAGGCCGGTTGGGAGCCAGTCACCGAGTGGTTCTCCAGTTGGTGGGGCAAGCTGCAAGATTTGCTCGTGCCGATCAGGGAAATGTTCAATGGTGGCTTTGGCGGTTTGATTGCCAATGTGACCGGCAAGGTCGAAGGCCTGACCGCGGCGCAACAGAAAACCAACGCCGAAGGCAAGGGCGAATTCGCACCTGCGTTCTTTGGTGCCAGCAATGACGCTGTGCCGCTGTCGAACAACCTGGCCCAAGGCTCCAACGCCTTGGTGCAACAAACCGCCGCCAACAACCGCACGCAACTCGAAGGCGGCCTGACCGTGCGCTTCGAAAACGCGCCGGCCGGCTTGCGTACCGATCAGCCACAAACCAATCAACCGGGCCTGGCGCTCAACTCGCGCATCGGCTACCGCTCACTTTCTCTAGGAGGCCTCCAATGAGTTGGCGTGACCGTTTGTTGCCGGCGTCCTTTCGGGGTGTCGGTTTCTGGGTCGATCAGGCGAAAACCCCGGTCGGTAAAAAGGGCCAGCTGCACGAGTATCCGCAGCGGGACCTACCGTTTTTCGAGGGCCTTGGCCAGCAGGCGAAGATCCACGATCTGACGGCGTTCATCATCGGCCCCGATTGCCTGGAGCAGCGCGACAAGCTGCTCAAGGCGCTGGAACAGGGCAGTGGTGAACTGGTCCATCCGTGGCTGGGGCGGCTACAGGTCAAGGTCGGCGAATGCGACATGACCCACACCCGCCAGGACGGCGGGCTGGTGACCTTTACGCTGAAGTTTTACCCCGATGAACCGCTGCCGTTTCCGACGGCCACGGTCAGCACGCAGAAGGTGCTGCTGGCCAAGGCCGACACCTTGCTGGGCTCGGCGGTAGCGCGTTTCGAACAGGCCATGACCCTGATCAAGGCGGCGCGGATCGGCATCGCCAATCTGCGCAACAGCCTGACCGGGGTGTATGACGTGATCAAGGAACAGCTCAAGCCGTTGATCGAGCAATATCGGCAGATCACCGAGCTGGTCAAGGCGGTCAAGGAGTTGCCCAAGGAAGTGGCGGCGGAATTCAAGGGATTGCTCGGCGATATCAAATCGCTCAAGGACTTCGCGAAGGAAGGTTATCGTGGCGTGATTGCCGACGTGTCCCAACAGCTCGAAGCCATCCGCAAGGCTGATGCGCCGAAGCTCACCACCGGCAAGGACACCACGGCCGCGGCTCAAGCCATGGCCGATCTGGTGCAGGACACGTTGCTGGTCAAAGTGGCGCAATGGGTCGCCTCGATGCCGGTGGCGTCGACACCGGTGAAACTGTCATCGACGCCATCGCTGGAGCAGCAGGCGAACCTGCCGGTCACCCGGCAGGAAGTGCCGGTCACCGACGATTTGAAAGCACTGCAAAAGGCGCTGGTCGAGGCGACCAACCCGATGCTGGACAAGGCCGGTCCCACGCATTATCAGGCCATCGACGATGTGAAGCAGGCGCTGCTTGCGCATCTCAAAGCAGTGGCTTCATTGGGCGTACGCCAGGTCAGCAAGTCTTTCCAGGAAAGCCTGCCGGCGCTGGTCGTGGCGTACAAGCAATTTGCCGATGCAACGCGGGTCACCGAAGTGATTCAGCGCAACGGGATTGCCCATCCAGGGTACGCGCCGAACGATGTGAAAGTCTCCGGGAAGTGAACCATGAACGAGATGGATAACCGCGTCACGTTGACGGTCGGCGGCCTGGAATACGGTGGCTGGAAAAGCGTGGAAATTACGGCGGATCTGGAGCGTCAGTTCCGCACCTTTAAACTCAACATCACCTGGCAATGGCCGGGACAGACCGTGGACAAGCGCATCCAGCCCGGTGACGCCTGTGAAGTGCGCATCGGCCAGGATCTGGTGCTGACCGGGTATGTGTTCAAGGCACCGATCAGTTATGACGGGCGACAGATCAGCCTGAACATCGAAGGCAGTTCTTGTACTCAGGACCTGGTGGATTGCGCCGCGATCAACCGTCCCAACCAATGGCACCAACAACCATTACTGAGCATCGTCGAGGCGCTGGCGTCTTCCTATAAGGTCTACGTGGTGAGTGAAATCCCGGAAACCGCCCGGCTCAGCAGTCACACCATCGTGCCGGGGGAAACGGTGTTTCAATCCATCGACCGCTTGCTGACGTTGTTCCGGGTGTTTTCTACCGATGATGCCCAAGGGCGGCTGGTACTGGCCCGGCCTGGCAGTGGCGGCCGGGCCAGCGATGCGCTGGAATTGGGCAAAAATATTCTGTCGGCCAATGCGCCGATGGATTACAGCCAGGTGTTCTCCGAGTACCGGGTGATCGGTCAGCAAAAGGGCACGGACAAGAAGAGCGGGGCGGCGGTCAGCGAGGTTGAATCGGTGTCCGCCGACTTGAGCTACAAGCGTCGACGGGTCACGGTGATCAACGAAGGCATGCAGATCAATCCCGATCTCGCCTTGCAACGGGCCAACTGGGAAAGCGCCACCCGCGTCGGCAAGGCCAAAACCACCACCTATCAGGTGCAGGGTTGGCGGCAATCCAACGGCGATCTGTGGCGGCATAACACGCTGGTGCGGGTCAAGGATCCGGTGCTGGGGTTTGATGACGACATGCTGATTTCCAAGGTGACCTACTCGTTGTCGGCGCAAGGCTCGGTCACCACCCTGCAAGTCGCACCGCCGCATACCTTCGACGCCAACCCCGAGCCCCCGAAGAAAACCTGATAACCCCTTTAAAGGTCGCAGCCTTCGGCCTCGCTCCTCCAAGGAATTCAACATGAGCCTACTGACACGCCTCCTGGCGCGCGGCACTGTCGTGCTCGCCAATTCGGCCACCAAGCTTCAATCGCTGCAAATGCGCCTCACCGCCGGCGAAGTGAACGACGACATGGAGCACTTCGAACCCTACGGTTTCACCAGCAACCCACTGGCCGGCGCAGAAGGTGTCGCCACATTTCTGGGCGGTGATCGCTCCCACGCCATCGTGCTGGTGGTCGCCGACCGTCGCTATCGCCTCAAGTCCCTGGCCGCGGGCGAAGTGGCGATCTACACCGACGAAGGTGACAAGATCCACTTCAAGCGCGGGCGGATCATCGACATCGAAACCGCCACCCTGAACATCCGCGCCAGCAGCGCGGTGAACATCGACAGCCCGGTGATCAACCAGACCGGAAAAATCGTCTCCACCGGCGATCAGATTGCCGGCGGTATCAGCCAGATCAAACACGTACACGTCGGCGTGCAAGCGGGCAACGGCCAGACCGGCGTATCGGCGGGAGGGCAGTGATGTTGATCAGTCAAAACCTCCACACCGCTCTGACCCGTGCAGTGCTGATCAGCCTGTTCACCTGGCGCCGCGCTGCCGATGACGATGCCCTCGACGACGAAGAGCGTTTCGGTTGGTGGGGCGACAGCTTTCCTACGGTGGCCGACGACCGCATAGGTTCGCGGCTGTGGCTGCTGCGCCGGGTCAAGCTGACACGCCAGACCCAGATGGACGCCGAGTTCTACGCCCGCGAAGCCCTGCAATGGCTGATCGACGACGGCCATTGCAGCGCCATCGACATCATCAGCGAACGCCTCGACGCCCAGCGCCTGAACCTGCGCACGGTCCTGACCCTGGCCGACGGCGAACGCCTGGACATCAACCCCGATAACAGTTGGCAGGTGATCTATGCCGTTTGAAACCCCTTCGCTGCCGGTGCTGATCAAGCGCACCCAAAGCGACCTGGCCAGCGATTCGCTGCGCCAGTCCGATGCGCAAGTACTGGCCCGCACCCTCGGTGGCGCCGCCTATGGGCTGTATGGCTATCTGGACTGGATCGCCGAGCAGATCCTACCGGACAAGGCCGATGAATCGACCCTGGAACGGATCGCCGCACTACGTTTGAACCAGCCGCGCAAATCCGCACAAGCGGCCAGCGGCAGCGTCAGCTTTACCGCCAGCGCTGGTGCCGTGCTGGACGTCGACACCCTGCTGCAATCAAGCGACGGTCGCACCTACAAAGTGACCGCCGCGCGCACCACCAGCAACGGCCTCAACAGCACCACCATCGCCGCGCTCGAAGCCGGTAGCCTGGGCAATGCCGAGGCCGGCATGACGCTGATTCCGGTGCAGCCGATTGCTGGGATCGTCGGCAATAGCTTTACCGTACTGGCGCCGGGTCTCAACGGCGGTGTGGCGCGGGAAAGCCTGGAGTCACTGCGTTCTCGGGTGATTCGTTCCTACCGCATTATCCCCCAGGGCGGTTCGGCCCAGGACTATGAAACCTGGGCCCTGGAATGCCCTGGCGTGACCCGCGCCTGGTGCCGTGGCGGTTTGTTGGGACCGGGCACCGTCAGCCTGTTCATCATGCGTGACGATGATCCGCAACCGGTGCCGAACGACGAACAACTGGCCGAAGTCCAGGCCTACATCGAGCCTCTGCGCCCGGTCACCGCCGAAGTGCATGTGCAGCGGCCGGTTCAGGTACCGGTCGTTTATCACCTCACAGTGAATCCCGACACTACAGCAGTACGCGCGGCAGTCGAGGCGCAATTACGTGACCTGCATAACCGTGAAGCCGACCTCGGCCAGAAGTTGTTGATCAGTCACGTCCGTGAAGCCATCAGCAGCGCCAGTGGTGAGTACGACCATGCACTCACCTCGCCCGTCGCCGATGTCCCTGCCAACAAAAGCGAATTGCTGACGTTTGGAGGTTGCGTATGGGGGGCATAAGAACCGCCGCGCAATACCACGCCCAACTACGCAGCCTGCTGCCCAGCGGGCCGGCCTGGGACCCTGAACAAGTTCCTGAGCTCGAAGAAGTGCTCGAAGGCGTTGCCCAGGAATTGGCCCGCCTCGACGCCCGCGCCGCCGACCTGCTCAACGAAATGGACCCGGCCGGCGTCAGCGAGCTGGTGCCCGATTGGGAGCGGGTGATGAACCTGCCCGACCCGTGCCTGGGCACCACGCCGTTGTTCGACGACCGCCGCCTCGCAGTACGCCGCCGCTTGCTCGCGGTCGGCAGCCAGGCCGTCGGCTACTACCTCGAGATCGCCAAAAGCCAGGGTTACCCGAACGCCACCATCACAGAACTCGAAGCCCCGCGCATGGGCCGCTCGCGATTCGGTGCCGCGCATTGGGGCACTTGGGAAGCGCAGTTCATGTGGACCCTGAATACCGGTGGGCGATTGCTGTTGGGACGACGTTTCGGCGCCAGTTACTGGGGCGAGCGCTTCGGCGTGAATCCGGGCTCGGCACTGGAGTGCCTGATCCACCGCAGCGCACCGGCGCATACCAGAGTGCACATCAATTATGACTAAGGAGTAGAGGGATGGATTATCCGAAGAGTGTACCCAGCGCCGGGTTGGTGAATGGGAAGTTTGTGGATGAGAACCCGCTGACCGGGACGCCGGGGTCGTTGATTCCGGCGGAATGGGGGAATGGGGTAACGCAGGAGATTGTAAACGTCATCAAGGCTGGGGAATTGACCCCGGATGAGGCGAAAAGCGACCAGTTGCTGCAAGCGATTCAAACGGTCACCGCCAAGGGCTGGAACCAGGATTTGGCATTGCCCCTAACGGCCTTGCCATTGCCGACAGTGGCGACTGCCGATGCCCGTTTGCCGGTGACCCCGACCGCTGTTTCTACCGGCGGTGGCAAGGTTTCGATTCCGGCTGGTGTGTACATCAGTCTCGGTCAGGAAGTCGTGGCCGGGCAGTTGGGGCGTTCCCGTACATTTGTGACCACGGCCTGGAGCAGCGTCGATCTGTTGCCCAACTCGGGCTACTTTCTGCGAGCGCAGGTGATCGGTGGAGCGCTGACGTTTTACATGCAGCGCGGAACGATCTATGACGCTGCGCCCGAAGGTTTGAAGGGCACTGTCAACGGCGGGGCGGGGGGCGGTTTTCAGTCCACACCGCTGGACATCTGCATTGCTTGGGTGATGACGGGAGCGCCAGGGGCCGTGCCGGTCATCAGGGCGATCTACAACCGCAACCGGTTGGCGTGGACGCAAACCGTCAACGGAAATGGTGTGGTTTACCTGCCGCTGGATCCTCATGCCCGTGCGGCACACCTGATTGTTGGTAACCCGACGCCCTCTGCGACGGAAATATCCTCGGTGGCGTTTGCGCCAGCGGGTTGGGTCGGTGGCAACTATTGCTATCTATCACCAGCCTTGACCACTAGTTCCAATCACGATGCTGGTTGGACGGCTCCGTTGCCGTGCGTGATCTTCAGCAACAACTATATCAACGACGTCACGGTCACGACGCTGACCGCCAGTTTTGACCATAACCAAATACGTTCGCTGTGGCAGTCCTACCAGACCGAACACCTGCTCGGTTCGACTAGCGCCGTCAGCGATGAATTGCTGTTCAGTATGGGGATCAAGAACCACCCGGTGTCTGACTACGCCACGGGAATCGCGATCAACTTTGCGGCAGCCGTCAATGTCAGTCTTTCCTGGGAGTTGATTCGATGAACGTTATTCAAGAGCTTCATCAGTTCGAGGACGGTCTGCGTCCCGCACAACCTTCTGCCGCCCATGACTGGAACGGTGAAAAGTGGCTGCTGGACGCCGCGAAAGTTGCCCAGCTGGAACAGCAGGAAGCCGAACGCCTGTGCGCCAAAGTCGATGCCGCCGCAGACAGCGCACGCACTGCTCTGGCCGGTGATCCACTCAAAGCCATGGAATACGCTCAGGCGGCGGCTGACGCCCAAGCTTTTCAGGACGCGGGCTATCCGAAAAAGGACGTACCGCTGGCTGTGTCCGCTTGGGTCGTTAAAGGTCGGACGGCCAAGCAGGCCGCCGAGCAGATCCTGAGTAAAGCCGCAGAACTCAGCGACCAATTGCTGATTCTGCGCACGCTACGCCTCAAGGCCAAAACACAAATCCGCGCGCACGCGGCCAAGGGCAAGATGGATCTGGCCCGCAGCGTGGGCGATGAAGCGTTGGTGGCTATTCGCGAATTCATCAGCGGCCCGGCTGACTAGGCGAGAACCATTCAATTCCCCCTGTTCAAGCCCACTTATTCGTGGGTTTTTTTTCTTGAAAAAAACCGTGGGCGCGATTGCACCGACAAACGCATCGACACGGACCATTTGTAATTTCAGAGGAACGATAGACGTATGGACTATCCAAAAAGCGTCCCCAGCGTCGGGCTGGTCGATGGCCGGTTTGTCGATGAAAACCCCGTCGCCGGGACGCCGGGATCGTTGATTCCGGCTGTATGGGGAAACAGCGTCACGCAAGAGGTTCTGGGCGTGATTACCGGGGGCGGTCTGGCGCCTTCCGAAGCGGACAACAGTCAACTGCTCAAGGCTATCCTGGCGATCATTGGCAAGACCAATCCGATACGTTCGGTAATCACGCGGCTAGCCGCATCAAAGGTTCTGACCGTCGAAGAACTTGGCTTTGTACTGATTGATGCCAGTTCCGGTGCCGCCACCGTCAGCCTGCCTTCAGCCGATATTGCGTTGGGCGTTCGTGACGTCATCGTTCGACGTGTTGATAACAGCGGCAATCGTCTGGTTATTCAGTGTGCGGGAGCGGACTCCATCAAGTTTCACACTCATCTGAATACGGGTGGCTATCCGTTTCTGGTGTTGATGGGGGCCGGTGATTGGTGGCACCTGCGCAGTGACGCGGCGGGTAGTTGGTGGCCAGTTGGACGGTTTGACAGTACTACACTTGGACGGACTGTTTTTGAGACAACTACGTCAGTAGTACCTGGTGGCTATGGTGCGCTCAATGGATCTCTGCTCAATCGCCTCGAATGGCCGTGGCTTTGGGATCACGCACAACAGTCGGGCATGTTGCGTTCTGAAAGTGACCGTGGGGGCGCATGGACGCCTGGAGATGGTTCGACAACGTTTCGAACGCCGGAGGCTCGAGGTGAGTTTCTTCGTTTACTGGCTGAGGGGCGCGATGTCGATCCGGGTCGAGCTCCAGGCTCTTGGCAAAAAGGCTCATTGGTACAGGGCGATAACGGTATAGGTGACAACATTCTGTTTGCGTCGCATATCAATAGTCAAAAAACTCAACTGGGTCTTGATGGGGCAGTTTATACGGATTACGGGGGCGCCACCGTCAAATACATCACACCACCTCCACCCGTTACGCAACTACCTGATTCGGAGTTGATTAACCATGGTGGCGTCACGCGCCCTCGCAACATCGCTTATCCCGGTCGTATAAAACTTATCTGAGGTGTCCATGTTTTATTATCTATTAGATAACTCGGGCGCCTTGTCAGGGCCCGTAGAGTTTTCCGTCACTCCGGGTATCGGTATTCAATTACCCAGTAATGCCGTTGAATTTTCATTCGAACTCCCGCCTGCGGAAAACGGCCGTATCTGGGCGCTGGTGAACAATGTTCCCCGGGAAGTGATTGATCGTCGCGGTTTGGTTTATCGCAAGGATGGCGGGGCCCAGCAGGTCTGGAGTGAACTCGGAGAGTTACCGGAAGTTTTTACAGTCGAACCATGGCCGGGCAACTACTACGTCTGGAATGACAATGGCTGGAAACTTGACGAGGTGGCTCGCCTGTTCGACATCAAAGTTCAGGTTCTGGCCAAGCGCGACACGCTCCTTCGTGAGGCAGTTTTGCGTATAGCGCCACTTCAATATGCCGAGGATATCGGTGATGCCTCTCACGATGAGCAGTTGGCCCTGATGAAGTGGAAACTCTACAGCGTTGAGCTGAATCGCATTGAGCAACAAGCGGGTTTTCCAACCGAAATCGTTTGGCCTCTCGCTCCTGGTTCCATCGAGAAATAGTCAATGTTCTATTAGACCTACAGCGAGAGAAGAGAAAGTGGATTATCCAACAAGTATTCCCAGTGTTGGCCTGGTCAATGGCTGGTTTGTCGATGAAAACCCCATTGTCGGAACACCGGGATCGCTGATTCCAGCGGCCTGGGGCAATGGTGTGACGCAAGAGATTCTGAACGTCATCAAGGCTGCCGGGTTGACACCTGACGAAGCCAGAAATGACCAGTTGGCGCTGGCGATCGGCGCATTGGTCGATTTCACCAAAATGAACAACACCCCGACCACATTAAGTGGTTACGGCATCACCGATGCCGTTGGCCGACTGTTGGCGGTCAAGCAATTCGACACTGTCGGGATCACGGTTTACCGCCCCAATCCCAAGGCCAAACGGATTCGCGTACGGTTGGTTGGCGCCGGTGGTTCCGGGGCCGGTTGCCCGCCCGTCGCGGCGACTTATCAAAGTCTGGGTGGCGGCGGTGGTTCGGGTGCCTATGCCGAAAGTCTCTATGACGTGAGCGCGGAAATGCTGGCCGGGGTGCCTATTACGTTGGGGCTGGTGGTGCCGCGCGCAACGGGGCGGGTGCTGCGGGAGGCGGTGCTTCCTTTGGGACCTACATGAGCGCTGCGGGAGGTTTCGGCGGACAAATCCTGACGTTCGTGGCGACCACGTCCGGGTTTGTTCAAGGAGGCGCGGGAGGGCTGACGGTTACAGGAGGCAATCTTGCCAACGCTCGCGGCATTCACGGTGGCTATGCGATGAGCAATACCAACTGGGGGCTTCTGTCTGGAGCCGGAGGCGCCAGTCAATTTGACGGTGGCGGCTCTTTTACGGGGGTGAACGGCAATGGTAACTCCGGTGCGCGAGGTTCGGGAGGCAGTGGCAGTTGCTCGACCAATGCTTCGGCCTCATGCCTGAGCGGGTCCGGCGGCAACGCCTTTTGTGAAATCTGGGAGTACGAATAATGGCTGTTTATGCACGCCTGGAGGAAGGGCTTGTCGCTGAACTGATCGACACTGGCAACTACGCGATCTCTGAATTGTTTGCCCCCGGGTATCTGACCTCAATGATGTTTGTCCCTGAGGGGGTTGAAGTTGAAGTGGGAGAGCGGCTGAACCCAATAGAGCCGAGTGTCGCGCCACCCGTTGCGTCGGACACTCACGTTGATTCATCGCTGACGGCTGATATGTCGGATGACGATCCGGTAATGCAAGAGCGTTTGTGGCGCAGTTCCAGCCTCTCAGCCAACCAATGGCTTGTAGCACGCCATCGCGATGAGCAGGAGCTTGGTCGAGTGACGACACTATCTGCAAAGCAGTATTTGGAGTTGCTGGAGTACCGCCAGGCGTTACGTGAGTGGCCAGGATCGAGCCAATTTCCGCAAACGCCTGCCAGGCCCGCGGCTCCCCATTGGCTTGCCGATTCACTGGAGTCGCATTGAATAAGTCACAGCACCTTATAGACAGGTTCAGCGTCCGCCCCAAGCGGACGTTTTTATTTGTGGGCTGAGTTGCTGTCGTACCGCCTCTTAGGCTGGTACCGGATATCATGGATCAGGAGCTAATCAGTGGATTACCCAAGAAGTGTACCCAGCGCCGGATTGGTTGATGGGAAGTTTGTCGATGAAAACCCTGTGACAGGGGCGCCTGGATCTTTGATTCCGGCGAGTTGGGGTAATGGCATTACCCAGGAAGTATTAAGTGTTATCCAGGCCGCTGGAATAGCCCCTGCGGAAGGGCTGAATAATCAACTTCTTGCGGCATTGCGCAGCAGTGGTCTGTTTGTCACTGCCCCGCAATTCGATAATGACAATAGCGTCGCAACGACTGCCTTTGTTACCCGTAGTGGTCTGCAATTTTCTGGCTTCACGTCCTATGCCGATAGTGCGGTACTGACAGCGTCCAACATTGGCGGTGTCAGCAGTTTCACCAGCAATACGCCGATTACAGCGACGTTACCTGCCACCACCGGTATCGCCCACGCCTCCACGATGAGCATTATCAATGCCGGGGCTGGCGCGTTGACGGTCTCGGCAGCGCCTGGCCCGGACACCATCAAAACTTCGAACGGTGTAACAGGCTCCATTGTTCTCGGGGTGGGGGAAACCGCCGAGTTCCTCAAGCTGGAGAATCAATGGCGGTTGGTGGGCGGCACCGTCAGCTTGAAATACTCCTCGTTGTTCTCCGGGATGAACGGCAACCCTGGTTACCAGAAGTACTCCAGCGGCAACATTGATCAATGGGGTTACGGTACGACGGATGCTAACGGAGAAGTTTTTGTCACCTTTCCGATTTCGTTTCCTACCGCTTTTGTTTCTGTCGTTGCCACTCATGTTGGCGGTGACGGGGCGATGGTCATCATGTTGGCCGGTACTGCCACGAAACAGGGCTGCCGATTGAAGGTTCGGGACATGGGCGGTTCTGTCAGGGCCGGGTGGGGTGTTACCTATTTTGCCAAGGGGTATTGAATGAACGAGTTCAATGTTTTGTTTAGCGCAAGTACCTGTGGTGTGTATGTACCCGGGATCAATACATCGGATATTCCTTCCGATGTCATAGAGATTCCTCAGACGTACTGGGTGTCACTACTTCAAGAGTTAGCCGTCACCGCGAAGATGATTTCCGTTCGTGCCGATAACGGGTATCCCGTTCTTGTCGATACACCACCCCTTGCACCGGAAGAAGCCGCGAACGCCGAGCGTTTCTGGCGTGATGCACAGCTATCGGCCACGGACAGTATGGTTGCTCGCGATAGAGATGAACTGGAGGATGGCGGGGGCACTACTTTGACTACCGATCAATACGCCCAACTGCAGGCTTATCGTCGTGCACTGCGAGACTGGCCACAAGGATCTTTCTTCCCGTTCACCGAACATCGACCCAGTGCTCCACTGTGGTTGGCTGAGCAACTTTAACGCCTTTTCCGCCTGCCTTTCGGGGTAATTATGATCGTTACGCAACAACTACAAAGCATCATGCCAAACGCCCGCTCCCAAGCGGGCGTTTTCATTTCTGCCCTCAACGCCGCCATGTCTCACCGCAACATCAACACCCCGAAACGCATCGCCGCCTTCCTCGCACAAGTCGGTCACGAATCGGGGCAATTGCAGTACGTGCGTGAACTGGGCAGCACTCAATACCTGAGCAAATACGACATCGGCACCCTGGCCGTCCGTTTGGGCAACACTCCGGAACCCGATGGTGACGGTCAAAAATACCGTGGCCGAGGCCTGATCCAGATCACCGGGCGCAACAACTACCACCAATGCAGTCTCGGCCTGTTTGGCGATGAACGTTTGTTGGCGTTACCTGAATTGCTGGAGCAACCGCAATGGGCGGCCGAGTCCGCCGCCTGGTTTTGGGAGCAGAATGGCCTGAATGAATTGGCCGATCGCGACCAGTTCAACAGCATCACTCGCCGTATAAACGGCGGGCTGAACGGGTTGCAGGATCGCCTGGAAATCTGGGCGCGGGCGAGGGCGGTGCTATGCCAGTCTTCGGTCTGATCGGCTGGCGATTGATCGGTCTGCTGGTGCTGGCCGGTTGTTCGGCGGCGCTGGCCTGGCAGTTTCAGGATTGGCGCTACAGTCGGCAACTGGCGGAACAGGCCAGGCTGCACGCCGAGACCCTTAATCAACTGACTCTGGCCACCGTCACCGAGCAACAGGCCGAACAAAACAGGCGTCTGGCCCTGGAGCAGCGACTGTCGGCCAGTGAACAAACCCATTATCGAGCGCTTAGCGATGCCGAACGTGATCAAGGTCGCCTGCGCGATCGTCTTGCCACTGCTGATGTGCGCCTGTCAGTCCTCCTCGATGCCCATGACGCTGCCTCAACCTGTGCAGTGCCAGCCGCCTCCGGCGCCAGCAGCGTGGATCATGGCGCCCCGCGAGCCCGACTTGACCCGGCGCATGCTCAACGAATTATCGCCATCACCGACGCCGGCGACCGCGGGCTGATTGCCTTGCAGGCCTGTCAGGCCTATATCAGAGCCCTTGCTCGCTAACATTTTGATCGATCCTGAACCTTGCAAGTGCGATCCGCTCGTGTACGGTAGGCCTCATTCCGCTCGATCAGGAGAGAGCCGTGAAAGAGATCACTCATCTGGCCGATCTACTCGGCAAACGCTTGCAGTTTCTCAATGCCCACGTCACTGCCGCCGAATCCTGCACCGGCGGTGGGATCAGCGAGGCAATCACCCGCATTCCGGGGAGCTCGGCGTGGTTCGAGGCCGGTTATGTCACCTACTCAAACCGTCAGAAAACCCAGCAATTGAATGTCCCGGCCGAGTTGTTTTCAACCGTCGGGGCGGTCAGTCGCGAGGTGGTCGAGGCCATGGTCCGGGGCGCGCAGGAAAAAAGCCGGGCGCGTTTTGCCGTGGCGGTCAGCGGTGTGGCGGGGCCGGATGGCGGTTCGCCGAACAAGCCCGTGGGCACGGTGTGGCTGGCCTGGGGCGTCGGTGAGCAGGTGTTCAGCGAGGTCCAGCACTTTGCCGGTAACCGCGACGAGGTCCGCCGACAAACGGTGAAGGCCGCGCTAGAGGGGCTGCTGCGGCATACCGCTGGAGAAATCTCAAATCAGGGGTAGGCGATCCTGAAACGCTGTGGAATAATACTGGCTACTTATACAGGTGTTGGCCGTCAGGCCTTATTGATTACGTGAGGACTTTAATGGACGACAACAAGAAGAAAGCCTTGGCTGCGGCCCTGGGTCAGATCGAACGTCAATTCGGCAAGGGTGCCGTAATGCGTATGGGCGATCAGGACCGTCAGGCGATCCCGGCCATTTCCACTGGCTCTCTGGGTCTGGACATCGCGCTCGGCATTGGCGGTCTGCCAAAAGGCCGTATCGTTGAAATCTACGGTCCTGAATCCTCCGGTAAAACCACCCTGACACTGTCGGTGATCGCCCAGGCTCAAAAAGCCGGCGCGACTTGCGCATTCGTCGACGCCGAACACGCTCTCGACCCTGAGTACGCCGGCAAACTGGGTGTCAACGTCGACGACCTGCTGGTTTCCCAGCCGGACACCGGCGAGCAGGCCCTGGAAATTACCGACATGCTGGTGCGTTCCAACGCCGTTGACGTGATCATCGTCGACTCCGTGGCCGCTCTGGTGCCAAAGGCTGAAATCGAAGGCGAAATGGGCGACATGCACGTGGGCCTGCAAGCCCGTCTGATGTCCCAGGCGCTGCGTAAAATCACCGGTAACATCAAGAACGCCAACTGCCTGGTGATCTTCATCAACCAGATCCGCATGAAAATCGGCGTGATGTTCGGCAGCCCGGAAACCACCACCGGTGGTAACGCGCTGAAGTTCTACGCATCGGTTCGTCTGGACATCCGTCGTACTGGCGCGGTGAAAGAAGGTGATGAAGTCGTCGGTAGTGAAACCCGCGTCAAAGTCGTGAAGAACAAGGTGGCTTCGCCGTTCCGTCAGGCCGAGTTCCAGATTCTTTACGGCAAGGGCATCTACCTCAACGGTGAGATGATCGACCTGGGTGTGCTGCACGGTTTCGTCGAGAAGTCCGGTGCCTGGTATGCCTACAACGGCACCAAGATCGGTCAGGGCAAGGCCAACTCGGCCAAGTTCCTGGCAGACAATCCGGAAATCGCCGCGACCCTCGAGAAGCAGCTGCGCGACAAACTGCTGACCCCGTCACCGGACGTCAAGGCTTCGGCCGTCAGAGAGACCGAAGACGACCTGGCTGACGCTGATATCTGATCGATCCGATGACCGCCGTACTCGATACACTCGTCGCGGTGCGGCGAACCGCAATGGACCTGCTCGCGCGACGCGAGCACGGTCGAGTCGAGCTGACGCGCAAACTGCGTCAGCGCGGCGCCCTCCCTGAAATGATCGACACAGCACTCGACCGCTTGACGGAAGAGGGCTTGTTGTCCGAATCCCGTTATCTCGAAAGCTTCGTTTCCTACCGTGCCCGTTCCGGTTATGGTCCTTTGCGCATTCGCGAAGAGCTGAGCCAGCGTGGCCTGCAACGTACCGACATTGAGCTCGCCTTGCGCGAGAGTGGTATCGATTGGCAGGAACAACTGGAAGACACCTGGCGGCGCAAATTTTCCGGGCATTTACCGATAGACGCCCGGGAACGTGCCAAACAGGGCAGGTTCCTGAGTTATCGGGGATATTCCATGGAAATGATCAGCCGCTTGTTCAGCGGCCGAGGGATGGACGATTGACTGAAACGGCTCGCTATTTCGATAGCGGGCCGTTTTTTTGCATCACGTTACCTTGGACGGTTGCCGTGTGCGTTGTTGCGCCTGGGGTCTGGACTGGGCCCAGTTTTCCGGCAGGTTGATGTAATCCACCAATTCCCGCAGACGGCCATGATCTCGAGCGTTGAAGGTGAAGGACAATCGCGCCAGATGGCTGAACTGCGCTTCGTCGTGCTCCTCGCCACTGTAGGCATGCTGATGGAAGTGATCGCTCAGGCACAGGTCGGCGAATGCCTCCTGCATGTGTTCAAGCGCCTGGTCGCTGAGCTTGTGGTTCATGCGAATCACGAACTGATGCTTGAGCCAGCGGCTGGAGTGGAAGTTGCTGTAGAACTGGTTGATCTGCTCCACGGCATCTTCGACGCTGTAGACCAGGCTCAACAGCTTCATGTCGGTCGGCAGGATGTAGCGATTTTCCTCCAGTTGATGGTGAATGAAGTCCAGCGCGCCTTGCCAGAACGTGCCGCCTGGTGCATCCAGTAGCACCACGGGCACCAGCGGGCTTTTGCCGGTCTGGATCAGGGTCAGCACCTCCAGTGCTTCATCCAGCGTACCGAAACCGCCTGGGCACAGGACCAGCGCATCCGCTTCCTTGACGAAGAACAGCTTGCGGGTAAAGAAAAAGTGGAAGGGCAGCAGGTTGGCGGTGCCATTGACCGTGGGGTTGGCATGTTGCTCGAAGGGCAGGGTGATATTGAATCCCAGGCTGTGTTCCAGGCCGGCACCTTCATGGGCTGCCGCCATGATGCCGCCACCGGCACCGGTGATGACCATCATGTCCGAGCGCGCCAGGGCGGCGCCCAGTTCTCGGGCCTGAGCATACAGAGGGTGTTCTATCGGCGTGCGGGCCGAGCCGAAAACGGTAACTTTGCGTCGCCCCTTGAACTGCTCCAGCACACGGAAGGCATGCTCGAGTTCGCGCAGGGCTTGCAGGGTGATCTTGGCATTCCAGCGGTTGTGATCTTCCTGGGCCATGCGCAGCACGGTCAGGATCATGTCGCGGTAAATCGGGATGTTGGGGCTGTTGGGTGAAACCAGGTTGAGTTGTTCTTCGACCTTGCTGGTGAGGTCGTGGCCGCTTTCTTGAAAATGACGGCTCAGGAGGTCATTCGGTTGGTAAGGCATTCAACTTCTCCTTCTGCACAGAACCCTTGGCCCGACAAAACAATCGTCGGCGCCGCGACACCCCTTGTGTCGCTGTCTGCCCAAGCCCATGCCTGGGCGCTCTACCTGACTCGGTTGCAATCAAGTCATCCATACGGGCTCTGTTTATCCCTTGAATGAAAGAAACGTTCGCACAATAAGACACCGTAATGGGCAGCCCCTTTTCTGCCCTCGAAAAATCAACGTGAACACATTGAATTTAGACCCTCGCGACGATTTGCGCTGGCTCGATCATTGCGCCGCAAAGTCTTTCCTGGCAACCGCTTATTGACGATTTGCAACGTGCTTTCACCGCTCGTCTGAACGCAAGCCGCATGTCCTGCGCTCTGATTTACTAAGTTACAGGCGTGATACGACAACTTTGCGTCAATGGCTGGGCGCAACATTCAAGCAATTCAGGGATTTATCGCGTGATCAACGGCGATCAATGCATGCAGGGAGGCGGGAAACCATGCCCAGAGTGACTCTGGAGATCGATGCGCAACTGTATCGATTGCTGAAAGCTTCGGCCGAGACCCATCATTTGAGTCTCGAAGAGGAGTGTTGCCGACGTCTGGAGGGGGGAGAGCGACGTTCGCGTTACTTGCAGGCGCTGTTGGCAGAGCTGCGCGCCGAGGATGAACAGCGGCGCGCCAATGCCAGATAATTATTTCTTCTTCGCGGGAGTCGCTTTCGGGCAGTCCGATTCCTGGAAGCTTGCGGAGCCGACCGGGCGGTTGGTCTTCACCTCGGTGAAGTCGTAACGCATGATCGCGCCCTTGGCCATCAGCTTGCGGAACCCTTCGTTCCTGCATACGGAGGCGCCAAGCTGGAAGTACACCGCTTTTGGATCGGCGCGCATTTTTTCGGCGTGGCTACTTTGCACGCTCAAGTGGTTGATCAGCACTTTTCCTTCGGCAGTGTAGCCCTGATCAAGAATGTCTTCGTTGATCGCCCGTGGAGTGCCAACGCTGCTTTGTACAGCGACGTTTCGCAGCTCTCTGTTCAGATTCTGCTCACTCAAGGAAGCAGCCTGAGCGCTGAAGGACGACGCCAGCAAAACGGCAGCGGTGGGAACGATAAGGCGCAGCATGAAACTCTCCTGGTTCAGTGACTGGTGCTTCGACCCGTCACATGACTGTGCGTTCAGTGGCGGCGAATTATAGGGGAGGAGGCCCGGACGGTACAGGCTTGCGCCGAACCCTCTGGTAAACTGCCGGCACTTTTTGCCTTGCCGAGTGTTTTTTGTGTCGATTTTCCTTACCTGTCGGCGTTGCCTGCGATGAGTCAAACCCTTGCGCCCGTTTCGAAGAACGCCGTCGCCCGCTTGCGCGATGAACGCGAAGAGGCGGGCATCAAGCCGATTCAGGCCCGTGGCTGGCGGGCAACCCGTTGCCGTGCCTGCCGCGTGATCGAGAGCCACTGTCTGTGTGCCTGGCGCCCGCAGGTCGAAGCCCGCAGCGGCGTATGCCTGATCATGACCAATAAAGAAGTGTTCAAGCCGAGCAACACCGGTTGGCTGATCGCCGATGTGGTGCGCGACAATCATGCATTCATCTGGTCGCGCACCGAAGTCGATGAACAACTGCTGGCGCTGTTGGCCGACCCGCAATGGCAACCGTACCTGGTGTTTCCGGGCGAATACGTCGAGCCCGAGCGAGTTACCCACAGCGTCGCGGTAGATAGCACCAAGCGCCCGCTGTTCATTCTGCTGGACGCCACCTGGACCGAAGCCCGGAAGATTTTCCGAAAAAGCCCCTATTTTGATGGGTTGCCGATCCTGAGCCTGCTCCCCGAGAAGCTTTCACGCTACCGATTGCGCAGGTCCACGCGCAGCGAACACCTGTGTACGGCCGAAGTGGCCGCGCTGTGCCTGGATCTTGCCGGCGATACAGACGCTGCATCGGCACTGGACGCCTATTTTGATGTGTTCAGCCAGCATTACCTGGACGCTAAACATCAGCTGGATATGAATGTTGAAACACCGGCCCACGCCGAGCTGATGCCCTTCGTACAGCACGCGGCACCCGTTGTCGGCTGAACGTCGCCCATACTGCAAGGAACGAGACCCGTTGGCCGCACCATGCAACTTGACCACCCCGGCTTCGCTGGGCATGCTTGGCGCCGATTAGGGCGCGGCCACGGTTTGATACGCCGACGTGATTGGCGTTGAACGTGCCCTGTTGGTGCCGCTGCGTGGCGGCACCTCGAGTTGTTTTGGCGAGGCCTGAATGCATCGGGCGTCCCATGAAAAACAGGATCATTTGAAAAATGGCCACATACGAAATCCTGATTGCCGATGACCACCCTCTTTTTCGTAGTGCCTTGCATCAAGCATTGACCCTGGGCCTGGGCCCGGATGTCCGGCTGGTGGAAGTGGCGAGCATTGCCGAGCTGGAAAGCCGTCTGACCGAAAAGGCCGATTGGGACCTGGTGTTGCTGGACCTGAACATGCCAGGGGCTTACGGTTTTTCCGGGCTGGTGTTGTTGCGCGGTCAGTACCCGCAGATTCCGGTGGTGATGGTGTCGGCGCAGGAAGAAGCGTCGATAATGGTGAAGTCCCGTGAGTTCGGCGCCAGCGGTTTCATTCCCAAGTCCAGTGACCTGAGTGTCATTCAGAAAGCTGTGCGCGCGGTGCTCGATGGTGACGTTTTCTGGCCGCCCCAAGCCTTCGAAGCGGTCAGCGTTTCCGACGAAGCCAAGGCTGCCAGCGAAGGCCTTGCCAGCCTGACACCCCAGCAGTTCCGGGTGTTGACCATGGTCTGTGAGGGTTTGCTGAACAAGCAGATTGCTTACGAATTGAGCGTGTCCGAAGCGACGATCAAGGCCCACGTCACGGCGATTTTCCGTAAGCTGAATGTGCGGACCCGAACTCAGGCGGCGCTGCTCTTGCAACAACTTGAGTCAATTTCGAGCCACTAAGGTGTCACGTATTCACGCTTTTTTGACTTTGCTTAATCTAGCTTTCCCACTCCTTTTTGGTCAGTTGCTTACTCTATGTCACCTTTCAAAGGCCAGACCGGCCTAAAACGCATCCTCAACGCCTCCGGCTATTCCCTGGACGGCCTGCGCGCGGCCTTCACTGGCGAGGCGGCCTTCCGGCAACTGGTGTTGCTCAATGCCATCCTGATTCCGCTGTCGTTCTTCCTGAATGTCAGCCGTGTCGAGCAGGCGCTGCTGATTGCAGTCTGTCTGTTGGCGTTGATCGTCGAATTGCTCAACTCGGCGGTGGAAGCGGCCATCGACCGCATTTCCCTGGAG
Source organism: Pseudomonas sp. GW822-FHT02G04 (assembly GCF_058802085.1). Lineage (NCBI taxonomy): Bacteria > Pseudomonadati > Pseudomonadota > Gammaproteobacteria > Pseudomonadales > Pseudomonadaceae > Pseudomonas > Pseudomonas sp. GW822-FHT02G04. The sequence continues at coordinate 74,422 of NZ_JBXANU010000020.1, forward strand.
TTGCACCCACTGTCCAAGAACGCCAAGGACATGGGCAGCGCCGCTCAACTCGTGGCGTTGAGCATGATTGCGCTGGTGTGGGCGGTGATCCTGCTTTAAGCGATAGCCGGCAAAACGATCTCGTCGCTGCGCTGAACCCCGGCGGTGAAGGCGCGGCACAGTTCGAGGAATTCGCGCATCGCCGAGGTCTGGTATTTCTGTTTGTGCCAGATGAAATAGAACTGTCGCGCCAGGTCCAGATCCGGTGTCTCCACCGGCACCAGGCTGCCACGGCGGAACGCATCGCGCAGCGCCAGGCGTGAAATACAGCCAATCCCCAAACCCGATTCCACTGCGCGCTTGATCGCTTCGGTATGTTCCAGCTCCAGGCGTATGTTCAGCGCGCTGCGGTGGTGGCGCATGGCCTGATCGAACGTCAGCCGCGTGCCAGAGCCTTGTTCACGCAAGATCCACGCTTCATGACTCAGCTCCTCCATGGTGGCTGTACCGCGTTTGGCTAGCGGATGCCGGGGTGCACAGAACACCACCAGTTCATCTTCGACCCAGCTCTGCACTTCGATGTCTGGATGGCTGCAATCGCCTTCGATTAGACCCAGATCAATTTCATAGTGAGCCACCTGTTGCACGATGTTGGCAGTGTTCTGCACATGCAGTTTCACCTGGCTTTCCGGATGGCGCTGCATGAAGCTGCCGATCAGCAGGGTGGCCAGGTAATTGCCGATGGTCAGGGTCGCTCCGACCGCCAGGGAGCCGAAACCGGACTTGCCGTTGAGCAAGTCTTCGATTTCCTTGGCCTGATCGAGCAGGGCCACCGCTTGCGGCAACAGCTGTTTGCCGAGGGCGTTGAGGCTCAGCCGTTTACCGGCGCGATCGAACAGCTGACAGCTGCACTGGCGCTCCAGCTCGGTGATCGAGGTGCTCGCCGCCGATTGCGAGAGGTTGAGCAGGCCCGCAGCACGGGATACGCTTTCCTGCTGGGCGACGGCGACGAATACTTGAAGTTGACGGAGAGTAAATCGCATATCGATATAACCGATAACCCTTATCGTAATAATCCATTTAACAGATATTGTCGCTGCCATTAGAATGCGATGCAATTGTGCACATCATCGGCGCAGGCAAAATCTCCAGGAGTCCCACGTACATGAGCAACATGAACCACGAGCGTGTCCTCAGTGTTCATCACTGGAACGACACTCTGTTCAGCTTCAAGTGCACCCGCGATCCGGGCCTGCGCTTCGAGAACGGTCAGTTCGTGATGATCGGCCTGCAACAGCCCAACGGCCGGCCGCTCATGCGCGCTTACTCGATTGCCAGCCCGAACTGGGAAGAGCATCTCGAGTTCTTCAGCATTAAAGTGCCTGATGGCCCGCTGACTTCCCAGTTGCAGCATCTGAAGGAAGGCGACGAGATCATCATCAGCAAGAAGCCTACCGGCACCCTGGTGCTGGATGACTTGAAGCCTGGCAAGCATTTGTACCTGCTCAGCACCGGTACCGGTCTGGCGCCGTTCATGAGCGTCATCCAGGACCCGGAAACCTACGAGCGTTTCGAAAAGGTGATCCTGTGCCACGGCGTGCGTTACGTCAACGAAGTCGCTTACCGCGAATTCATCACCGAGCACCTGCCGCAGAACGAGTTCTTCGGCGAGGCCCTGCGTGACAAGTTGATCTACTACCCGACCGTGACCCGCGAGCCGTTCGAAAACGAAGGCCGCCTGACCGACCTGATGCGCAGCGGCAAGCTGTTCAGCGACATCGGTCTGCCGCCGATCAACCCGCAGGACGACCGCGCCATGCTGTGCGGCAGCCCGAGCATGCTCGACGAGACCAGCGAAGTGTTGAACAGCTTCGGCCTGAAAGTTTCGCCGCGGATGCGCGAGCCGGGTGATTACCTGATCGAGCGTGCGTTCGTCGAGAAGTAAGAACACCGCATCACTGAAAAGCCCGCGTTGCCTCAAGGCAACGCGGGCTTTTTTATGCTGGACACAATCGCCTACGAATTGGATACGGGAATGACTTCGAGAACGCGGATAAGCCCAGGTTCGGGGTAATGCCAGCGCACATCCAGATCCCAGAACTGCGCGCCGTATTCACGCTCAGGCGCAGGAATCTGGTACGCCGGGCGTGGGTCTTGTGCCAGGCATTGCTCGATCAGCTCGACCAGAGGCTCGCCAAGCCGCTGAGCGTGGCCGTGGGCCTGTTGCAGGGCTGAGTCCGTCCACTGCACGGGAATCAGCAGCGGCGGGGCGCTGGCGATGTTGTTGGACGCCGTGTCGATGATATCGGCATAGGGCACATAGGGTTTGATATCGAGAACTGGCGTGCCGTCCAGCAAGTCGATGCCGGAAATCCACAGCCGATTGGCTTCGACCTTGTCCAGTTTGACCACCGACTGGCCGATGCCATTGGGGCGATGCGTCGCGCGGGTGGCGAATACGCCCATGGATTTGTTACCGCCCAGGCGCGGAGGGCGGACTTTGAGGCGTGGCTTTTCTTCCAGCGCTTGATGGAACAGGAACAACAGCCACACATGGCTGACCTGCTCCAGCCCCTGCACCGCATCACCCTGATCGAACGGCGCCACCAGCTCCAGTACGCCCCGAGCGGCCGGGGCCAGTTGCGGTTGACGCGGAATGGCGAACTTCTCCTTGAAACAGGAGCGCACGAAGCCGATGGGGGAAACACTGTAGGTCATGGTCTGGGGTCAAAGCGATTTGAGGGTGAGCATGATAACCCACCCAAAGATCATTCCCACGCTCTGCGTGGGAATGCCTCAATGGACGCTCTGCGTCCGCTCTTGGGACGCGGAGCGTCCCCGATGATCGTTCCCACGCAGAGCGTGGGAACGATCATCGGGAAGAGTTCAGAGACTAAACCCGCCATCCAAAGGAATGACATTCCCGGTCATATACGCCCCGGCCGTACTCGCCAGGCTAATCGCCAGCGCCGCCATTTCTTCCTCCCGGCCCCAGCGCTTCATCGGAATCAACGCCGTGTCCTCGGCCAGCGCCTGCTCATCGTTGCCAATGTGCTGAGTCATCTTGCTCGGGAAGCGTCCCGGTGCAATCACGTTGACGTTGATGTGCTGGCTCACCAGCTCCCGCGCCAGAATCCGCGACAGTTGGTGCAGGGCGGCTTTGCTCGGGCCGTAGGCATACGCCTGTTCGCCGAAGGACGAGATCCCGGCCACCGAGCCGATGTTGATGATTCGCGCCGGATTCGCCGCCGAACCGGCCTTGCGCAGCAGCGGCAGAAATTGCTGGATGCAGTTGAACACCGAGGTCACGTTGAGCTGCATGACCTTTTCCCAGCCCTTGACCGGGTAACTCTCCAGCGGCGCACCCCAGGTGGTACCGGCGTTGTTCACCAGGATATCCAGCTGACCGATCTGTTCGCTCAATTGCGCAGCCAGTTGCTGAACGCCTTCTTCATGAGCCAGGTTGGCGGCCACGGCGTGGCAAATCCCGAAGGCACTCAGCTCAGCGGCGGTTTGCTGGCAGGCTTCGGCATCCCGGGCGCACACGTACACGGTGGCGCCGGCCTCGACATAAGCCTTGGCGATCATTTTGCCGATACCGCGGGTGCCGCCGGTCACCAGAGCGGTGCGGCCTTGCAGAGAGAAGTAGGGATGCATGGCGAGTCCTGAGAGCTGAGGGTCGATATACCCTAGTCTTCAGCCGCCGGAAGCGGAGCCACTATTTTTGCGCGGAATGGGGGGCTATACAGTCTTGAACTGCCACCGTCCCTGTAGGAGCACAGCTTGCTGGCGAAGGCGTTTTGAAGATCGCCTTCGCGGGCAAGCCTCGCTCCTACAGGGACCGTGGCGTTCGTGGGCGATTTACTGCGGGCGCACGCGCAGGGTCAGGCCCTTGAGGAAGTTGCGCAGCAATTGATCGCCGCACGGGCGGTAGTTGGTGTGGCCGAATTTGCGGAACAGCGCACTCAGCTCAGGCTTGGACACCGGGAACTCGGCGGCCTTGAGGATGGCGTGCATGTCGTCTTCCTTCAGTTCGAAGGCGACGCGCAATTTCTTCAGGATGATGTTGTTGGTCACCGGCACTTCGATCGGCTGCGGCGGACGGCTTTCGTCCTTGCCACGCTTGAAGATCACCAGGCCGTCGAGGAAGTGCGCCATGACTTCGTCCGGGCACCGTACGAAACCTTCCTCGTCTTCTTCTTTCTTGTCGAGGTACGTCACCAGGTCTTCCAGAGTGACGTCCATGCCGCCGAGCTTGATGATCTCGATGACTTTCTTGTCGCTGATGTCGAGCATGTAGCGCACGCTGCGCAGTACGTCGTTATGAATCATGTGTGCAGTCCTGATATTTCGCTGTGGGGGCCGCATGAAGCTGCGGCGCCGAAATGTATGGCGGCGGGAAAAGCCTTAGAACTTCTCTTTGCCGGACAGGTAGCGCCATTGCCCCAAGGGCACTTTGCCGATGGATACGCCGCCGATGCGGATGCGGCGGATGGCGACGACCTTGAGGCCGACGGCCTGGCAGAACAGGGCAATCACGCCCGGTTGTGGGTTCTTCATGGCAAAGCGCAGACGGTTTTCGTTCTGCCAGCTGGCCTTGACCGGCGGCAGTTCCTTGCCCTTGTACGTCAGGCCGTGGTTCAGGCGGTTGAGGCCGTGAGCCACCATGTCGCCTTCGACCTCGACCACATATTCCTGCTCGATCTTGCTGGCATCGGCGGTGAGTTTGCGCAGAATCTTCCAGTCCTGGGTGAACACCAGCAGACCGCTGGCGTTGGCCTGCAGGTCGGCGCTGGCGGTCAGGCGCAGGAAGTGGCCCTTGAGCGGACGTTTGCCGTAGCGGTGTTCTTCGCTCAGGGTCGCGGCGCTGAGGGTCGCCATGGCGCTGTCCGCGTCCATGCCCGCCGGGACGTTCATCAGGATGGTCACCGGCTCCGGCGCAGTGGCCTTGGCTTCAGGATCGAGTTCGACTTTCTGGGTGTCGACCTTGAACTGCGGCTCGTCGATGACTTCACCGTCGACGGTGACCCAGCCGCCCTCGATGAACAGCTCAGCCTCCCGACGGGAGCAGCCGACGAGTTCGATGAGGCGTTTGGAGAGACGAATCGGGTCAGTCATGACAGGGCCGTAACAAAAAAGGGGTGGGCATTGTACCTGCCTGGCGCCGGTTAATCGCGAGTCCATTTGCCTCATGTGTTTTTAATGCGTTGTGTCAGCCATGCTGTGAACGTTGCTGGCGCAAACGCATGTGCAGCAACGGATAGGGCTGGCCCATGCCGTCGTGCTCCGAACGACCAATCACCTCGAAGCCCTGCTTGAAGTAAAACCCCAGGGCCTGCGGGTTCTGTTCGTTGACGTCCAGCTCATCGGCGTTCAGGTGTTCCAGGGCGTAGCGCAGCAATTGCTTGCCCAGGCCTTGGCCGCGGTGATCCGGGTCGATGAAGAGCATTTCGATCTTGCCCGCCGCCACGCCGGCGAACCCGGTAATGCGCTGGCGCGAGTCTTTGGTGCAGATCAGCATGACGGCGTCGAGGTAGCGGGTCAGCACCAGGTTCTTCAGCAGGTCGATGTAGCTGTCGGGCAGAAAGTCATGGGTAGCGCGCACCGAGGCTTCCCACACTTGGGTGAGCTCTTCGTAGTCGCTCTGTTTCGGTGTGTAAATGACCGAATGTTGGCGCATGGCCGCTTGCTCCTTCTGTTAAGAGCCGTTCCCGTAAGGCTGCGAGTTTTTTCTCCCACAAAACGATAGACGTAAAAAAGCCCCGCATCTCGTCAAGAGAGCGGGGCTTTTCGTATTTTTTGCGTTTAGATCTGTTCAGCCCACAGGTCGTATTCGTCGGCGTCGGTGACTTTGCACCAGACCTTGTCGCCCGGCTTCAGGTTGCTGCCGTTGTCGATGAACACGTTGCCGTCGATTTCCGGGGCATCGAAGAAGCAACGGCCGACCGCGCCTTGCTCGTCGACTTCGTCCACCAGCACTTCGATCTCGCGGCCGATACGCATTTGCAGGCGTGCCGAGCTGATGGCCTGCTGGTGCGCCATGAAACGCTCCCAACGGTCTTGCTTGACCTCATCCGGAACGATCTCCAGGTCCAGATCGTTGGCCGGTGCGCCTTCAACCGGCGAGTACTGGAAGCAGCCGACGCGGTCCAGCTGGGCTTCGGTCAGCCAGTTCAGCAGGTACTGGAAGTCTTCTTCGGTTTCGCCGGGGAAGCCGACGATGAAGGTCGAACGGATGATCAGGTCCGGGCAGATCTCGCGCCAGTTCTTGATCCGCGCCAGGGTCTTGTCTTCGAAGGCCGGGCGTTTCATCGCTTTGAGGACTTTCGGGCTGGCGTGCTGGAACGGGATGTCCAGGTACGGCAGGATTTTCCCGGCGGCCATCAGCGGGATCAACTCGTCGACGTGTGGGTACGGGTAAACGTAGTGCAGACGAACCCAGACGCCGAGGGTGCTCAGGGCTTCGCAGAGTTCGGTCATGCGGGTTTTCACCGGCGCGCCGTTCCAGAAACCGGTGCGGTATTTCACGTCGACGCCATAGGCGCTGGTGTCCTGGGAAATCACCAACAGCTCTTTGACGCCGGACTTGACCAGGCGCTGGGCCTCGTCGAGCACGTCACCGACCGGGCGGCTGACCAGTTTGCCACGCATCGAGGGGATGATGCAGAAGCTGCAGCTGTGGTTGCAGCCTTCGGAAATCTTCAGGTAGGCGTAGTGGCGCGGGGTCAGTTTGATCCCTTGCGGTGGCACCAGGTCGATCAGCGGGTTGTGATCCTGACGCGGCGGCACGACGTCGTGCACGGCGTTGACCACTTGCTCGTACTGCTGCGGACCGGTCACGGCCAGCACACTCGGGTGCACGTTGCGGATATTGCCTTCTTCGACGCCCATGCAGCCGGTCACGATGACCTTGCCGTTTTCCTTGATGGCTTCGCCGATCACTTCCAGAGACTCAGCCTTGGCCGAGTCGATGAAGCCGCAGGTGTTGACCACCACGACGTCGGCGTCCTGATAAGTGGACACTACGTCATAGCCTTCCATGCGCAGCTGGGTAAGGATGCGCTCGGAGTCGACCAGTGCTTTCGGGCAACCCAGGGATACGAAGCCAACCTTTGGATTGGCCGGCGCAGGAGTGGTGGACATGTCTAACCTCGGTATTTGTGACGCCTCCAGCCGATGACGGCAAGGCGACAGACGGGCGCTATGTTGCACCCTCTGGTCAAAAAGTGCGCAATTCTAACGATGGGCGGCGCACTTGACCAGCTTTATGCAGGGAAATACGACGAGTGCTGCGCTATGCTTCGCGCCGTTACGCTTTACCGATTTTTTACAGTCAATAAAACGTCTGTAACAACAAGTAAAACAGTGCATGCTGCACGACAAAAGCATAGTGCTTCTTCGAAGAAGCCCGGGTCTGAGTAGTAGGAGTGATGGATGGGGCAGGCAAGTAGTCAGGCGCTAGCCGGTGGGCATTCGGCGGCGAAGCCGATCAGCATGCTGGTCGCGGCGGTCGGAGTGGTTTATGGCGACATCGGCACGAGCCCGTTGTACACCCTCAAAGAAGTGTTTTCCGGTGGCTATGGCGTGCCCGTCAACCATGACGGCGTGCTGGGCATTCTGGCGCTGATCTTCTGGTCGCTGATCTGGGTCGTCTCGATCAAATACATGATGTTCGTACTGCGCGCCGACAACCAGGGCGAAGGCGGGATCATGGCCTTGACCGCGCTGGCGCGACGAGCAGCGGGAGGGCATGCAAAATTGCGCACGCTGCTGGTGGTCTGCGGGCTGATCGGCGCGGCGCTGTTCTATGGCGATAGCATGATCACCCCGGCGATTTCCGTACTGTCGGCGATTGAAGGGCTGGGGCTGGCCTTCGAAGGCATCGACCATTGGGTGGTGCCGCTGTCGTTGATCGTGCTGGTGGCGTTGTTCCTGATTCAGAGCCACGGTACAGCGCGGATCGGCATTCTGTTCGGGCCGATCATGGTCACCTGGTTTCTGGTACTCGGCGCGTTGGGCGTGTATGGCATCAGCCAGCATCCGGAAGTGTTGCAGGCGATAAACCCGATGTGGGGCGTACGCTTCTTCATGGACCACCCGGGCATGGGCGTCACGATTCTTGGTGCCGTGGTGCTGGCGTTGACCGGTGCCGAGGCGCTGTACGCCGACATGGGCCACTTCGGTCGCAAGCCGATCGCTCGGGCCTGGTTCATTCTGGTGCTGCCCGCGCTGGTGCTGAACTACTTCGGCCAGGGCGCTTTGCTGCTCGGTGATCCGGAAGCCGCCCGCAACCCGTTCTATCTGCTGGCGCCAAGCTGGGCGTTGATTCCGTTGGTGGGGTTGTCGACCATGGCCACGGTGATTGCCTCGCAAGCGGTGATCTCCGGCGCGTTCTCTCTGACTCGCCAGGCGATCCAGCTCGGCTACATTCCGCGCATGCAGATTCAGCACACCTCCAGTGCCGAACAAGGCCAGATTTACATCGGCGCGGTGAACTGGTCGCTGATGGTCGGCGTGATCCTGCTGGTACTGGGCTTCGAGTCCTCCGGCGCCCTGGCCTCGGCTTACGGCGTGGCAGTGACCGGGACCATGCTGATGACCACGATTCTGGTGTCGGCAGTAATGCTGCTGCTGTGGAAATGGCCACCGGTCCTTGCGGTCCCGGTGTTGCTCGGTTTCCTGTTCGTGGACGGTTTGTACTTCGCCGCCAACGTGCCAAAAATCGTCCAGGGCGGTGCGTTCCCGGTGATCGCCGGTATCGTGTTGTTCGTCCTGATGACCACCTGGAAACGTGGCAAGCAGTTGCTGGTGGATCGCCTGGACGAAGGCGGGCTGCCGCTGCCGATTTTCATCAGCAGTATCCGCGTGCAACCGCCGCATCGAGTCCAGGGCACCGCAGTGTTCCTTACCGCTCGCCCGGATGCCGTGCCCCACGCGCTGTTGCATAACCTGCTGCATAACCAGGTGCTGCACGAGCAAGTGGTGTTGCTGACAGTGGTGTACGAAGATATCCCGCGCGTCCCGCCGCAACGACGTTTCGAGGTCGACTCCTACGGCGAAGGCTTCTTCCGGGTAATCCTGCACTTCGGTTTCACCGACGAGCCGGACGTGCCGCAAGCGCTGAAACTATGTCATCTCGATGACCTGGATTTCAGCCCGATGCGCACCACTTACTTCCTCAGCCGCGAGACAGTCATCGCCTCCAAACTCGAAGGCATGGCCCGCTGGCGCGAGGCGTTGTTCGCCTTCATGCTCAAGAACGCCAACGGCAACCTGCGCTTCTTCAATTTGCCGCTGAACCGGGTGATTGAGCTGGGTACCCAGGTCGAGATGTAAGCCCCATGAAAAAGCCCCCGTTGCCGTGAAGGTAGCGGGGGCTTTTTCGTCTCTGTGCCTTTACTTGCTTTCAGGCCGCTCTTCTTCAGATTCGGTCTTTGTTCGGGCAGGCTGCGGGGTCAGCACCTTCACCACATCATCAATCACGGCCTTACTCATCGCCGTCAAATAATGCGCGGCCCAAGCGTGGCGGTCGGTGTCTTTTGCGTAGGCGGCATCCTCGGTAAATGATTTGACGAGGAACAGCAGGTCGGAGGCTTGTGACAATGCATCAACGATGGGAACGCCGGCGCGGACGCTGAATAACGCCTGATCCGAGCAGTAGATGAGTGGGGTGAAGCCGATGGTTTTTAGTTCTGAAATCGCGGACGTATCTGTTTTCGTCATTGTCTTACTCCAAGGTTCGAGGAGCCGACACTTTCGTTTCCAAGCGAATAGGTGGCGGCTGTACGCAGGTTGGAAAACCGGGAACCAAGGAACCGGCACACCCGAAGGCGTCCCACGCACAGCCGCCATAACTCAGGATTGCAGTTATAAAAACGTCTGCAGTCATGATTGGGCGCTGGTGCGCTTTGGTTCGACGGGTTTCCAAGCCCGATCGCTGAATGGTCAGCGACGTCCGAAGAGTATCCTGTCGAAGAAAAACGCAACAAGGCGGCAAAGTGCCCAAAAAGCGAGATTCGGAGTTTGCCTACAAGGTCTGCGGGCGTCATCCGATATTTGCGACACCTTGAGTAAACGAAACTAAACGTGACGAGCGATTTTACAAGTCGCTGAATTTTTGCGTTGTTGCAGCAGACAAATGAAACCGGAGTTGTCACTACCCCACCTGTTCGAGAATTGGCAGACGATCCGCTGGTTTCCCAGTGCAAACTGACAAATATCGAAAGCACTTGACGGTTCGATATTTTCAATGAGGCAAGTGTCCACGTTTTATGGAATGTGGACACTCGGAGTTTCTAGCTTCATGAAGAGTCAAGGCATTTTGCTTTTGTTCAAAATGGCCAGCCTGCACGCCCAGGAAGAAAATCTTTTTGGACAGATGGAATCTGAGTCGAATTCGAACAAGGTTGAGGAACTGTTGAAGTCCCGGCTGATAAATCGAATGACGGCTGGTGGCGCTTCATGTTTGTATATCTAGTCCTGAAATAGGTTTACACCTGTTTCACCCAACGCCCGATGCACCGCATCGGGCGTTTTGTATTTGGGAGAGGTGCGGGCGCTCCTGGTTGTAGAACAAGAAACGACTGCTGCGCAGCCGCACGGGGGCAAGCCCCCTCACTAACCCTGTAGGAGCGAGGCTTGCCCGCGAAGGCGGTATGCCAGCCGCAGAATATCTATCGGATGTGCCGGCCTCTTCGCGGGCAAGCCTCGCTCCTACAGGGAATGTTTTGAATTAAAGACATGTAAAAAAGCCCCCGCAACCTTAAGGTTACGGGGGCTTTTTTGTGTTCGGCAACTCCGATCACTCCTGAGCCGCCGTCTCCTTCGCTTGACGCTTCTCGATAGCATCCACCAGCCGCTGGGCCAGTTTCGGGTAGTTCTCGTCGAAGTGATGGCCGCCAGGCAGTTTCATCGCTTCGCCCACGGCGGTCTTGTCGGTGCAGCCGCTCTCGTCGACTTCTTCCTCGCCGTAGATACACACCACTTTTGCCGGTGGGAGCTTGGCCATTTCCGGGCCGGTGGCGGCTTCTTTGCCGGCGTTGCCGAGCCAGCCTTCGACTTCGATCTCGAAGCTGCCGGTGCGGGCGAAGGCGAGCAGGATGATTGCGTCGACCCGCTGTTGTTCCGCTTCCGGCAGGCGGTTGTAGATGGCGGGCAGTACGTCGGCGCCGAACGAGTAGCCGGTCAGGATGAAGCGTTTGGTGCCCCATTTCTGCCGGTAGTGCTGCATCAGTTCGGTCAGGTCCAGAGCGCTTTGTTCCGGGCTCTTGTGCTGCCAGTAGTAGCGCAGGGTGTCGATGCCGACCACCGGGTAGCCGATCTTGGCCATCTCGCCGGCCACGTCGCGGTCCAGGTCGCGCCAGCCACCGTCGCCGGAGAGGAACAGGGTGACGGTGTCCTTGGCCTGACCGGCCGGCACTTCGACCACTGGGATCTGCAGGCCGCCGGCGGCTTTATCGCCACCGACGAGGGTTTTGCGCAGTTCGTTGTTCAGCACTTGCGGCAGGTTGATGTCGTAATCGCTGATGCTGGTTTCGGCGTTGGGCTGGTCACGCACGAAGCCGGCGCTGGTGTCGTCCGGGTTGTCGTTCCAGGCCACCAGCCAGTGACCGTGGGCAGCACTTTTTGGCAGCAGGTGGGTGCAGCCGGGTTTTTCCAGGGCCAGGTCAACCGAAATGGCCTGGGCCTTGTCGTCCTTCTGCTCGGCCAGCCAGCGCCACGCCAGCACCGCGCCAGGGCCGATGCCGCTGACCAGGGTTGCCGGGCCTTTGAGTTCTCTGAGGCCTGCTTGCAGGGCACGACTTTGCTGGATGCAGTCCTTGGGCAGGATCACCTGGACGATCTGCGCCGAGCCGCTGCGGCTCAGGGTCATCAATTGTTTGTCGCTGAGCTTCTGCTCTTCATTGACCGCCACCAGCACCTGGGCGCGCGGCGTGGTGCCGGGGATGACGCGGGTCATCGCGGCGCCATCGGCCGGCGTCAGCAGTTCGAGGGTCGGTTCGGGTGCCGGGCGTTTCAGGTACCAGTAACCGCCACCGACAATCAGGGCCAGCACTACCAGTGTGGCCAGTACGTACCGCAGGGAGCGTTGAATCATCAGCGTTTCACCAATCCAGTCAAGCCGCCCGCAATCAGGGCAGCAGTGTCGGCCAGGGCCACCAGCGGATCGAGTCCGGCAGGCACGGCCATATAACGGGGTTCCCAGTCAGGCTGGAACTTGTCTTTGAAGCGGCGCAAACCTTGAAAGTTGTACAGCTGCTCACCACGGCGGAACACCATCGAGCCCAGGCGCTGGGTCAGTGGTGCGCCGCGCCGGGGTTGCAACCCCGACAACGGCACCATGCCCAGGCTGAACCGCGCGTATCCATGATTTTTATAATGTTGAATCAGGCCGACCATCATGAATTCCATGGTCAGCTTCGGGGCGTCGGGGTGCGCGCGCATCAGGTCGAGACTGGCCAGTTCATGGCCGTAGGTCTCGAGCAAGTTGGCGAACGCCACCGGGCGCCCTTCGAAACGAATCACCGCGACACGGAAGTGCTTGAGGTAGTCATCACTGAAACGTCCGAGCGAGAAGCCTTTCTCGCGCACATTCTTGCCGGTCAGCCAGGCATCGGAAATCACCTTGAGCTCGTCCATCGGCGCTTGCCCCGGCTCATGGATCTCCAGCGACAGGCCATCACGGGTGCCACGGTTCCAGGTGTAGCGCAGATCCTTCATCTCTTTGCCTTTGGCTTCGAGATCGAAACGCTTGAGGTCGACCCGGGCTTCTTCGCCGAGCTTGATCGCGGTCAGGCCGATGTCCATGTAGTACGGCAGGTTCTCGGCACGTACTTGATAAAACACAGGGCGGGCGTGATGGATATCGCACAGGTCGCGGAACTGCCAGATCATTTCCGCCCGTTGCTGGGTCGGGCCGATCGGGTCATACAGCGCCACCAGGCTGCGGCCACGGCGGGCGTACATCAGGAACGCCTCGTCGTTGGGATGAAACAGCAGCGCCTTGTCACCGGTCAGGGCCAGGCCGCCATCCGGTTGGGAGGAGGCCATGAGGATATTAGCCGCGCGCTCCAGTTCATCGGAGGTTGGCAGGTGGATTATCGGACGCGCGGTGCGCAGCAGCCACGTCAGGGACACCACCACCAAAAGCACCGCGGCACCCAGCAACGAACGCAAGCCTCGCGGGGCATCGGCGTCGAGGGTGAACTGCCACCAGAGCTGATGGCTGTACGGAACGTCCTGATAGGCGAACAGCAGCAACCAGATTGATGCGCCGAGTACGCAAAGACTCGACACCAGATACAGCGGCGAAAACGGCAGCTCGGTCAGGCGGCTGGGGCGGTAGAACGAACGCCGGAAAACCCCCAGCAAACTTGCTGTCAGGGTCATCAGGCTGGCTTCTTCCCAATCGAAGCCTTTGAGCAGAGAGAGCACGGCGCCGACCAACAACAGAATGGTGGTCAGCATCCACGCGGCCGACAGGCGGCGACGCAAGCCCTGGGCCAGCAGCAGGCAGAGAACCCCCACCAGGCTGGCGCCGAAGTGCGAGGCGTCGACCAGTCGATGCGGGATCAGAAAACCGATGTGTTCAAGGCGCGTATCGATCTCGGGTGTCACGCCGGAGAACAGCAGCACCACGCCGGACAGGAACACCAGCACCGCCAGAATCGGCGCGGCCAGGCCTGAGGCGGCGCGTAGCGTCTGGCGTGTCTGAAACAGGCGCTGGCCTTCATTGATCAGCAGCAGTACGCAAGCCACCAGCAGCGGCAATATCACATAGATCAGGCGGTAGAGCAGTAGGGCGGCGGCCAGAGGCGCGGCACCGAGCTTGTCGGCGAAGGCCGCCAGCAAAATCGCTTCGAATACCCCGACACCGCCGGGTACATGGCTGAGCACACCAGCGGCCAGGGCCAGTAGATAGACCAGCAGGAACGCACCGAAGGGCGGCGCTTCCGGCAGCAACAGATAGAGCACTGTCGCGGCGGCGGCCACGTCCAGGGCGGTGATGACCAGTTGCAGGAAGGTCAGGCGGCGGCCCGGCAGGCGCAAGGTGCGGCGGCCGACCTTGACCAGCAGGTTGTCCGGGTAAGGCTGTTCCGGCAAGCGACGGCGGTAGATGCCGAGCGCCAGTACCGTGGCGAGTAGCAGCACGGCCACTGCAATCGCACCCAGCAACGTCTCGGAGAAACCCAGGGCCAGCGAGGCGGCGGGCAGGTTGCTGAGGGTGGCGAGGGCGGCCAAGGGCGGGAGGGCACAGCCGAGCGAGAGGCTGGCAAACAGCGTCATGTGCGCGACTTCCGAAGCCCCCACGCCGTGCCGTGCATATAAACGGTAGCGAACCGAGCCTCCCGACAGCAGCGACAGACCGATGGCATTGCCGATGGCGAAAGCAGTGAAGCCCCCCAGTGCCACGATTCGCGGCGCCAGCGTCACGCCGGCATAACGGCTGGCCGACCATTCGTAACCCAGCAGAATGATGAAGCCGACGACGGTCGCGCCCAGCGCTCCCAGCAAGGCCGGTCTCGGTACTTCCAGGATCGAGTCGTGCAGCGCGTACAGATCGAGTTCGCTCAGCAGATGACGACAGGCAATCAGCGCGATGGCGAACAACAGCAAAGTGACCGCCAGACCGATGGGTTGACGGTATTTGCTGATTCGATCCAGCAAGCGCAGACGCTCGGCTTTGATCGGTTGTGTCGCTGTGACGGTGTCTTGTGGATCAGACGAGTTGGCGCGCATCAATCACCTCTTGGATTGTGCGCGACAGGATGGGGGTATCCAGCCAAGTTACCAATCCCTGCAGAAAAAAATAATCACAAATATTAACGCGTCTCACCGGGTATCGGCGATGGCGCATCACCAGTCGTCGAGGGTTCCCCTTGCGGTTCAGCCTAAGTCTGAACTCACAGTCTGGCGACCCCGAACGGCACACTGCACAGTGACAGATCATTGTTGCGAAAGGACTTTTTCAACAGATACAAAAAAGGCCACTCTTTCGAGCAGCCTTTTTTGATGTTTGGTTGCGGGAGCCGGATTTGAACCGACGACCTTCGGGTTATGAGCCCGACGAGCTACCAGACTGCTCCATCCCGCGTCTGTGTGGCGGCATTCTACAGGCGAACGCCGGAGTGTCAACCGTTAATCCAAGTATGGATCAAATAAACCAGAATCAGCGGCGAACGGTCGCCGAGGAACGCTAAGTTTCGGAATCAGAAGGATTTCTCGTTTCTGCTCGGTAAAGCATGAAACGCTGATTTTTTATAAAACAGGCGCGCACAAAAAAAGCCACTCTTTCGAGTAGCCTTTTTCGATGTTTGGTTGCGGGAGCCGGATTTGAACCGACGACCTTCGGGTTATGAGCCCGACGAGCTACCAGACTGCTCCAT
>NZ_JBXANU010000020.1:89886-129166 GCF_058802085.1 Pseudomonas sp. GW822-FHT02G04
CCCGCGTCTGTGTGTCGGCATTCTACAGAGGATCGCGGGGCTGTCAACCTTCAATCTCGGCAAAACCTGTTCCTGTTCAATCGCTTAGGTGAAAAGTGGGGCCGAAGATCGGGCTGGAACGCAGGCAGGGCAAGGCTTTCGGCTCTATCGGTAGGTGGCTTTCGATTGAGAAAATAAATTTCTCCAGTACTTTTCCTACCGCTTGAAAAGAAGATTCAGACTACTGGTGCTATATACAGGTGTCAGTGAGATACTGCCGGTACGACACACCGATACTTCATTTTTTCGCCATGAACACCGCTTTTATATGACGCAGCGAAAAATCATCCACGTCGATTGTGACTGCTTCTACGCCGCCATCGAGATGCGTGACGACCCGCGCCTGTCTGGTAAGCCTTTGGCGGTGGGCGGCTCGGCGGATCGGCGTGGGGTGATTGCTACCTGTAACTATGAAGCGCGGGCGTATGGCGTGCGCTCGGCCATGTCTTCCGGACATGCCTTGAAACTGTGTCCGGACCTGACCATCGTCAAGCCGCGCATGGAAGCCTATAGAGAAGCATCGAAGGAAATTCATACGATCTTTCGCGATTACACCGACCTGATCGAGCCGCTGTCCCTGGACGAGGCGTATCTCGACGTGTCGGACAGTGCGCATTTTGGCGGCAGCGCCACGCGAATCGCCCAGGACATTCGCCGCCGGGTGTCTAATCAGTTGCACATCACCGTATCGGCCGGCGTGGCGCCGAACAAGTTTCTCGCCAAGATCGCCAGTGACTGGAAGAAGCCCAATGGCTTGTTCGTGATCACCCCCGATCAGGTGGACGACTTTGTCAGCGGCTTGCCGGTGAGCAAGTTGCACGGTGTTGGCAAGGTGACCGCCGACAAGCTGGGCAAGCTCGGCATCGTCGATTGCCTGCAATTACGCGAGTGGAGCAAATTGGCGCTGGTGCGTGAATTCGGCAGCTTCGGTGAGCGACTCTGGAGCCTGGCCCGTGGGATCGATGAGCGGTTGGTGCACAACGACAGTCGTCGGCAGTCCATCAGCGTTGAAAACACCTATGACGTGGACCTGCCGGATCTGGTGAGTTGCCTGGATAAGTTGCCCGAATTGCTGGAGTCCCTGAATGGCCGCATGGCGCGGATCGACAGCAGTTATCGTCCGGGCAAGCCGTTCGTCAAAGTGAAATTCCACGATTTTACCCAGACTACGTTGGAGCAGGCCGGGGCAGGGCGGGATCTGGGGAGTTATCAGCTGTTGCTGACCCAGGCCTTCAATCGCGGCGGGAAACCGGTGCGGTTGTTGGGGATTGGGGTGAGGCTGGAGGATTTGCGGGGCGGGTTTGAGCAGTTGGAGTTGTTTGAGCGGTAGTTCAGCGTTGAATGTTCGGGCCTCTTCGCGGGCAAGCCTCGCTCCTACAGGGAACATGCCATACCTGTAGGAGCGAGGCTTGCCCGCGAAGCTTTTGCTTTTAATTCGGCCCCGGATCCGCCACCAGTCGCCCGGCATCCTTGGTCAGTGACTTGAGGAACTCGGCCTGCAACTCGGGGTCGTTGCGGGTCAGTTCGATCAGGCTCTGTTCCAGTTCGCTGGCTTCTTCTTCCAGACCCAGTTCCGACAGACGTTTGACCCGGTGCACCCACTGGCTCACTTCGTCGTCTTCGAGGTCGTCGTAAATAAGCCCATGGGCTTCGAGCAGCTTGCCGCGCAAGTTGTTGCTGATCGCCAGGGACGAGTCGGTGTGCACATCGTCCTTGTTGTCCTCGACACTGATCTGCAGCTTGCCCAGATGATTGAGGTCATGTTCGGCGAACGGGCTGTCCAGCAGGTTCAGGCGCAACACGCCGTTGCGGTCGGTGCTCAGCTCGAACGTGTCCTTGCCGGCCTTGACCTGCACCGGACGCTCGCTCCAGGGCAGGCTCGAATATTCCGTGCGCTTGTCACGCTGGACTTCGTCGATGCCCGCCAGGTTCTGCTGCGCGCGACCGTGAGACTGCACGTTCATGAACGGGTTGAGCCCGGCAAAACCATAGCTGAGCCAATCCTTCGTCACGCTGTCCGGCAGGTTGCCGAGGGCGAACACGTTGGCCACGTTCGCACCGACGCCGGCCACTACGGCCACCGCCCCCAGCGGGATCTCATAGATCTCCCTCCAGGGTTGGTAAGGCGTATAGCGATCATAGTGGCGCGTGACTTCGAACTCAGTGACTTCGAAGGTCTTCTGCTCGTGGATTTTCACCCGGCGTTGCGGCAGCTCCAGTACTTTGGGTTCGCCGACATCGATCTGCAGGCTGTGATCGAGCAACTTACGCTCGACCCGCTCCTCGTGCTCGCTGCGTTGTGACATGTGATTGGCACAGCCGCTGACCAGCAGGGTGCCGCACAAGGCGGCACCACCGAGGCCTAAGGTGTTTCGCTTGAACATGACGTCTCTATCTGGTGTCAGCGGCGGATGCGGGCCTGGAGGAAAGACAGCACGCCAGCAACCGGCAGCGCTTGCGCCTCGGCTTCGGTACGGCTCTTGTATTCCAGATTGCCGTCGGCGAGGCCGCGGTCACTGACCACGATCCGGTGTGGAATGCCGATCAGCTCCATGTCCGCGAACTTGATGCCCGGGCTGGTTTTCTTGTCGCGGTCGTCCAGCAGCACGTCGAAGCCGGCAGCAGTCAGTTCTGCGTAGAGCTTGTCGGTGGCTTCGCGAACCTGTTCGGTTTCGTAGCGCAGCGGCACCAGAGCAACCTGGAACGGGGCCAGAGTGTCGCTCCAGATGATCCCGTTCTCGTCGTTGTTCTGTTCGATGGCGGCGGCCACCACGCGGGATACGCCAATGCCGTAGCAGCCCATTTCCAGGGTCACCGGTTTGCCGTTCTCGCCCAGCACTTCGCACTTCATCGCTTTGCTGTACTTGTTGCCCAGCTGGAAGATATGCCCGACTTCGATGCCGCGTTTGATTTCCAGGGTGCCTTTGCCGTCAGGGCTTGGGTCACCAGCGACAACGTTGCGCAGGTCGGCGACGGTCGGAACCGGCAGATCGCGCTCCCAGTTCACGCCAAAGTAGTGCTTGTCGTCGATGTTGGCACCAATGCCGAAGTCGCTCATCAGCTCGACGGAACGGTCGATGATGATCGGCAGCGGCAGGTTCAGCGGGCCGAGGGAACCGGCACCGGCGCCAATGGCGTCGCGCAGTTCGGCTTCGGAAGCCATGACCAGCGGGCTGGCAACGCCAGGCTGGTTGGCGGCCTTGATTTCGTTCAGTTCGTGGTCGCCACGGATGATCAGGGCAATCAGCTTGCCTTTCTCTTCAGCGTGCACCACCAGGGTCTTGATGGTTTTTTCGATCGGCAGGTCGAAGCCTTCGACCAGCTGCGCAATGGTCTTGGCGTTCGGCGTGTCGACCAGGCGCAGCTCTTCGGCAGGCAGCGGGCGAGAGGTTTCCCGCGGTACGGCTTCGGCTTTCTCGATGTTCGCGGCGTAGTCGGAACCGTTGCTGAAGACGATATCGTCTTCGCCGGATTCGGCCAGCACGTGGAACTCGTGGGAGCCGGCGCCACCGATGGAGCCGTTGTCGGCTTCAACCGGACGGAATTTCAGGCCCAGGCGGGTGAACACGTTGCAGTACGCCTGGTGCATGCGGTCGTAGGTGACCTGCAGCGATGCCTGGTCGGCGTGAAACGAGTAGGCGTCCTTCATGATGAATTCGCGGCCACGCATCAAACCGAAGCGTGGGCGGATTTCGTCACGGAATTTGGTCTGGATCTGATACAGGTTGATCGGCAGCTGTTTGTAGCTGCTCAACTCGTTGCGCATCAGGTCGGTGATGACCTCTTCGTGAGTCGGGCCGGCGCAGAAGTCGCGACCGTGGCGATCCTTGAAGCGCAGCAATTCAGGGCCGTATTCTTCCCAGCGACCCGATTCCTGCCACAGCTCAGCCGGTTGAGTGCTCGGCATCAACACTTCGAGAGAACCGGCGGCGTTCATTTCTTCACGCACGATGGCTTCGACCTTGCGCATCACTCGCAAGCCCATCGGCAGCCAGGTGTACAGGCCCGAGGCGAGTTTGCGGATCATGCCGGCGCGCAGCATCAGCTGATGGCTGATGACGACCGCGTCGGAAGGCGTTTCTTTCTGTGTGGCGAGCAAAAATTGACTGGTGCGCATGGTTGGCCGTTGTCGGTTGCTGATAACGAGAAGTAATGGGGCATTGTACGGGCGAGATCTGCTGGCGTACAGGCGTGCGGCCGGCTGTGTGGCTGGAGGGCGAGAATCTGCTCGCCCTCTGCGACCTGTATCAAAGAGGCTGCGATTCTTCCGTGACCGGGGTCTGAGCCGGTTCAGGCGTCGGGGTCGGACCGGCACGGCGGTTTTCCTGGAACCAGTGCAAGGCGATCAACAGCAGCGTCGGAACGCCCAGCAGGGCAGTGATCAGGAAGAAGTTGTGGTAGCCGAATTTTTCCACCATGACCCCTGAATAGCCGCCGATCAGGCGCGGCAACAAGAGCATGATCGAGCTGAGCAGGGCGTACTGGGTCGCGGAGAATTTGAGGTTGGTCAGGCTCGACAGGTAAGCGACAAACGCCGAAGTCGCCAGGCCCGAGCTGAAGTTGTCCAGGGAAATGGTGACGATCAGCATCTGCAGGTTGGCGCCCATGTCTGTGAGCATCAGGAACAGCAGGTTAGTGGCCGCCGATGCGGCACCGCCGATGAACAGAATGGGCAGAATGCCGAAGCGCACGATGAGCAGGCCGCCCATACCGGCACCGACCAGCGTCATGATCAGGCCGAAAATCTTGCTGACGCTGGCGATCTGATCCTTGGTGAACCCTTGGTCGATGTAGAACACGTTGGCCATCACACCCATGACCGTGTCGGACATCCGGTAGGTGGCGATCAGCCCGAGCAGCAACAGGGCTTGCCAGCGGTAACGCAGAATGAAGTCGTTGACCGGGGTCAGCACCGGCGCCAGGCCACGGCGGCCCATGGCCGACAAGCACAGGGCGGTGAGCGTGGTATAGAGGATTGCCCGCAGGAATGCGCGGTCTTCGAGCAACAGGTCGAGCAGGCTGACGCCGTTGAACAGTACGCTGGCGAAGTCGGTGTTGTAGAACTGGGTGAACATGGCCGGTACGGACACCAGCAGCACGATCAGCACGAACACCGACGCCAGCTGGTGCACGAAGCTGTAGCGTCCGGCCTGAAGCTGAGTGCGCAGTGGCACCGGCGGTTCGCGCATGAAGAGGGAGGTCAGCAGCGCCGGGATCATCAAGATGCCGAACAGTAGATAGGTGCCAGTCCACGCCGCATGTTTGTAGTTGAAGCCGGTGGAGCCGAAGCCTTCGGCGAAGAACAGTGCGCCCGCCGTTGCCAGCAGGGCCGCGACCCGATAACCGGCCATGTAGCTGGCCGCCAGTGCAGCCTGGCGGGTATCGTCGACGATTTCCAGGCGATAGGCGTCGATGGCAATGTCTTGCGTTGCCGAAGCAAAGGCGACTACCACAGCGATGGCGATCAGCCAGGACAGGTGTTTTTGCGGGTCGCAGAAACCCATGCCGATCAGGCCAAGGATCACCAGTGCCTGGGCCAGCACCAGCCAGGAGCGTCGTCGGCCAAGTTTGCCGAGCAGTGGCAGGCGCCATTGGTCGAGCAGCGGGGACCAGACCCATTTAAAGGCGTAGGCCAGGCCGATCAGGCTTGCATAGCCGATGGTTTCGCGGGCAACACCGGCCTCGCGCAGCCAGACTGAAAGCGTCGAAAACACCAGCATGTAGGGCAGGCCGGCGGCGAAACCAAGCAGCAACAGCACGAGCGTCGAGGGGCTGGCATAGGCGGCGAGCGCGGCGCGCCAGGTTTTACGGGGCATGGGCTGGAGTCTGCCTCAAGAATTACGGAAACAAAGCGCGCACTCTAACCGCTGTGCTCTACCGGGCGCCAGCCATGGCGCTGAATATCAACACGATTGTTCAGAACGCTGATGCCTTCCATGCGCAATCGGGCCCGTTGTTCATCCCCCGAAGGGCTGCCTGCGGGCAGGCTGATCCGACCACCGGCACCCAGCACACGATGCCAGGGCAATTTAGTGTCACCGGGCAGTTGGCTCAATGTTCGCCCGACCCAGCGGGCGGCGCGACCCAGTCCCGCCAGCTCGGCGAGCTGACCGTAACTCACGACTTTGCCCTCGGGCACTTGTGCCAGGGTCAAGTAGAGCGCCGTGCGTCGGATTTGCGCCGCGCTTTCGGTTTCAGCAGTTGAGTCGGTCACGTCCGGGGTTCCTGAAAAAAATGCGCATTGACCGTCTGTAGAGTAAATCCTGGATTGTCAGTTGAGAAATGAACTCAATAGAAATAGTCGGGTCAGTCCTTGCCAGGGCCTTATTTCCAAGAATAATGCCGACTTTTTTTCGCAAAGTTGAGCCTTTGATTCGCTTATGTTGTCCAGAACCTTGCTGTGCCTCGCTGTCGTCAGTGCTTCCACTCCCTTGCTCGCCGATACGGTCTGGTTGAAGAACGGTGACAAGCTGAGCGGCAAGATCACCCTCTTCGATGGCGGCAAGCTGTTGATCCAGACCGCGTATGCCGGTGCGGTCCCGATTGACTGGAAAGAGGTCAAAACCCTGGAAAGCGATCAGCAATTGCTGGTCAAGCAGGATGCCTACACCGGCGAAAAGGCCAAGTCGCTGCACGCGGCAGAGGACGGCAAGGTCACGCTGGCCAATGGCGAGACGCCCAAGACCGTGGAGCTGGCCAGTATTCAGCAGATCCTCAAGCCCAAACCGGTGGTCGAGGATTTGGTGTTTAAAGGTAACGTCGACCTGGCGCTGGATTATCAGCGTGCAGAAAAAGATACCGATGATTACGACGTCGGCTTCAAAACCACCGCGCGTCACGGTCGGTGGCGTCATACGGCGGAAGGTGAGTACAACCGCGAGTTTCAGGATGACGTGGTTACCACTGATAACTGGCGTGCCGAGTATTCTCTCGACCGCTTCCTCACCGAGAAGTGGTTCTGGCAGGGGCGTTTGAATTACAAGCGCGACAAGGTCGAAGAGCTCTCCCGTCAGCGCACCGTCGGTACTGGCCCCGGTTATCAATTCTGGGATGACGAACTGGGTGCGTTCTCCCTGGGCTCGCTCCTCAACCGTACGGACTACGAATTTTCCGATGGCGGAAAGCAAAACTTCTATTCCCTGGCCATGAAGTGGGACTACAACCGCTACCTGATTGGCAAGAAGGTCGAGTTCTTCACCAAAGGCGAAGTGGGCAAGCCACTGTCGGGTGTCGCCGATTACGCACTCGATACCGAGGCCGGCCTGCGCTACAAAGTCACCGACTGGGCGTCGCTGAACCTGAAGGCCGAGAAAGACATCATCAGTGGTACTGACAATGCGGACCTGAACAAGACCCGATATACCGCAGGGTTTGGCGTGGCCTGGTAACACGCTGGAAGATCAAAAGATCGCAACTTTCGGCAGCTCCGCACTTGTGGGCGCCGCCCAAGGCTGCGATTTTTTGTTGCCACACAAAGCACACAGGCACAAAAAAGCCCCGCTTTTGAGGGCGGGGCCTTTTACTAAAGCAAGTACAAGTTAGATAACTTGAACTTCTTCAGCTTGCATGCCTTTCTGACCGCGGGTAGCGATGAAAGAAACCTGTTGGCCTTCTTTCAGGCTTTTGAAGCCGTCGGATTGGATAGCTTTGAAGTGAACGAACAGGTCGTCACCGGATTGTGGAGTGATGAAGCCGAAGCCTTTTTCATCGTTGAACCACTTAACGGTACCGGTTTGGCGATTAGACATGGTGTAACTCCTTGAACAAAGATAACTGCGACTCAGGAAGAACCCTGGCCGAGACTGAGTGCAAAGAGCAGGAAAAATTCTTGTAGATGGTTGGATCGAAATTCAACATATCGTGTAGAGATTCTCAGTGACACAAGCAGCACAGTGGCGCCACCTTAACCCTTTTTCCGGAACGTGCCAATGGTTCTTGCGAAGGTTTCTCTTTTTTAATGACTGACGGTTAATAACATGGCGGTGAGGCCCCGGAATTCACGGGGAAACGGCGAGAATTGTCTCCCGGACTTTGAACCCGAGCGACTGCCCGGTAAGATGCCGGACAGAATTTTTCCACCTCGCTATTCAGGACTCCCGCCATGAGCATCAAATCGGACAAGTGGATTCGCCGCATGGCGCAAGAGCACGGCATGATCGAGCCCTTCGTGGAGCGTCAGGTGCGCGGCAGTGACGACAGTCGTGTGATCTCCTATGGTGTGTCGAGCTACGGCTACGATGTGCGTTGCACCAATCATTTCAAGGTGTTCACCAACATCAATTCGGCCATCGTCGATCCGAAAAACTTCGACGCTGGCAGCTTCGTCGACATCCACAGCGACGTGTGCATCATCCCGCCAAACTCCTTCGCCTTGGCCAGTACCGTCGAATACTTCCGCATTCCGCGCAACGTATTGACCATCTGTCTGGGCAAGAGCACCTACGCCCGCTGCGGCATCATCGTCAACGTGACCCCTCTCGAGCCCGAGTGGGAAGGCCATGTGACCCTGGAGTTCTCGAACACCACCAACCTGCCGGCGAAGATCTACGCCAACGAAGGCGTGGCGCAGATGCTGTTCCTCGAGTCCGACGAGGAATGTGAAGTGTCCTACAAGGACCGTGGCGGCAAGTATCAGGGCCAGCGTGGCGTGACCCTGCCGCGTACCTGAGTCAACCGTCTGACAGACCGTTGGAATTCCTGAGCGGGCGTACACTCTATGGGGTGTACTGCTCCGATTCGCGCAAGGCGGATCGGGCCATCGCTCAGGAGTGCTTCATGAAGATCGATCCGCGAATAAGTGCCGAACTGGCAAGGCTTGAGCCCAATCAGGTTGGCGTGCTGGCCTGGTCCTTGTTGGCGCATCCGCCAGTCAGCATGGCAGGGGGCATCCCCCATCAGCCTGATCCCGACAGCCCCAATGAAGATCCGACAGAACCTGGAGAGCCCACCCTGCCGGATGAGCCACCTCCCGCGCCTGTGGTCTGATACCCGCTTTTGTAGGAGCGAGGCTTGCCCGCGATGAAGGCAACTCGGTCTATTTGATGACCGCGTTATCGTTCATCGCGGGCAAGCCTCGCTCCTACGCGAAGGTGGCGTTTTACTTGAGGTTGCCGCTCAAGAACTGCTTCAACCGCTCACTCTTCGGATTGCCCAGCACGTCTTCCGGCGCGCCTTCTTCTTCCACCAGCCCCTGATGCAGGAACAGCACCTGGCTCGACACTTTGCGGGCGAAGCTCATTTCATGGGTGACCATGATCATGGTCCGGCCTTCCTCGGCCAGGCCCTGAATGACCTTGAGCACTTCGCCTACCAGTTCCGGGTCGAGTGCCGAGGTTGGTTCGTCGAACAGCATGACTTCCGGTTCCATGGCCAGCGCACGGGCAATGGCTACCCGTTGTTGCTGACCGCCCGACAGGAACGCCGGGTACTGATCCGCCACACGCGGCGCCAGGCCAACCTTGTCGAGGTAACGTCGGGCACGGTCCTCGGCTTCGGCCTTGCTGCAACCGAGCACCCGCCGCGGGGCCATGGTGATGTTTTCCAGCACCGTCATGTGGCTCCACAGGTTGAAGTGCTGGAACACCATGGCCAGGCGGGTGCGGATTCGTTGCAGTTCATCCGGGTCGGCCACATGGATGCCGTGACGGTCCTTGACCATGCGGATGTTCTGGCCGTCCAGGCTCATGGTGCCGTCGTTGGGTTGCTCCAGAAAGTTGATGCAGCGCAAAAAGGTGCTTTTGCCCGAGCCGCTGGCGCCGATCAGGCTGATGACGTCGCCGGTTTTGGCCTTGAGCGAAACGCCTTTGAGCACCTGATGATCGCCATAGCTTTTATGCAGGCCTTCGATGGTCAGTTTGTACATGGGGCATGCATCCTCAAGGCGAAAGTAGGTAGCCGCTGCGATAGGCTTCGGTGCCCGCGACGTGGGCGATGACCATGCCGGCAGTGGCCATGCGCCGCAGCGAACGGGCGTACATCAGCCCGGCGACGGTGCAATGAACAGGGGTGACGCGATCATTGATCGGGTCGATGACTTCGGCGATCAGTTGCCCGGCCTCCAGGTATTCCCCGGGCAGGGCCGTAAACACCAGCAGTCCGCCCACGGATGTCGCTACCGGTTCGACGCCGGCCAGCGGCGTGGCCGGGTAGGGCAGTTCCGGTAAGGGCGCCGGCTCACCGGCAATCGCGCCGAAGTGAATCAGATAATCGATCAACGCCTGACAATCGAGGCTGGCCAACGGGTGATTGACGTCGCCCTGGCCGCGCAATTCGACGGTGACCGAAAAACTGCCCAGCGGAATATTGAAATGCTCGCCGAAGCGTTCTTTCAACTGCCACCAGAGCAGGGTGAAGCATTCATCGAACGACTGGCCGCCAGAGTCGGTGGCCAACAGGCTGGCTTCGGCACCGATGTAACGCGCCAGTGGCTCGACCTGGGGCCAGGCCTCGGGCGTGCTGTAGAGGTGCGCGACGGCTTCGAAATCGCAATGCAGGTCCAGCACCATGTCCGCATCGCAAGCCAGCCGTTGCAGGGTCAGGCGTTGGGATTGCAGTTGCGTGCCGGCGGTCTGGCGCGCCAATACGTCGCGCAGGCTGCTGCGGATCAGTTCGAGGTTACGTTGCGGATCGTCGCCCAGCAGGCCTTCGATCTCATTGCCGACCTCTTCACTCAAGTCGACAAACCAGCGATTGAAGTTCTGCCCGCTTTCCAGCTCGTAGCGGCCCAGTGGAACGTCCATCAACACTTGTTCCAGGCCGACCGGGTTGGCCACGGGCACCAGCACGATTTCGCTGCGCAGCCGGCCGGCGGCTTCCAGCTCCGCCAGACGCTGTTTGAGGTGCCAGGCCACCAGCATGCCGGGCAATTCATCGGCATGCAGGGAGGACTGGATGTAGATCTTGCCTTTGGCCGCCTGGGGGCCGAAGTGGAAGCTGTGGATCTGTCGCACGGTCCCCGGCAGTGGGGCCAGCAGGTCATGAATCTGGTGGCGCATGTACGAATTGTCCTAGTGAGTCGGCCCGAGGAAGGCCAGCCATCGGCGTTCGGCGAGGCGGAACAGGCCGACCAGCGCAAAGGTAACGGTCAGGTAGATCAGCGCGGCGATGCCGAACGACTGGAACGTCAGAAAGGTCGCAGAGTTCGCATCGCGAGCGACTTTCAGGACATCCGGGATGGTCGCGGTGAACGCCACGGTGGTCGAGTGCAGCATCAGGATCACTTCGTTGCTGTAATAAGGCAACGAGCGACGCAGCGCCGACGGCATGATCACGTAGGCGTAAAGCTTCCAGCCTGACAAACCATAGGCCTTGGCTGCTTCGACTTCACCGTGGGCCAGGCTGCGAATCGCCCCGGCGAAGATTTCCGTGGTGTAGGCGCAGGTGTTCAGGGCGAAGGCCAGGATCGTGCAGTTCATCGCGTCGCGAAAAAACGCATCGAGAACTGGCTGGGCACGCACGGCCGCCAGACTGTAGATGCCGGTGTAGCAAATCAGCAGTTGGATGTAGAGCGGCGTACCCCGGAACAGGTAGACGTAAAACTGCACTGGCCAGCGGACGTAGAACCTGGACGAAACCCTGGCGATGGACAGCGGGATCGACACCAGAAAACCGATGCAGATCGACGCACTGAGCAGCCACATGGTCATGGCCAGGCCGGTGATGTTGTAGCCGTCGGTATAAAGGAAGGGTTTCCAGTATTCCTGCAAGAGTTCGATCATCGTACGGCCTCCCGGGCACCGGCGGCGTAGCGGCGTTCGAGCCAGCGCAGGACAACGTTGGAGGCACTGGTGATCAGCAAGTAGATCAATGCGGCCAGCACCAGGAAGTAGAACAGTTGATAGGTGCTTTTACCGGCGTCCTGCGCAGCCTTGACCAAGTCGGCGAGGCCGATGATCGAGACCAGCGCGGTGGCCTTGAGCATCACCATCCAGTTGTTGCCGATGCCCGGCAGGGCGAAGCGCATCATTTGCGGGAACACCACGAATCGAAAACGCTGGCCGCGTTTGAGGCCATACGCGGTAGCGGCTTCGACTTGGCCCCGTGGCACGGCAAGGATCGCCCCGCGGAACGTTTCGGTGAAGTACGCGCCATAAATGAAGCCCAGGGTGATGACCCCGGCGCTGAACGGGTTGATCTCGATGTATTCCCATTCCATGAAGTCGGTAAACGAGGTCAGCCAGGTTTGCAGGCTGTAGAAGATCAGCAGCATCAGCACCAGGTCCGGTACCCCGCGAATCAGCGTGGTGTAGCACTGGGCTGGTATCCGCAGCAGTTTGACTTTTGACAGCTTGGCACTGGCGCCCAGCAGGCCGAGCAACACGGCCACCAACAGCGACATCACCGATAATTTGATGGTCATCCAGGTGCCTTCCATCAGCAACGGACCGAAGCCCTGAAGGCTGAAGGCAGAGAGCCCCAGGTGTTGTAATAGGTTTTCGAACATAAATCAGCAACCTGATCGGATGAAAAAAGCGCCCACCGCGAGATGGGCGCCGGGCATTATTTGCCGCTGTACAGATTCAGATCGCCAAAGTGTTTCTTCTGAATGGTGGCGTAGGTGCCATCGTCGTGTAACGCTTTGATACCTTTATCCAGAAGTGCTTTCAGCTCTTTGTTACCTTTCGAGATACCGACTGCTGTTTTGGCCGGCAGCAATTCGCTGTCGACGGGCTTGCTGACTTCGTAATCGGCGCCT
Source organism: Pseudomonas sp. GW822-FHT02G04 (assembly GCF_058802085.1). Lineage (NCBI taxonomy): Bacteria > Pseudomonadati > Pseudomonadota > Gammaproteobacteria > Pseudomonadales > Pseudomonadaceae > Pseudomonas > Pseudomonas sp. GW822-FHT02G04. Next base: position 102,620 of record NZ_JBXANU010000020.1, read on the forward strand.
TTTGGCGATTTGATGAAGCCAAGTTCAGCTTGCAGCATGTCCTGGATCGCGGCGTCGAGACGACCGGAAGTCAGGTCGGAATACACCTGATCCTGGTTGGCGTAGGCCTGGGTTTTCACGCCGGCCTTGTCCAGTACGGCTTTGGCATAGGCTTCCTGAATGGTGCCTTGCTCGTAACCGACGGTTTTGCCCTTCAATGTGGCGACGTCTGCGCTCAGGCCGGAGCCTTTCTTGAACACGTAGGCGGTAGGGCCGGAGAACAGCTCGCTGGAGAAGTCGATGACTTTTTCGCGGGCCGGAGTAACGGTCATCGAAGAGATCACACCATCGAATTTATTGGCCTTGAGGCCCGGAATCATGCCGTCGAAATCGCTTTCGACCCATTTGCACTTGACCTTCAGCTCGGCGCAGATTGCATTGCCCAGGTCGATGTCGAAGCCCACCAGGCTGCCGTCGGCTGCTTTGGACTCGAACGGCGCGTAGGAAGGGTCAACGCCAAAACGCAATTCTTTGTATTCCTTTGCCAGCGCGGAGCCGGCAGCCATGCACAACGCCAGTGCAGAAAGGGTCAGCAATGCTTTTTTCATTATTCAATCCCTAAGAACCAATATGAGCGCTTGTGGCGCAGAAGTACTGTTACTGAAAAGCGTAAGACCTATTAAAAGTAGCAATTTCCGAACCAGAGTCCCGAACAAGCGTTTTAAAAGGTGATACAAGAAATGGCAAAGTTCGATTTGTGCACGAAAACGGGCATTGCCAGATTCCTGCTCCTGAATGGTGCGCAGAATTTGTAGGAGCGAGGCTTGCCCGCGAAGAACGATGACGCGTAATGCCTGAAAAGCCGCGGTGAATTTTTCGCGGGCAAGCCTCGCTCCTACAGGATTCACGTCACATCACGTCAGGTTAGCCAAGCAAATCCTGCAACGTCGCCAGGCTGTCAGCTTCTTCCACCGACTTGTCCAGCCGCCAGCGCAACATCCGCGGAAACCTCACCGCAATCCCGCTCGGGTGTCGTTTCGACGGAGCAATGCTCTCGAATCCCAGCTCAAACACCAGGCTCGGTTTCACACGGATCACCGGTCCGGATTTTTCCACCGTGGTCTTGCGGACGATGCTGTCGATCTGGCGGATTTCTTCGTCGGTCAACCCGGAGTAGGCCTTGGCGAAAGGCACCAGTGTTCGCTCGCTGGCAGAGGGTGGGCCGTCCCACACGGCGAAAGTGTAATCAGTGTAGAGACTGGCCTGGCGGCCATGACCCTGCTGGGCATGGATCAGCACTGCATCGACACTGAGCGGGTCGACTTTCCATTTCCACCACACGCCGGTGTCTTTATTCCGCCCGACGCCATACTGCGCATCGCGGGCCTTGAGCATCATGCCTTCGACCCCCCAGTTTGCGAGAGGCTTCCCGTTGGCGGGCGAGGTCGAACCAGTCTTCGCCGATCAACATGGGCGAGGCAAGTAACACCGGGTTTGCGCAGGTGGTGACGAGGTGTTCCAACTGAGCGCGGCGCATGGCCTGAGTCTGGTTGCGCAAATCCTGGTCCTGCCATTCGAGCAGGTCAAAGGCCTGAATGACCACGGGCACCTCATGGAGGATTTTCTTGTCCAGCGTGTTACGGCTGCTGCGTTTTTGCAGCAGGGCGAAAGGCTGCACCGCCAGCGAGGTTGGCGATTGCCGGTCATAAGCGTTCCCAGAGCCCGAGGGCGCGGTTTTCCAGGCGACGATTTCGCCGTCGATCACCGTGCCGTCGGGCAAGTCGTGAACCAGGCTGCCCAGTTCGGGGAACCGTTCGGTTACCAGTTCTTCGCCTCGCGACCAGACCCACAAGCGCCCATCGCGCTTGACCACCTGGGCGCGGATGCCGTCCCATTTCCACTCCACTTGCCATTGGCTGGCCGGGCCGAGCAGGGCTTCGAACTGCTCAACCGGTTGCGACAACGCATGGGCAAGGAAAAACGGGTAGGGCTGGCCATCCCGTTGGGCGTGTTCATCGGGTGCTTCGGGGGCAATCAGCTTCAGGTAGCTGGCGGCGTTCGGGCGGTGCGACGGGGCGGTGTAACCCACCAGCCGCTGGGCCACGTGTTTGCCGTCGAGCCCGGCCATAGCTGCCACGGCGCGGGTGACCAGCGATTTGGAGACACCGACACGGAAACTGCCGGTGATCAGTTTGATGCACAGCATCAGGCCCTGGCGATCCAGTTGTGCCCACAGCGCGGGCAGGCGTTCGGCGAGGACCCGCGGGGGCGCGCTGCGCAGCGGCAATAGTTTGTCTTCAATCCACACCGTCAGTCTGTCGGTAGACGTGTGAGGCGTTTCGGGCAGCACCAGCGAAATGGTTTCCGCCAGATCACCCACCGCCTGGTAGCTTTCCTCGAACAACCAGGGCGAGAGCCCGGAACACGCGATTGCCATGTCGCGCAGCACCCGTACCGGCACCCATTGCCGAGGCCGCCCGCCGGCCAGCAAGTACACCGCCCAGGCGGCATCTTCGGGCGTGGCGTGGGCGAAGTAATGCTGCATCGCCGCCAGTTTGGCGTTGCTTGAGGTGGTGGCATCGAGTTCGGCATACAGCTCGGCGAAGGCTTTCATGCCTGCACCTCGGCGCTTTCGGGTTCGAGGGCTGCGTTGTTCTCGTCGTCGCCGTATTCGGTGCTGAAACTCATGGCGTCGAGGCCCTGTTCGCGCAGATGCCGCACCAGCACTCCGATCGATCCATGGGTGACCTTCACCCGCTCGGCCCCGGACTGTTCGATGGCCCAGAGCAGGCCGGGCCAATCGGCGTGATCGGACAGCACGAAACCACGATCCACGCCATGCCGCCGCTGCGTGCCGCGCAAACGCATCCAACCGCTGGCGAGGGCATCGCTGTAGTCGCCGAAGCGCCGTACCCAATTGCTGGTGCCAGTTGCAGGCGGCGCGAGGACCAGAGCTTTGCGCATCATCGGATCCTGCTTTTTTACTTCGCTGGCACAAATCGTTGGCGGTAAATGAATGCCGCTCTGACGATAAAACTGATTGATCGGTTCAACCGCGCCATGCACCAGGATGGGACCCAGGCTGGTATCGAGGCCATGAAGAATCCGCTGAGCCTTGCCGAAGGCATGGCAGAGCAGCACACTGGTTTTATCGACTGCGGCGTTGGCCCGCCACCACTGATTGATCTCGGCAAGGATCTGCGCCTGGGGTTGCCAGCGGTAAATCGGCAGGCCGAACGTCGATTCTGTGATAAAGGTGTGACAGCGCACCGGTTCGAACGGTGTACAGGTGCCGTCGGGCTCTGTTTTGTAATCACCGGAGGCGACCCAGACCTCACCGCCGCATTCCAGCCGCACCTGGGCTGAGCCGAGCATGTGGCCTGCGGGGTGAAAACTCAGTTTTACACCGTGGTGCAGCAATTGCTCGCCATAGGGCAGCGTTTGCAGGTTGATGTCCTGGCCCAGCTGCGCGCGCAGAATGCCCGCACCCGGCACCGCCGCCAGATAGTGTTGATTGCCACGGCGAGCATGGTCGCTATGAGCGTGGGTGATGACTGAACGCTCGACGGGGCGCCACGGGTCGATATAGAAATCCCCGGGCGGGCAGTACAAACCTTCAGGACGTGCGATAACAAGATCCATATTGTTACCAGAATGGAGAGGCCTGTTAGCTAGGAGGTTTGCCCGAGACGAGAAGTTCTATTTATTTTTACAGAGATTAAAAACAAAAGATCGCAGCCTGCGGCAGCTCCTTCGGAGCCGCCGCAGGCTGCGATCTTTTGATGTTACTTGCCAGGCGTCAGCGTCAACCGCGTCTTGCCATACACCTTGTCAAAGTTCTGCGGCTGCATCGGCAAGCTCATGTATTGACCCTTGAGCCATGGATCGACGCTGTCGAGATAGTGCGGGCTGGCCGGGTTGCCGGATTGGCCGGTAGCGTTCTGGCCCATCAGCGGTTCGGCCTGGCCGAAGTCGACGATAAAGCGCATGGCCGGGGCCTGCGTGGTGTTGAAGTCCTGACCCCAGGCGAATGAGGCGGTGTTGAGTGTGGTGTGATCGCCGCCGGCCGCCAGCGGACCGCGCACGGTCTGGCCGCTGGCGTTTTTCCACTCGTAGCGGTGCAGTTTGCCCCACTGCCAGGCTTTGTGATCACCGCCCAACTGACTGTCACCCGCGCTGATCGCAGCCGCGAGGCTACGAGCGAGGATCGCCGGTTTGTCTTCTTTCTGCGCAGTGCGCACGTCATCCCAGAACGGACTGTCCTCACGTCCAAGCAGGTGATCGGCCTGAGCCGCGTAGGATAATTTGCCGTTGGCGATGAAGGCTTTCCACGCCGGGCTGCTTTCCGGGCCCAGTTCGTCGAGGAAAATCTGTTTGGTGCTTTCCTGCAGGAACAACTCGTAAATCGCCGCGTCGGCGGAAGTCGGGCTGAGTTTGCCGTCGAAGGCCATCAAGCGGGTATAAGTCTCGCGAGCCTTGCCGCGATCGGCCACCGGCAACGCTTCGATGGCCTGTTTGAGCGGCTGGGACATGCCCGGCGCTTCAAACATCTTCTTCAGTTTGGCGGCGAAGGTGGTGGTCTGGTCGTATTGCATGGCGATCAAGCTGCGGGTGTCGTGTTTGCCCACGCCCGCCAGTTCGGCCATGCGTTCACCACGCTCCGGTGCCGACCAGGAATTGGACAACTGCATGCCGTAGCCATGGGGAATGACCCGCTGGTTGGCGGTGCCGAGCCAGCCCTGTGCCGGGTCCTGGTCATACGGGTGGAGCATTGGGTCGGCGTAACCGTCCCAGTCGTAGCGACCTTCCCAACCCGGCGACGGCAGCAAGCCTTCGCCTTCGCGACGGTTCGGGTAGCGACCGGTGACTTGCCAGCCGATATTGCTGGCATCGGCAAACACCAGATTCAGGGCGATGGCGCGGATTTCACGGCTGGCGTCCGATGCTCTCTCGGTGCTTTGTGCCCGGGACAGGTCGAAAAACGCATCCAGGGTTTTGTCGTCGGTGAAGTCCGGCGCTTGCAGGGCCAGGCCGAAACCATTCGCCAGCGCCATGCCTTGGGCGCTGTTGAGCAGTGGCCCGTGGCGGGTTTCGTACACTGCTTCGCGAATTGGCCGCTGGCCTTTGACGAAATAGGTTTCGTTGCGCACGATCGCCGGCTGCCATTTGCCGCCCACTTCGTAGGAAAGGCCATTGCCCTGGCGTTTGATTTTTTCCAGGAACACGTCCTGATTGTCGCCCATGACCGTGGTCATGCTCCACGCCACTTTGCCGTTGAAACCAGCGAGCACCATCGGTAACCCGGCAATGGTTACGCCGGAGGCCTGGTATTTCGGCGCGCGAATCTGCACGTAACTGAACAACGACGGGACGCCCAGCGGTCCGTGGCTGTCGCTGGCCAGCAGGCTTTTGCCGCTGCGGCTGCGTTGCGGGGCGATCGCCCAGTTGTTCGAGGAGGTAGCGCCCAACAGATTCAGATCCGACAGTTGACCGGTGGCTTTGCTGATTTCGCTCAGCCCCGGGATTTGCCCGGTGAGTTTGACGCCCTGAAGTTTTTCAGCTTCAGCCACCGGCAGTTTTTCGTCGGGGGCGGACGGGGTCAGCCATGCCAGTTTGTCGGTGCTGACGGTCTGGGCCAGCATCAGCGAGGAAATCTCTTCCGGCAGGTTCGCCGATTGGCTGAAGTTCAGCAGGCAGAACATCAGCGCCGAATCTTCCGGTTTCCAGTATTCAGGCTTGTAGCCGGTGGCCGCGAGGTCCGCAGGCAGTTTGTCGCGGTAGCGGAACAGGTAGGCGTTGACCCCGCGGGCATAGACTTCGAAGAAACGCTTGAGGCGTGGCGACGAGGCCTTATACAGCTCATCCGCGCTTTTCTTCAGATTGACCGCACGCATGTAGCGGTCGGCATCGAGCAGGTCTGCGCCGGACATCTCTGCCAGACGGCCCTGGGCCAGCAGGCGCAGAGTGACCATTTGGCTGATGCGGTCGCTGGCGTGCACGTAGCCGAGGGTGAACAGCGCATCGTGGAAGCTGTTGCTCTCGATCAGCGGCATGCCCATGGCATTGCGGCGGACCGAAACGTTTTGCGCCAGGCCTTTCAGCGGTTGCACGCCAGAGGTGGGCGGGAGGGTGTCCTGGGCGTTCCAGGTCTGACAACCGGTCAGGCTCAAAACACCGGCCACTGCTGCGGCAACGCCGAACCGGGGAAGAAAATGTGTAAGGGCTGGCGAGGCCATGGCAAAGCTCCTGCGGGGGTAGTGGCGCGACAAAGGCGCTACGTTAGTGAGCAGGAGGTGGCCGCGCAAGCGGGGTATGGGGTTATTTCAGAAAATGTCTGATAAACCACAAATCCAAAGGCGATGAGGGCCTTTGTGGCGAGGGAGCTTGCTCCCGCTCGGCTGCGAAGCGGTCGCAAACCAGCCACCTCGGTTTCCGATGTGTCGGGGTCGGGAGCGCTGCGCACTCCAGCGGGAGCAAGCTCCCTCGCCACAGGCTTTGTGAATACCTGAGGGTTTGTGTTTTCTCAGGGCTTCGGCGGGTTGACCTTGGCCACCAGCGCGTACGCCTTCACCGTCGCCGGGCGGTCCTGGATGTGGTTGAACCAGCGCAGCACGTTAGGGAAGTCTTCCAGGTTCTGGCTTTGCCACTTGTGGGAAACGATCCACGGGTAGATCGCCATGTCGGCAATGCTGTATTCGCTGCCGGCGACAAAGTCATGGTTCGCCAGTTGCTTGTCGAGCACCCCATAGAGGCGGGCGGTTTCGTCGATGTAGCGCTTGATCGCGTAAGGGATTTTCTCCGGCGCGAACCGGCTGAAGTGATGATTCTGCCCGGCCATCGGCCCCAGGCCGCCCATCTGCCAGAACAGCCATTGCAGCGCTTGCTGGCGCCCGCGCAGGTCCTTGGGCAAAAACTTGCCGGTTTTCTCCGCCAGGTACTGAAGAATCGCCCCCGACTCAAACAGCGACAACGGAGCACCGCCATCGGCCGGTTCATGATCGACGATGGCCGGGATTTTGTTGTTCGGCGAGACTTTCAGGAAGTCGGGTTTGAACTGCTCGTTCTGGCTGATATTGATCGGGTAAACGTTGTAGGGCAGGCCGGCTTCTTCCAGGAATAGCGAAATCTTGTGGCCGTTGGGGGTGGTCCAGTAATACAGGTCGATCATGAAGTACTCCAAATCAAGAGACATCGTCAGGTTCGGATAGCGACCTTCGGCATCAGGTCGTCCTGTTTGCGTTTGATGGCTTGCCAGTAGGAGGAGGTGATGCTGAAGTGCGGGAAATTCAATGACCTCGCATGAGAAAAGTCGGCATGGAGCTTAAGACAAACGCGGCGCTGATCATCATCGATCAACAAAAAGGCATTCTGCATCCCAAGTTGGGCCGTCGAAACAACCCTCAGGCCGAAGAGCGCATCCTGGAGTTATTGGGGCATTGGCGTCGCACCGGGCGGCCGGTGATTCATGTGCAGCACCTGTCACGCTCAGTGGATTCGGTGTTCTGGCCGCAGCAATCGGGGGTGGAGTTTCAGGAACGCTTTCAGCCACTGGCCGGTGAGTGGTTGATTCAGAAGCAAGTGCCAGATGCGTTTTGTTCGACGGGGCTGGAGGCGCGTTTGCGCGAGGCGGGGATCGATCAGTTGATCATCGTTGGTGTGGCGACCCACAACTCGGTGGAGTCCACGGCGCGAGCCGCCGGGAATCTGGGGTTTGAGGCGTGGGTTGTGGAGGATGCGTGCTTTACCTTCGACAAGGCGGACTTTTTCGGCAATCCCCATTCAGCTGAAGAAGTGCATGCGATGTCGCTGGGGAATCTGCATGGGGAATATGCGACGGTCGTCAGCGCCGCAAACATCCTCATGAACGACTGAAACCTTGAACTGACCCCAAAATTAGGATTGGTGTCCAACTTTTGGGGTGCAGATCAACTTGTAGGAGCGAGGCTTGCCCGCGAAGAACGATGACGCGGTTTTTCTGATTGATCGTGGCGCCTTTTTCGCGGGCAAGCCTCGCTCCTACAGGGATTTGCGATTCAACAGGCGAAGAAGTTATCCGCCCGAAGCGTTATGCCCCGTGGCACTTCTTGAACTTCTTGCCGTTGCCGCATGGGCAAGGGTCGTTGCGGCCGACGTCTTTCAGGGCGTTGCGCACCGGTTCCTGGTGGGCGTGGCCGCAGTTCGGGCCGTGGACATGGCCATGGTCGTGATCATGGTGGTCGTGATGGTCATGATCGTGGTTGCAGTCAGGGCCATGGACGTGGGGTTGCTGGGTCATCGGGGTCACTCCGGAATTAAATCGGCGGCGATTATCACGCCATTGCGCGCCAGGTGCACGTAGTGCGCGATGAATAAACCGGTTTCAAGCGTTCCTTCCAGACGATAGGGAATCGGTTGCTCGGGTTTTTTCAGCAGTTTCACCACGTCCCGAACCCTGGGCCACAGGTTGGTGCGGATCGGCACCTTAAAGTAGGCGCTGTGCTTGGGGCCGACGGTGAACCAATGTTCGTGCTCGCCTTCGGTCAGCAGGATGTCCCCTAGGTGAATGCGATATTCCAGGGCACGCACCGTCAGGTCTTCGTCATTGGGGTTGTCGACACGAAAATGCAGCAGGAATTTCTGCTCCAGCAACTTGGCCCGGACCACCTCGACCTTGACCAGATGCACCTGCGGATCGGGCAGGTCGTCGCTGAACCATGAGGCGCAGCCGCTGAGTCCTGAAAACAGAAGCAGCAAAGTGAACAGATAGAGCGCGAGTCGTCCGTTGGTCATGGTCGTGTTTCTCCCTTGATCCCGAGTCTAGCTCTAAAAAGATCGCAGCCTTCGGCAGCTCCTACAGGTGTACGTCGATCACCCTGTAGGAGCTGCCGAAGGCTGCGATCTTTTAAGCATCACCTCAAGGGCTGAAATAACTCGCACAACACTTCTTGAACTTCTGCCCGCTGGCGCACGGGCACGCATCGTTGCGCCCGGCCTTGAGTGGCACGGTGGGGTCGATGAAGTACCAGCGGCCGGTGTTCTGTACGAATGACGAACGTTCGCGGTGGCTGTGTTCGCCGCTGCTGTCGTGCCAGCGAGCGGTAAAGGTGACGAAGGCGTGCTCCGGCTGGCCGCCGAAGACCTCGGCGCTTTCCACTTCCAGGCCCAGCCAGGTGCTTTGGGCGCTCCAGTCGCTGATCGACTGGCGATCCAGCCCGGCCTGTTGCGCGGGCAGGGTGGTGGCCACCAGATAGTCGACCAGCCCCAGCACATAGGCGCTGTAGCGCGAGCGCATCAGGACTTCGGCGCTAGGGGCCGGATGGCCGGCATGGTAATGACCGCAGCAGGCATCAAGCAGCGTGCCGCTGCCGCAAGGGCAAATGGATGTACTCATTGCGTTACCACCAATATTTCCCGAAGTTTTCCGGATTGGCCCAGAAGCGTGAGTTGAGCCAGTCGGGCACCTGTTTGTAGTCAAGCAGATCGTAGGTAAACAGCGTCAACACTTGATCGTCGCGCTGGAAGCGTTCGCTGGCTTGCAAGGCCAGGGAGAAAAAATCCGTCTCCTGCCAACCGCTGGCCGGCAAGTCGGCCAGCACCGCAATGCGACTGGCATTGAGGTTGCGTATCCCGCCGAGCAGATTCAGGCCGTCGCGCTTGGGCAAATGTTCGAGGCAATCGACCACCAGCGCCAGATCAAACCGCTGCGCCGCCAGTTCGGCCGGCAATGGTCCGGGCGCGGCGAAGGCGACGGTGCTTTCCGGGTGCGCGAGTTTGAACGCCTCGAGCGCGGGGAACTCACTGACGCCAATCAGCAACAGACGCGTCGGGGCGTAACGATCAAGCAAAGCGGCCAACGCCTGCTGGGGCGTGCGCGAAGAAATACTTGCAGTCATCGAAGATCCTCAATCAGAACGCCAAGATTAACGTGTCTTGTCGAGCGTGTTTAAGCAAAAAAGCGCCGATCTTCCGTGAACATAAGGCAAAACAGCAATGGCCTATTGCTGGCGGAGATTAAAAGTCCGGTCTTTACTCCTTGAAATCGGTTATTAGCCGATCCCTCAGGAGAAAACTAGATGAGCATAGTTCGGACAGCATTACCTTTGGTTCTGCTAACCAGTGTGTTGACTGGTTGCGCAGGTTTGCAAAAAACCGACTGGCCGACCTGTGCTGCGGTCGGTGGTGTCGTCGGTGCAGGGCTCGGTGCGACAGAGAGCTCTTCATGGGCGGGCTATGGCGCGCTGCTGGTCGGCGGCACAGCAGCGGCTTATTGCTGGGTGCATGGCGATGGCGACGAAGACGGCGATGGCGTGCCGGACAGCCGCGACAAGTGCCCGCACACGCCTAAAGGCGTGCGTGTCGATGCCGACGGCTGCCCTCCACCTGCGCCTGCGCCGGTGGTCGAAGAGAAGGCGGTGGTCAAGGAAGAAGTCATCGTTATCCGTGATGTTCACTTCCAGTTCGACTCGTCCAAGCTCACTCCTTCCGATAAAGAGGTACTCAACACCGTCGCCACGCGTCTGAAACAGGAATCCGCCAGCGCCCGGTTGACCGTGACCGGTCATACCGACAGCGTCGGCAGCGATAAATACAACCAGAAACTGTCGGACAAACGCGCCCATTCGGTGGTGGAGTACCTGATTTCCCAAGGCGTGCCACGCAGCAGTTTCGTGTCTGTGACCGGTGCCGGTGAAAGCCAGCCGGTGGCCGATAACAAAACTGCTGACGGCCGTGCGCTGAACCGGCGTACGGAAATCAAAATCGACCGCTAAACCCTTGTACTCCGTGGCTTGTGCAGTCGCGGATGCGGGTCTTTACTCCTGTGTGACCGGTATGGGCCGGTGACACAGGAGCATTCACAATGAGCGTTCTCACAAGGACCGTCTTGCCGGTTCTGCTGCTTGGCAGCCTTCTGACCGGTTGCGCGACTCACAGCGATGGCACCGCCCCCTTGAATCAACGTACCTGGCCGATCTGCAGTGTCATTGGCGGACTGGTCGGTGGTGGTTTGGGCGCGATCGAAAGTGGCGGTTGGGCGGCAGGCGGAGCGGCGCTCGGTATCTTGACCGGTGGCTTGATCTGTTATGCCCAGGATGGCGACGAGGACGGTGACGGAGTTTTCGATCGACGCGATCGCTGCCCTGATACGCCTGCCAATACGCCTGTCGAACATCACGGTTGCCCGTTGCCGCAATATCCGGCCAGCGTAAAACCTGCTGAACCGCCGGTATCCGAAGTCATCACTCTGAGCAGTAATGTGTTGTTCGCGTACAACAAATCCGACCTGACGCCCGAGGCGCGCAGCGAGCTGGATTCGTTGATGCCCAAACTGCAGAGCGCCGATGTGGTGAGCGTCAAGGTCGTCGGCCATACCGACAGTCAGGGTTCGGACGCCTATAACCAAAAACTGTCGGAACGTCGTGCCAGCAGCGTGGCGGCCTACCTGTTGAGCCGGGGGCTGGCGCCGAACAAACTCACCAGCGAAGGACGGGGCGAAACCCAGCCGGTGGCTGACAATGATACGGAAGAAGGGCGGGCAAAAAACCGCCGTGTGGAGTTGCACATCAATCGCTAGGCTCTGTGATCAAGAAGCCCGTGATAGAGCCGTCGGAGGACCATCAAGGTTGATCCGGCGGCCATCCGATGCCTTTCGGAAGAATTTTCCGTTGCCCTCTGGCTTATCCCGCGTGTAAGCCGTTACTGTGCGTGCAAATAATAATTCTCGACGGGGGAGCGTATGAAGGTGTTTTGGGGGCTGGGGAAGTTGTTGACCCTGCTGTTCTGGTTGGTGGTGCTGGTCAATCTGCTCATACCGTTTGTTCATCCACTGCACCTGTTGGTCAATCTGGCCGGCAGCCTGTTGGCGCTGGCTCATCTTCTGGAGCTAGTGTTCTGCAATCGCAGCCTCAAAGGTCGAGCCCACCCCTGGCGTGATCGCCTGAAGATTGTCTTTTTCGGCGTTTTCCACCTGCAAACCATTCCGGCCCCGGCCACTGCGAAGGCTTCCCATGCGTAAACTCTGTCTGCTCGCCGCACTCATCAGCCCATTGGCCTGCGCTCAGGTGGTGAGTGTTGAAACCAACTCGCTGATGCGCTTGCCCAACACCGCCAGTTCCTTGCAACTGGAACGACTGGAAGTCGCCGATTACGGCACCTTGCTGATTCCCTCGAACGTGACCGAAGTGACGGTCGGCGAGCTGCACCTGGGACGTGAAGCACGGATCGCCATTGTGCCGAGCGAACAGGCTCTGGCGTTGAAGGTCAGCCGGGCCGAATTGGCTGAAGGCAGCCAGATCACCGCGCGGGGCGCCCCCGGGACTTATCTCAAGGCTGCCCGCTCCGGGCGCAATCTGAATTTGCAGATCAAAGCGCTGAAGGCGCCGCAATTGTTGGTAGACGCTCGCGGTGGCGCGGGTGCCCCGGGTTTTGTCGGCCTCGACGGGGCTAACGGTCAAGCACCGGGTTGCACCTGGGGCCAGGCCGGTCACGGTTTTGATGGCAGTGACGGCAGCGACGGCCAGCCTGGTGCGCCGGGGGCGCTGGTTCGGCTGGAAGTGCCGCGTGACTATCCGGCGGAGCAGATCAAGGTCGAGGTGGCGGGCGGGGTCGGTGGCGCGGCCGGACCGGGTGGTAAACCGGGGGCGGGCGGCAAGGCCAAGGGCTGCATTGTCTATAAAGCCGATGGCGGCAAGAGCGGTCGCCCCGGTGTCGACGGCCAGCCTGGGCCTGCTGGAGCGGCAGGTTCGGTGAGCATTCAGCGGTTGTAAGCAGTTTCTGAAACGATCGTTCCCACGCTCTGCGTGGGAACGCAGCCCGTGACGCTCCGCGTCACTGGACGCGGAGCGTCCCTTGAGGCATTCCCACGCAGAGCGTGGGAACGATCACGGCCGAGCCGCAGCAATCGCCACCAGCGCCAACCCGACCATCAGGTTAATCCCCACCAACCGGCGAATCTTGCCCAGCGTCGCCGCGCCCGTCGGCCAATCCTCAGCAGCCACCGCCGTACGTAGTTCCGGCAGCAGCAACGCCTGTATCCGGATAAACAGCGCCGTCATCACCACATACAATCCCATCATCACCTGCACATACCGCGGCGCCGCTTCGAACCCGGCGAACTGCAAATGAATCATGCCCACACCGCTGATCGGCAAAAGCACCACCGCGACCCAGACCCAGCGGAAAAAACCTTGAAACACTTCCACCCACAGCTTCAACCGGGCAGGGCCTTCCAGCGCCTTCATCGCCGCGGGGCGCAGGACCATCCAGGCGAAAAACATGCCGCCGACCCAGACCAGGGCGGCCAGGACATGCAGGGTATAAACGATGCCAAAAGGTGTCATTGGGGTACTCCGTTCTGCGCGGGATTAATTAGCGGGGTATGATAGCGGCCGATTCAGGGGGCGTTCTCACTTAGTTTCCACGCCGCGCCGGGTCTGCTGTTGTGCAGGGCAAGGCGCGAGAAGCGTGGTTTGGTCATTCCAAATAAGCTTCGAGCAACGCAGCCCTGCACAACAGCAGGCCCGGCCCTTCGGGTTGTGCCTTAAAGCGGGCCAGGCTGCGTTGCAGGCCTTGGAAAGGGAACAACCATTCCCAGCGGCCTGCGCCTTGCCTGGCCCGCTTTAAGGCGACAACGCGGCGGGGAAACTAAGTGAGAACGCCCCCTACACCACTGAAAATTTATCCAGCGTTTTTTGCGCCCGACAATCAATGATCAGCACTGAACTCAAAACCACGATCCAGGGCGCCTACTCGCGTTTTCTCGAAGCCAAGAGCCTCAAGCCGCGCTACGGCCAACGCCTGATGATCGCCGAAATCGCCAAAGTCCTCGGTGACATCGACACCGACGACGAAGGCCGGCGCAGTGGCGACCCCGCGATTGTCGCGGTGGAAGCCGGCACCGGTACCGGCAAAACCGTGGCCTACAGCCTGGCGGCGATCCCCGCTGCCAAGGCCGCTGGCAAGCGTCTGGTGATCGCCACGGCCACCGTGGCCCTGCAAGAGCAGATCGTCTACAAGGATTTGCCCGACCTGATGCGCAACAGCGGGTTGAATTTCAGCTTCGCCCTGGCCAAGGGCCGGGGGCGCTACATGTGCCTGTCCAAGCTCGACATGTTGCTCCAGGAAGGTCACGCGCAAACCGCCACCGCGCAGCTGTTCGAAGAAGAAGGCTTCAAGATCGAGGTCGATGAGGCCAGTCAGAAGCTGTTCACCAGCATGATCGAGAAGCTCGCCGGCAATAAGTGGGACGGCGACCGCGACAGTTGGTCCACCGCGCTCGAAGACGCCGACTGGGCGCGCCTGACCACCGATCACAGCCAGTGCACCAACCGCCATTGCCCCAACTTCGGCCAGTGCGCCTTCTATAAGGCCCGCGAAGGCATGGGCAAGGTCGACGTGATCGTCACCAACCACGACATGGTCCTGGCCGACCTGGCCCTGGGCGGCGGGGCGGTTCTGCCGGACCCGCGCGATACGATCTACGTGTTCGACGAAGGCCATCACCTGCCGGACAAGGCCATCGGCCACTTCGCCCATTACACACGTCTGCGCTCCACCGCCGACTGGCTGGAGAGCACCGCCAAGAACCTCACCAAATTGCTCGCCCAACACCCGCTGCCGGGGGATCTGGGCAAGTTGATCGAACAGGTGCCGGAACTGGCCCGGGAGATCAAGACCCAGCAGCAGTTCATGTTCAGTGCCTTTGAGCAGGTTGCCGACTTCAAGCCCGGCGAAGATGTCGAAGGTCGCGAGCGGCCGCGTCACCGCTTCGTCGGCGGGGTGATTCCCGAACACATGCGCGAAATGGGCATCGAGCTGAAAAAGGGCTTCGCCCGGTTGACCGATCTGTTCACACGGCTCACCGAACTGCTCAAGGAAGGCATGGACGGCGAGGTCAACATTGGCATCGCCAGCAACCAGGCCGAAGAGTGGTATCCGCTGTTCGGTAGCCTGCTGTCGCGTTCTTCGGGCAACTGGGAGTTGTGGACCGCCTTCACCGTCGAAGACCCGGAAGACAACCCGCCCATGGCCCGTTGGCTAACGCTGGCCGAAAGCGGTTCGCTGTTCGACATCGAGGTCAATGCCAGCCCGATCCTCGCGGCGGAAATGCTCCGGCGCAACCTGTGGAATGTGGCTTACGGGGCGCTGGTGACCTCGGCAACCCTGACCGCTCTCGGCACCTTCGACCGTTTCCGCATGCGCGCCGGCCTGCCTAAAACCGCCGTGACCGCCGTGGTCCCGAGCCCGTTCCATCATGCCGACGCCGGTGTGCTGCGGGTGCCGGACCTGAAAGCCGACCCGCGCGATGCGCCGGCTCACACCGCGGCGATCATTCGCGACTTGCCGGAACTGGTCGAGGGCTCCCGTGGCACCCTGGTGCTGTTCTCCTCGCGCAAACAGATGCAGGACGTGTTCGACGGGCTGGATCGCGACTGGCGCAAGCAAGTGTTCATTCAAGGCAACCTGTCGAAGCAGGAAACCCTGAACAAGCACAAGGCTCGGGTCGATGGCGGGGATTCCAGCGTGCTGTTCGGTCTGGCGAGTTTTGCCGAAGGCGTGGATTTGCCCGGCGCCTACTGCGAACACGTGGTGATCGCCAAGATTCCATTCTCGGTGCCTGACGATCCGGTCGAAGCCGCGCTGGCTGAGTGGATCGAAGCCCGTGGCGGCAATCCGTTCATGGAAATCTCCGTGCCGGATGCCTCGCTGAAACTGGTCCAGGCCTGCGGTCGCCTGCTGCGAACCGAAGAAGACCGCGGCACCATCACCTTGCTTGACCGTCGTTTGGTCACGCAGCGCTACGGCAAAGCTATTCTCAATGCGTTGCCGCCATTTCGTCGTGAAATTTCCTGATGCGCCGGTGGGCAAATTTGCCCACCGCGTTGTCTACCTCACTGCCACTGCCTTTCCACTGGCCCATTGATGGTCGTTAGGGAGAACCACGTTCTTATGATTCGCCGTTCGTTGCCCGCTGTTTTTGCCTTGATGTTCGCAGCCCCTTTGCTGGCGGCCCCTGCCGGCCAGCAGACGCTGTTCAACTTTGTGCGTCCCGCCGACGTGGTTCAGGTGGCGACCCAGGACGCCAGCCTGCCGCAATCCAACGCGGAGCAAACGGCCGAAGGCGAAGTGCTGCGCCGCGTGACCTTCAACCCGGTCGCCCAACCGACCTTGCGCCTGACACCACAGACCGGTGCCTGGGACTGGTCGCAGTCAGGCGTCATGAGCCTGCGGATCCAGAGCGCGATGAACTGGGCCGTGACCCTGTACGTGAAAATCCAGAGTAACGACGGCAAGACGCTGGTCAGCCGTGTCGACCTGCCGGCCGGCCCGGCGCAGACCTTGTTGGTACCGTTGCAACCGAGTTCGCCGCTGAGCCAGGGCATGAAAGCCGGCCCGCCGATGCCGATCAACTTCGAAGGGCAGCGTGTATTGCTGGCCAGCAGCACCGGTGAGCTGGATCGCAGCCAGGTGGTGTCGGTGACCTTGTCGATGGATCAGCCGAAAGTCGCCCAAAGCATTCTGCTTGAGCGCTTCGGCGTGCAGGACGGCGAGGCCGTGACCAAAGCCGCTTATGGCGGTCTGGTGGACGCTTATGGCCAATCGACCCGGGCCAAATGGCCAGAGAAGATCAGCAGCGATGAGCAACTGAAGTCCGCCGCCGCCAAAGAACAGCAACAGCTGAAAACCTGGCTGGCCGAGCGTGAGAAGGCATCCCTGGACAAGTTCGGCGGCTTGAATAAAGGCCCGGTGTTCAAGGCCAGCGGCTTTTTCCGCACTGAAAAGCGTGACGGTCGCTGGTATCTGGTGACTCCGGAAGGGCATCCGTTCTATTCCCTCGGCGTCAACACCGTGACCCCGAGCGTCAACCAGACCTACGTCGCCGGGCGGGAGTGGATGTTCGAGTCCCTGCCCAAACCCGACGAACCCCTGGCCAGCCACTATGGCGAAGGCGATAACCGTGGCGGCAATGGTGCCGATCAGGGCCGAGCCTACAGCGCTGGTCGTTGGTACGATTTTTATGGTGCCAACCTGCAACGTCTGTATGGCGACCCTTGCGCGCCGGGCAGTGACACCAAGGCCGGTGTTGCCGAAGCAGCCAAGGCCGATGCGGTTGAGGCGACGGTCGATAAGGCCGCCGTCGAACCCTGCAAAGTGACTTTCAACGAACAACGCTGGGCCAGTCATACCCTCGATCGCCTGCAAGCCTGGGGTTTCAACACCCTCGGCAACTGGAGCGCACCGGTGTTGGGCAACGCTGACCGTGTGCCGTACACCTTGCCGCTGTCGATCGTCGGCGATTACGCCAGCATCAGCACTGGCACCGATTGGTGGGGCGGTATGCCCGACCCGTTCGATCCACGTTTCGCCATGGCCACCGAACGCGCCGTGGCCATCGCCGCCCGCGACCATCGCGATGATCCGTGGTTGATCGGTTACTTCGCCGACAACGAACTGGCCTGGGCCGGTCCCGGCGATGACCCGAAGGCCCGCTATGCGCTGGCCTACGGCACCTTGAAAATGACCACCGACGTGCCGGCCAAACGCGCCTTCCTCAAGCAACTGCGCGACAAGTACCGCAACCAGGCGGGTCTGTCGAAAGCCTGGGGCATTGATCTGCCGGCCTGGGAATTGATGGAAGACCCGGGCTTCGTGCCGCCGGAGCCGAACGCCGAACACCCGGAAATCGAAGCCGACTTCAAATACTTCCAGAAGGTCTTTGCCGACACCTACTTCAAGACCGTTTCCGACTCGCTCAAATGGCATGCGCCGAACCAGCTGCTGCTGGGTGGCCGCTTTGCCACCAGCACCCCCGAAGCGGTCGAGTCCTGTGCGCAATACTGCGACGTATTGAGCTTCAACATGTACACCCTGCAACCCCAGGACGGTTACGACTTCGCCAAACTGCGCAGCCTCGACAAACCGGTACTGATCACCGAATTCAACTTCGGATCAACGGATCGCGGCCCGTTCTGGGGCGGCGTGACGCAACTGGCGAAGGAAGAAGATCGCGGCCCGGCCTACGCCCACTTCCTCAAACAGGCGATGAGCGAACCGTCGATTGTCGGGGTGCACTGGTTCCAGTACCTCGATCAACCGGTGACCGGTCGTCTGCTGGATGGCGAGAACGGGCACTTCGGTCTGGTGGGTATTACTGATTTGCCGTTCCAGGGCTTTGTCGACAGTGTGCGTAAAAGCAATGTGCAGATCATCGATCAGCTTGGCAAAGAGGCGGAGAAGGCCAGCGCTGAGGCGGATAAAGCCAGCCACGATGTCGAGGGCGGCAGGAAGGGCGAGGCAGGCAAAGGCCCGGGCAAGGGCGCCGGGCATGCGGGTGGGCATTCTGCTAATGGCCATTGATTCCTGAAATCGCCAAGATCTTGATCTTGAATTGACCACCCGGCCCGACCCTGTTCCCAAATCCCTCAAGGGCTGGAACAATGCGGGCCACTTTGTAGAGCGTTTTTCCGGGAGAGTTGCGGGTGCAGATTCAGGGTCATTACGAGCTTAAGTTCGAAGCGGTGCGTGAAGCGTTTGCAGCGCTGTTCGACGATCCTCAGGAACGTGGCGCGGCGTTGTGCATCCGGATCGGCGGTGAAACCGTCCTCGACCTTTGGGCTGGTACCGCCGACAAGGACGGCCATGAGGCCTGGCATAGCGACACCATCGCCAACCTGTTCTCCTGCACCAAAACCTTCACCGCCGTGACGGCACTGCAATTGGTGGCTGAAGGCAAGCTGCAACTCGATGCCCCGGTCGCCCGCTACTGGCCTGAGTTTGCCGCCGCCGGTAAAGAATCCGTGACGCTGCGCCAATTGCTCTGCCATCAGGCCGGACTGCCGGCCCTGCGCGAGTTGCTGCCCCCCGAAGCGCTTTACGACTGGCAGACCATGGTCGATGCCCTGGCCGCCGAAGCGCCGTGGTGGACGCCGGGCGAAGGTCACGGTTATGCGGCGATCACCTATGGCTGGCTGGTCGGTGAATTGCTGCGTCGCGCCGACGGTCGTGGGCCGGGCGAGTCCATCGTGGCGCGGGTCGCCAAGCCTTTGGGGCTGGATTTCCACGTCGGCCTTGCCGACAAAGAGTTCCATCGTGTGGCGCACATCGCCCGTGGTAAAGGCAACGTCGGCGATGCCGCGGCCCAGCGCTTGCTGCAGGTGACCATGCGCGAACCGACGGCCATGACCACCCGGGCCTTCACCAACCCGCCTTCAATCATGACCAGCACCAACAAACCGGAATGGCGGCGCATGCAGCAGCCGGCCGCCAATGGTCATGGCAACGCCCGCAGCCTGGCCGGTTTCTACGCGGGTCTGCTCGATGGCAGCCTGCTGGAAAGCGAAATGCTCGACGAGCTGACCCGTGAACACAGCGTCGGCGAAGACAAGACTTTATTGACCCGGACCCGCTTCGGCCTGGGTTGCATGCTCGATCAACCGGACGTCCCCAACGCCACCTACGGCCTAGGCCCTCGGGCGTTCGGTCACCCGGGTGCTGGCGGCTCCATCGGTTTTGCTGATCCGGAGCATGATGTGGCCTTCGGCTTTGTGACAAATACCCTGGGGCCGTACGTCTTGATGGATCCACGAGCGCAAAAGCTCGTGCG
This sequence comes from Pseudomonas sp. GW822-FHT02G04, assembly GCF_058802085.1. Lineage (NCBI taxonomy): Bacteria > Pseudomonadati > Pseudomonadota > Gammaproteobacteria > Pseudomonadales > Pseudomonadaceae > Pseudomonas > Pseudomonas sp. GW822-FHT02G04. Next base: position 122,178 of record NZ_JBXANU010000020.1, read on the forward strand.
AGTACTGGCCACTTGTCTGTAAATCACGCTTAAGGGGGCCAGGGCCGGAACCCGAAAGCCTTTATGGTTTCAAAGCGTCTGTTTTGCCGGGGGCAACCCCGGTCTGACTTTTAATTACCTCATTTTGTGGATACCCAATGTCGTCCAATAAAACCCTCGCCCTGGCCCTGTGCTTCGCTATCACCGGTTGTGCACAAACCCCACAAAATGATGCCGCAGGTGGCAGCAGTTGGTGGCCGTTCGGTTCTTCCGACAAGGTCGCGACTAAAGAACCCGCCCCGACCCCAGCGCCCCTGAAACCCGCTGCCGCAGCACCCGTCGCCAAGGCTGAAGCCGATACCGGTGGCAAATGGTGGTGGCCGTTCGGCGGCAAGGAGCAGAGCACCAGCACCGCCAAAGCAGCCGTGCCGATGCCCGATCCGAAAGTCACCCAAGCCTGGCTCGACGACTACGAACCGCGCCTGCGCGAGGCGGTCAAGGGCAGCAACCTGCAACTCGAGCGCCGTGAAAACGTGCTGGTCGTCACGGCTCCGGTAGAAGGCTCGTTCAACCCTGATCGCCCGGCTATGCTGCTGCCGGTGACCCTCGCTCCGTTCACCCGTGTGGCGAAAATCCTCGAAGCCGATCCAAAGACTGCTGTGCTGGTACTCGGTCACAGTGATACGTCGGGTGCCGCACCGGCCAACGTGAAACTGAGCCAGGAGCGCGCCCAGGCGGTGGCAGCGATTTTCCGTCTCAGCGGTCTGCAGCGTGATCGCCTGATGCTGCGCGGCATGGGCGGTGAAGCACCGCGTGCCGCCAACGACAGTGCTGAAGGTCGTGCCTTGAACCGTCGCGTCGAGCTGTTGTTGACGCCGCAAAACACCATGGCCGCGCTGCTGAGCAAGTACAATATGCCGGCTCCGGCACCGGTAACCAAAGTCGTCGCGCAAGACGTCAAGCCAGTGGCCAAGCCTGTGACCCCGGAACCGGCTGCGAAAAAAACGGCTGCCTCGTCGAAGAAAAAGGCACCGGCCAAGAAAGTGGTCGCCAAGGCTCCAGCCAAAAAGGCACCGGCGAAAAAGACCGCGCCGGCCAAAGCCGCTGGCGATTCGAAGAGCGCCACCGCCACCGATGCCACAAAGAAGTGATTCGTTAACCAAAAGGAATGTGCCATGACCCGGCCCTTGGCAGATATGCGTCGCGACTACACCCGAGATGGCCTGACCGAGGCGCAAGCCCCGGCCGAGCCGTTTGCGCTGTTTCATCAGTGGTTCGCCGATGCGGTGAAAACCGAGCAGGTACCGGTGGAGGCGAATGCCATGACGCTGGCCACCGTCGACCAGGACGGTCGGCCGCATTGCCGCATTCTGCTGCTCAAGGGCCTGGACGAGCAGGGCTTTACGTTCTTCACCAACTACGAGAGCGACAAGGGTCAGCAATTGGCAGCCAATCCATTTGCGGCCATGACGTTCTTCTGGCCGGCCCTGGAGCGCCAGGTGCGCATCGAAGGGCGGGTGGTGAAGGTCACACCTGAAGAGTCCGACGCCTACTATCAGGTTCGTCCTCTGGGTAGTCGTCTCGGTGCCTGGGCGTCGCCCCAGAGCCGGGTGATCGCCGATCGCGGCGAACTGGAAACGCTGCTCAAGGACACCGAGCAGCGTTTCAGCGACACTCAGCCTCACTGCCCCGAACACTGGGGCGGTTATCGCTTGCTACCGGAGCGCATCGAATTCTGGCAGGGCCGTCCGAGCCGCCTGCACGATCGCCTCAACTACCGCTTGCAGGGCGGCGACTGGGTTCGTGAACGTCTGGCTCCCTAAACGGTCTACCGATTGGAATAGCTTGCCGCAGCGGCCTCAAGCCACTGTGGCAGGTCCCGACGCTTGATCTTCTGCGCTTGAGCGTTCGCCAGTTGCTGGAGCATAAAGGCTTTTTTATGTTCGTCTTTACCCGCCAGTGACAACGCCAGATCGCGGTCCATCCAGCGTTTGATCCGCATGTACAACCACCAATGGAAGTACAAACCGGCGACGGTCGTGACGACAATGATGAAGTAATCCATGATAATCCTTGGGTCAGCGGCGCAGATTTTGTAATTTGACGCTACTGTGGTGAGTTCGAGAAGTGCCTGTACCGGGCCTGAATGAAACCAATTTTATCCGGGCGATGCCGTGACAGGCGTCAAGCTGCGGAGTTTAATGGATACCTGTCCTATGGAGTTTGATGCTATGCGTAAGTCTGTTTTGCTGGTTGCTTCCTTTTCCACGATGGCGATGTTGCTCACCGGCTGCCAATCGAGCCTGACTGGTGACTCCTACTCCCGTGACGAAGCGCGTCGCGTGCAGACGATTCGCATGGGCACCATCGAAGCCCTGCGTCCGGTGAAAATCGAAGGCACCAAGACCCCAATTGGCAGCGCTGCCGGCGCTGTCGTGGGTGGTGTCGGCGGTAGTGCCGTCGGCGGCGGTCGCGGCAGCATCGTTGCAGCGGTCATCGGCGCTGTAGCGGGTGGCCTGGTGGGCTCGGCTGCCGAAGAAGGCCTGACCCGTACTCAAGGCGTTGAAATCACCGTGCGCGAAGACGATGGCAGCATGCGCGCCTACGTGCAGGAAGTTCAGCCAAACGAAGTGTTCCGTGTGGGTGAGCGTGTGCGGATTTCCACTGTGGGTGGGACCAGCCGCGTTTCGCACTAAGCGGGAATGTAGGGTAAAAGAAAACCCCGATCAGGTGAGCTGGTCGGGGTTTTCTTTTTGGCTGTGGAGTTGAACCAGAGCATTTACTTGCTTGCATAACAACCGAGCTGAAAATCGTATTGTGGATCGTAAAATGATCGACCGACTAATGTTTCCAGTTTTGTTATCTGCTGGGAATCAAGGTCATAGCCATAGATTTCTTCTTCAGCCTCAGTCCAACTCATTATCGCCCTCAGCTGTGCAATGCCGTCTGCCGGGACAGGCACTTCGAATACCAGCGCTTCTGTTTCTTTATCAAAAGCATAAATTATGTGGTTCACGGTTCTATCCTTCTTTTCGGATCCGCCGGCTTGTTTTGATTACCTGTTTCAGCGTCAAACTCACCCAGATGGCGACCTCGTTTGTCATACATTTCTACTGCTCCATGCTGATAATCCCATTCTAGAATTCGCCCTTCAGCCGTTCTCCAGCGCATTCGGGTGCCTCTACCTTTGACCCGAGTCTTCTGTTTTGCCGGTGTGGCATCAGGAAAAGCGGTAAGCCCGTTTGGCGCCGGATGATATTTGTGGTCCGCAACACTCACCACAATATAAACCGGCAACACCCCCGAATCCGCCGGAAACACAAGAATGAAATCCTTGTACTCAGGCGGATAAACTGGATTGACGATGATGCTGTCAGCTGCCTTCGTCGGCGGGTAAACCCAGATGTGCGGCGCTTGTGGCGCAGATTCCAAAGCGGGGATGCCGAGAATTTCTGAACCGTCCTCGGCCGGTGTCCAGATCAGCTCAACGCCGTCCCCGAGGTCCGCCACCTGCTGACTGCCGTGCAAGGTGAACTGCACGACGTCGACCATCTCCCAGTCACGGTTCTTGCCGGTGTAGAAACCGTATCCCTTGAGACTGCCGTCAGCCTGTTGCTCGACCCGCAGACGCACGCGAGTGCGGGCCTGTTTGAGGGATCGCAGTTGTTCTTCGGTGTAGAGCGAGCTGTCGCCAAGGCTCGACGGTATGACCAGGGCCACCAAGCCTGCCAAGGTAGCCGCAGCAGTGCTGGCGGCGACGGTGGGTAATGCGGCGAACGCTGAGCCACCCAGGGCGAAGCTGCCGAAACCCGCAGGGATGGCGGTGCCACTGATTTTCTTCAGCGGCACCACACCGGTTTCATCGGCCTCACGAGCGCCGAGTAGAACCAGTTCGCCATAGTCTTTCAGGCTGTCGGTCGGAACAACGCCGGAGGGGGTCGCATAGTCGATGATTGCATCGGGCAGTTTGCAGGACTTGGCGAACACACATCCCGCGCGGGCAACGTCGCCCTTTTTCGCTGCGACTTGAAGGCTGTCTTCGAAGGCCTGCTGCCTCGCGAGCATGGCGTCGTAGGCGTTTTGCCTGGCATCACGCTCGGCCAGTTCGGTGGCCGTCATGAATCGGTGAGTGACGTGATGCCCGTCGCCCGACGGTGGGTTTTGTACCCGGGGAATGTCCTTGTTGCCAGCCACTGATTGTCCTTTTGCTCGTCCATCGGCAACCCCTGATAGAGGGGCTGCACGACGTTAACGAACGCGACTAATCGTGGCTGTAGGACGAATCCTGAAGATTACAGGGATTGTTCTCTGGGTTTCAGGGCCGGCAGCGCAGCGCTCTTGCGACTCGCCGCCGCCGTCACTGCATAACCGATCAATGCCGCCAGGATCGAGCCGGTCAGAATACCCATGCGGTCCATCCCGGCATATTCACTGGCGCCGGGCACGAAGGCCAGGGAGCCGACAAACAGACTCATGGTGAAGCCGATGCCGCAGAGGATCGCCACCCCCATGATCTGGCCCCAGTTGGCGCCTTGGGGCAGGGCGGCGATGCCGATTTTTACCGCCAGCCAGGTCAGGCCGAAGACACCGACGGTCTTGCCCAGCAGCAGGCCGACAGCAATGCCCATCGGCACGTCGTGGGTGAAGCTTTCGACGGTCACGCCGCTCAGGGACAGGCCGGCGTTGGCGAAGGCGAACAGCGGCAGGATGCCGTAGGCCACCCACGGATGCAGGGCATGCTCCAGGGTCAGCAGCGGCGAAGGCTCGGCATTTTTTGTGCGCAGTGGAATGCAGAAGGCCAGGGTCACACCCGCCAGCGTCGCGTGCACGCCGCTCTTGAGTACGCAGACCCAGAGGATCAGCCCGATGATCATGTACGGCCCGAGTTTCACCACACCAAGTCGGTTCATTCCGATCAAGGCCGCGATGCAGGCCGCGGCCAGCGCCAGGGACAGGGTCGACAGAGCGCCGGAATAGAAGATCGCAATGATGATGATTGCGCCAAGGTCATCGATGATCGCCAGGGTCATCAGGAACAGTTTCAGCGACACCGGCACGCGTTTACCCAGCAGGGCCAGTACGCCGAGGGCGAAGGCAATGTCGGTGGCCGTCGGGATGGCCCAGCCACTCAGTGCGGTCGGGTTGTCGCGGTTTAGGAACCAGTAGATCAGCGCGGGCACCACCATGCCGCCAATCGCCGCTGCGCCCGGCAGGACGATTTGCGAGGGTTTCGACAGTTGGCCGTCGAGCACTTCGCGCTTCACTTCCAGGCCGATCAACAGGAAGAACAGGGCCATCAGGCCGTCGTTGATCCACAGCAGCAGCGGCTTGGCGATCTTCAGCGCGCCGATCTGCGCCACCACGGGGGTGTCCAGCAGACCGCTATAGAGCCACGACAGCGATGAGTTGTTGATGATCAGGGCGAGGACAGCCGCGGCGATCAATAACAGACCGCTGGCAGCTTCCAACTGAAAGAAACGCGTGAACGTGCTACGCAGAGGCAAGGTCGCTCTCCATCGATGAATTCAAAAGGTGACACACCCTAACCCGTACTGTTAGTTGTTAAAACAAAAATTATATTCTTTTTTGTTATATGTCGTTACAACGTGGGCGGTCAGCAAAGGCCTGAGCCTAGCAGTTGCCGGACGTATTGGACCCCAGCTGTATCTGTGCGTGGTGTAGGTTTTTTCCTAAGCTTGTGGGCTGAGCCTTGCGACAAGGCCAACTCTTGCCCGATTCAACGAGAAAACCACCATGAGCGACAACCGACAGTGGTCCCGCGAAGCCATCCGGATCATCGAAGCCGACTTCCAGCGCAGCGCCGACACCCACCTGATCCCCTTGCCGCTGCCGGGGTTGCCGGGCATCGAGTTGTACTTCAAGGATGAGTCGAGCCATCCCACCGGCAGCCTGAAACATCGGCTGGCGCGCTCGTTGTTCCTCTATGCGCTGTGTAATGGCTGGCTCAAGCCCGGTGCGCCGGTGATCGAAGCGTCCAGCGGTTCGACGGCTATTTCCGAGGCGTACTTCGCCCGTTTGCTGGGTTTGCCGTTCATTGCGGTGATGCCTGCGAGCACGTCCAAGGAGAAGATCGCGCAGATCGCTTTCTACGGTGGCAAGAGCCATCTGGTGGACGATCCGACGCAGATTTACGCTGAGTCCGAACGCCTGGCTCACGAACACGATGGGCATTTCATCGACCAGTTCACCTACGCCGAACGCGCCACCGACTGGCGAGCGAACAACAACATCGCCGAATCGATCTTCCATCAGATGCGCTTCGAGCAGCACCCGGAGCCGAGCTGGCTGATTTCCAGCCCTGGCACCGGCGGCACCACCGCGACGCTGGGCCGTTACGTGCGCTATCGCCAGCATTGCACCCGTGTGCTGTGCGCCGATGCCGAGCGTTCGGTATTTTTCGATTACTACAAGACCGGCGACGCCAGTCTGCGCCTCGATCATGGTTCACGGATTGAAGGCATTGGCCGGCCGCGGGTGGAAGCGTCGTTCTTGCCCAAAGTCATCGATGCAATGGTCAAGGTGCCGGACGCGTTGTCGCTGGCGGCCATGCATTATCTGGCGCAACGTTTGGGGCGACGGGTTGGCGGATCGAGCGGGACCAACCTGATCGGCGCCTTGATGGCGGCCCGGCAGATGGCGGCGGCGGGGGAGTCGGGGTCGATCGTGGCGATTCTGTGCGATGGCGGCGAGCGCTATGCCGACACCTATTACGATCAGGCCTGGCTCAAGGCCCAGGGGTATGAGTTGAGTGGTCTGATGGATGCCGTGGCGGCCAGCGTCGAACGCGGCGAGCCGCTGCCGGCCAGCGTGTTGCGCGCCAATATCTGACCCGATGATCGTTCCCACGCTCTGCGTGGGAATGCCTCACCGGACGCTCTGCGTCCGCTTTTGGGACGCTCTGCGTCCCTGGCTGCATTCCCACGCGGAGCGTCACTAGTGTCCGGTAAAAACTGAAGGGGGAGCTTGCTCCCCCTTGCTGTGCCTGCTTC
>NZ_JBXANU010000021.1:0-73515 GCF_058802085.1 Pseudomonas sp. GW822-FHT02G04
GCAGCCCGGGACGCTCCGCGTCCCTCCCAAAGCCGAACGCGGAGCGTCCGTTGAGGCATTCCCACGCAGAGCGTGGGAACGATCTTCCTGCCTCAGTGGCCGGAGGCAGCCGGCCCCGCCTTCGCCGCAAACGGCGGTTTCGCCAACCATACCAGCAGAATCAACCCCATGAACGCCCACCCCAGCAACGTGAAGTAATCCACGGTGGAGAGCATGTACGCCTGACTGGTCAGCACATGATCCAGCTGCGCGTAGGCCGGGTTGCCCGCCCCGCCCAGCGTGTTCAACGCCTCCCGGGTCGCCGGCTCATAGGTGGTGATGCTTTCACTCAGATACGCATGGTGCTGATCGGCCCGGCGAATCCAGATCCAGGTGGTCAACGATGCCGCAAAACTACCGCCCAGGGTCCGCAGGAAGGTTGCAAGCCCCGCACCGTCGGCAATCTGGCTCGGCGGCAGGTCCGACATCAAAATGCTCAAGGTCGGCATGAAGAACAGCGCCACGCCGATACCCATGAACAGCTGTACCAGAGCGATGTGCTGGAAGTCCACTTCGTTGGTAAACCCGGCGCGCATGAAACAACTCAAACCGATGCAGAGGAACGCGCCACCGGCCAGCAGTCGCAGGTCGAACCGGTGCGCATACTTGCCGACAAACGGCGACAACACCACCGGCAGAATACCGATCGGCGCCACCGCCAATCCGGCCCAGGTGGCGGTGTAGCCCATCTGGGTTTGCAGCCATTGCGGCAGGATCAGGTTGATGCCGAAGAACCCGGCGTAACCGCCCACCAGCACAATAGTGCCGATGCGGAAGTTGCGGTAGGCGAACAGCCGCAGGTTGACCACCGGGTGTTTGTCGGTCATTTCCCAGATCACGAACACCGCCAGCGCAATCACCGAAATAGCCGCGCCGATGATGATGAAATTCGACTCGAACCAGTCCAGGTCATTGCCCTTGTCGAGGATCACCTGCAACGCGCCGACGCCAATGATCAAGGTGATCAGCCCCACGTAATCCATCGGCTGGTAACTGGTCACCACCGGACGCGCCTTCAATTGCTGGCGCACCACCATCACCGCGAAGATCCCGATCGGCACGTTGATAAAGAAGATCCACGGCCAGCTGTAGCTGTCGGTGATCCAGCCGCCGAGGATGGGGCCGGCAATCGGCGCCACTACCGTGACCATCGCCAGCAACGCCAGGGCCATGCCGCGCCTCGCGGGCGGATAGACCGCGATCAACAGCGTCTGGGTCATCGGGTACAACGGCCCGGCCACCAGGCCTTGCAGCACGCGAAAGCCAATCAGCTCCGGCATCGAGGTCGAGATACCGCACAGAAACGACGCCAGCACGAACAGCATCGTCGCCCAGAGAAACAATTTCACTTCACCAAAGCGCCGGCTGAGCCAACCGGTCAGCGGCAGCGCGATGGCGTTGCTCACGGCAAACGAGGTGATCACCCAGGTGCCCTGCTCCGAACTCACGCCCAGGTTGCCGGAAATCGTCGGCAAGGCCACGTTGGCGATGGTGGTGTCGAGCACTTGCATGAACGTCGCCAGCGACAGGCCGATGGTGCTGAGCACCAGGCTGGGCGGCGAGAAAGAGGCGTTATTGCTCATCGCGAATCCTTTGGAGCTGAATTTTTTGGAGCGGGATTGGCACAGCGCCTGTTACTGACGCAGCTGACCTTATGGGAGCAAGCTTTTGTGGCGAGGGAGCTTGCTCCCGCTCGGCTGCGAAGCAGTCGCAGAGCTTTTGGGGTCTCTTCGCGACCCAGCGGGAGCAAGCTCCCTCGCCACAAAGGCTCGCTCCCGCAGGGTCGGTGTGATGGCGAATCAGCGGTGCGCGGTTTTGCTGACCGCGGCGCTGTTGTCGTGGATCAACTGGGTGATCATCGCGTCGGCCTCGGCCAACTGACGATCGTAGATGCCGGTGCTGAATGAAGCCTTTTGCGGCGGCTGTTGCGCCAGTACCGGACCGCTCTGGTCACGCAGGTTCACATCGACCTGAGTCGACAGGCCGACCCGCAATGGGTGCTTGGCCAGTTCTTCGGCATTGATGTGAATCCGCACCGGCACCCGCTGCACGATCTTGATCCAGTTACCGGTGGCGTTCTGCGCCGGCAGCAAGGCAAACGCGCTGCCGGTCCCGGCGCCGAGGCTGTCGATGGTGCCGCTGTATTTGACGTCGCTGCCGTAGACGTCGGCTTCGATGTCCACCGGCTGACCGATGCGCATGTCACGCAGTTGGGTTTCCTTGAAGTTGGCGTCGATCCACAGCTGATCCAGCGGAATCACTGCCATTAGCGCAGTGCCCGGCTGGACGCGCTGACCGAGTTGCACGGTACGTTTGGCGACATAACCGGTGACCGGCGCGATCAAGGTGCTGCGGGCATTGTTCAGGTACGCCTGACGCACTTGCGCAGCGGCGGCCATCACGTCCGGGTGCGACGACACCACGGTGTCATCGACCAGCGCGCTGGTGGTCTTGAGCTGTTGTTGGGCGTTGGCCAGGGCGTTCTGCGCCGAGGTCAGGTCATCGCGGGCGTGGGACAGTTCTTCCTGGGAAATAGCCCCGCCAGCGGCGAGGTTTTTCCGCCGATTGAAGTTGTCCTGAGCCTTTTGCACTTCGGCCTGCTGCGCATTGACCTGGGCTTTCATGCCGTCGACATTGCTGTACAAACCGCGCACCTGGCGCACGGTGCGGGCGAGGTTGGCCTGGGCACTTTGCAGGCCGACTTCGGCGTCGTTCGGGTCGAAGTTGACCAGCACCTGGCCTTCGTGGACCAGATCGCCGTCGTCGGCGCCGATGCTGACCACGGTGCCGGTAACCAGCGGAGTGATTTCCACCACGTTACCGTTCACATAGGCGTCGTCGGTGCTTTCGCTCCAGCGACCGAAGAATTGGTGATAACCCCAGACGCCGGCTCCGGTGAGGATCACCAGGATCGTCAGGACAAACAGCATCACTTTGCGCTTGCGCGGGTTGCTCGTGTCTTGACCGTTGTCAGGAGTTGGGGTTGGAGTTGCATCGGCAGTGGCCATGACAAGTACCTTGAATTAGTTGTGCTGCGTGGCTGGGGATGTGTTGGCGGCGGTCAGGGTTTCGCCCTGAAAACCGCCACCCAGCGCCTGCATCAGTTGGATCGACAGGTCGATCTGCTCGGCATTCAGGTTGGCCAGTTGACGCTGGGCCTGGAGCAACTGCTGCTCGATGCTGAGCACATCGAGGTAGTTACCGATGCCGGAACCGTAGCGCTGGACCACGGTGTTGTAAGAATCCTGAGCGATGTCGGTGGCGTGTTGCTGGGCACCGATTTGCCGGCCGATATCGTGCAACTGGTTGATGGTGTTGCTGACATCACCCAGAGCGCTCACCAGGCTTTTGTTGTACTGCGCCACCGCGAGGTCGTAATCGGCGTCGCGGGAATCGAGGTCGGCACGCAGGCGGCCGCCGTCGAAAATCGGCACCGAGATCGTTGGGGCGATGTTGAAGAAACGACTGGCGGAACCGAACATCGCATCCCCCAGCAACGACTCGACACCGGCCGCCGCGCTCAGGTTGAGGTTGGGGTAGAACCGGGTCTTGCTCGCCGCGATGTTTTTGCTCGCCGCTTCAACCCGCCAGCGTGCCGCCACCAGGTCCGGGCGACGACCGAGCAATTCCGCTGGCAACACCGATGGCAACGCCACGGCGCTGGCCTGAAGGACTTTCGGCCGGGCGATTTCGTTGCCGCGATCCGGACCTTTGCCCAACAGCACCGCCAAGGCGATTTTCGCGCTTTGCAGGCGCTTCTCGGCGTCGATCAGGCTGGCTTCGGCGCTGGCTTCAAGGCTTTCGGTTTGCTGGAACTGGTACTGACTGTCGATCCCCGAGCTCAGGCGACGCTGGCTGAGGTCGAGCATTTGTTTGGTGCGTTTGAGGTCTTCGCTGGCCAGGTCATGGATGATGTGCGCCTGCCCCAGATCGCTGTAGGCGCGGGCGACATCGGCGGACAAGGTCAATTGCGCGGCCTGCTGATCAACTTCGGCGGCGCGAGCCTGGCCCAATGCGGCTTCCCAGGCATCGCGCTGACCGCCCCAGAGGTCAAAGGTGTAATTGAAGCTGGCACCGAGATTACGCACGGTGGAATACGTTCCACCCTGCCCGCTCGGGTCTTTATCGCGAGCCAGACGCGAACGGCTGACACCGGCGTTGGCATCGAGGGTCGGCATCCGCGCAGCATCGGCGGCATAGGCGGCAGCGCTGGCCTGATGAGCGCGAGCGTCGGCGATTTGCATGTCGGGGCTGTCGTGCAGGGCTTCGCGGATCAAGCCGTCGAGCTGCGGGTCGCCGAGGCTTTTCCACCAATCGCTTTTCGGCCATGCGGCGGGCGTCAGGGTCACGCCGTTGAGCGACTGCCCGGCCTTGAGGTTCTTCGCATCGAGGCTGACGCCTTCGGTGTTCAAGCCACTGTAACTGGCGCAACCGGCGACGCTCATGGCCAACAGCACCAGGCTCAGTCCGGTACGCAGGCGCTTACTGTTCATTGCCACCTACCCGCAGCAAGGTGATCGAGTCACCCGCCGCTACCAGGATTTTCTTCAGGATGTGTTCCAGGGTTTTCAATTCTTCCGGGGTGATGGCGCCGGCCAGTTCATTCATGGCATCGGCGCCGATCTGCGGCAGCTGGTCAGTCAACTGCTGGCCTTGTTCGGTCAGCACCAGTTGCACCTGACGGCGGTCTGCCTCGGAGCGTTGGCGGGCGAGGAAACCTTTCTGTTCCAGACGATCGAGCATGCGGGTCATCGAGCCGCTGTCCAGCGACAGGTGACGGCACAGCTCAGCCGGGGTATCGACGCCGAACTGGGCCATGATGATCAGCACTTTGAACTGCGCGGCGGTGATGCCGTGGGGTTCCATGTGCGTGTCGATGATCCGGTCTTTGAGCAGCGCGGCGCGGCCGAGCAAGAGGCCGAGATGGCAATTATGGAAATCGTATGAGGAGAAATGTTTCATCTGACCACCAATTAGCTGCCTAGGCAGTGAATGTATGTCGAGATATTACTGCTTAGGCAGCCAATGTCAACGCAATAGTTAGGAAGCTCTGTATTTGGCTGATAAATGGCTCACGACCGATCTTGGGGGAGTTAGAAATCCCGCTTATAGAAGATGTCCAGCGAACTGGCCACGCCGCTGGCGGCTTCGAGGTAGACCTTTTTACTCAGCTTGTAACGCAAGGCGATGGTGTTGGCCGGTTCGAACACGCCTACGCCATAACGCAGGCTGAGCTTCTCGGAGATGTTGCCACTGGCGACTACGCTGGTGGTGTTGCCGCTGCCTTGGGTATCGAGCTGGAAGTCCTGAATGCCCAGATCCTTGGCCAACCCGCTGGTCACGCCGGAGCTGCCCATCAAACCCAAGCCGAGGGCGGCTTGCGCGAGCATGTTGTTGTCTTCACCGGTGGTGCTCAGCGGACGCCCCAGCACCAGGTAGGACAACGCCTGCTCCTGACTCATCGCCGGTTCGGAAAAGATCTGCGTGGTCGGCTGCTCAGCGCTGCCGCTCAAGCGAATGCCGGCGATCACGTCGTCGGTTTGACGGATCGCTTCAATGTCCAGGTACGGCTGATCGATGGGACCGGCAAACAGCAGGCGCGCCCGGCGCACCGTCAGCCGCTGGCCGTAGGCGCGATAACGCCCATCGTTGAGCCAAAGTTCGCCGCGTGTGTCCATGTTGTCGCCGATGTGCACATGCCCTTGCAGGTTGGCGGTCAGGCCAAACCCGGCAAAACTCAGTTTTTCCTCACCGACCACCACATCGATGTCCATCGCCATAGCCATCGGCGGCTTGCCCTCTTCGGTCTGCTGACCGACGATCACCGTGTCATCGGAGACCTTGACCGTCGACGGCGGCAACTCGCGCACGATGATTTCGCCCTTGGGCACCAGCACCTTGCCGACGATCGCCAGTTTGTCGTCCTTCATGGATATCTTCAGGTCCGGCGCGACTTCCAGTGCGGCGTAGGGTTCGACGGTGACCGGCAACTGCGAGCCCTTGAGTGCCAGATCCACCACCAGTGCCTGGCCCCAGGCAATATTGCCATTGAGACTGCCCTGCCCGGTCTTGCCGCTTTTCCAGCCGCCGTTCAGTTGCACGGTTTCGCCGGCAATCACCGCTTGCAGTTGCAGGGCCTGGAGCGCCATTGGCAGTTCCGGCCCGGAAATTTCACCGTCGCGCAGCTCAAGGTTGCCGTTGACCAGCGGCGCCAGCAACCCGCCAGACAACGTGCCGCTGCCGTTCAAATGCCCGGTGAGTTTCTCGACCATCGGCACAAACGGCCGCGCCACCGACAAATCCAGGCCGTTGAGACGGAATGAGCCGGTCAGCGGTTTGTTCTTCGGCAACGGGTTGATCTGCGCCTGAAGCATCAGCTCACCGAGCTTGCCACCGACGAAGTTGAGGTCGGTGTCGATGCGTTTTGGCGTGAGTTTGCTGGTGAGTTTCAGGGTCTGGTACGGGAAATCCAGCCACTGATCCTTTTCCTTCATGCGCAACGTGCCGCCGCTGGCATCGACGCTGATCTGGCCGTTCGGGCCGCTGACCGGCAAGTCCAGTTGCAGGTCGGCGTTGAGCCGACCCTGCCAGGCAAAATCCTTCGGCAACCATTGCGCCAGGCTGTCGATCGGGAACTGCTTGAGGTGGTAACGCAGCTTCGGCTCAGGCATCAAGCGCTGGTCTTCGCCGCACAGGCTGGCCGGGCCGGACATCCAGCAATGGGCGCCGAAGTTGATTTTGCCGTCCGCCAGCCGTTCGAGCTTCGCCGGATTTTGCAGCTTCCAGTCCTGACCGCCGGCCTGGATATCGCCACTGGCCAGGCGCCCGCGCCAGTTGCCTTTATCCAGCGAGCCGTCGAGACCGAGCGCCAGCTTCAGCTTCGGCCCTTGCAGGTCGAGGGTCAGTTTCTGGTTTTTGATGTCGCCCTGGCCGCTGGCGGTCAAGGTGCCCAGTGACGTGTCGCCGGTCTGGATGCCGCTGCCCTTGAGGTCGATCTTCGCCCGTTGGGCGCTGTCGAGGGTGGCGTCGAGATTGAGGCTTTGCAGGCGGTTGTCTTCGAAGACCAGTTGCGTGCCTTGCAGGGCGAGCTTGCCTTGCGGTGCCTTGAGCGTGCCGGCGACATTGACCCGACCATTGAACTGGCCGCGCAGTTGCGGCCAGAGTTGGGCCAGGCGCGGCATTTTGATGTCGATCTGGCCGGCGAGTTTCTGTTGCAGGCTGCCTTGGCCATTGATGCTGTTGTCACCCAGGCGAATCTGCAACGCGCTGAGGTTCCATTGCTCGCCGCCGCCATCGGCCTTGGCTTGCAACACCGCCGGTTGCCCACGCAACTTGCCTTTCAGGTCCAGGTCGGCGGTCAGGCTGAGCCTGTCGTTTTTCATCTCGCCTTTGCTGCGCAACGGGCCGGCCAAGGTGCCCGGCAATTCCGCGAGCCAGTACGCCGGGTTGATCGCCGAGAGGTCCAGCGCGGTATCCCAGGCGATGCCGTCGGCAAATTGCAGGTTCAGGTGTCCTTCGGCCTTGCCTTGCCCGGCTTCGAGCTTGAATTGTGGCAGATGAATTTGGCTCAGGTCGCCGCTGAACGGGCTGTTCAGGCTGAACGCCCCCGCCGGGCCATCCAGTGCGGCCTTGAAGTTACCGATGTAGTTGCCGTCGGTGTAAGAGACTTCACCGTTGAAGCTGCGCAGTGCCACTTGCGGCTCGTCGATCAGCGGATAGAGGCGGTGCCAAGGGAAATCCAGCCAGTCGATTTTTGCATCAGCGCTCAGGCCTTTGCTCCAGTCCAGTTGCCCGGTGAGCTTGAGGCTTTGTTTGTCATTGGCGGTCAGGTCGAGACCAGCGATTTGCGCGCCCTTGGCGTCGACCTTGCCTTGCAGCAACAACGCGACCGGGCCAAGCTCGGCGGGCAACGTGGCTTTGCCCAGCAACTGGTAGCCGTTTTTCAGGTCGCCGTCGCCGGTGAGTTCCAGTTGATTGAGTTGCAGGGTGTCCGGCAGCTCGGCGCTGGCCTTGAAGCCGTCAGCGGTGATGCGCACTTTGGCCGGCAGGTTTTCCACCAGCGGCTGCAATTCGCCGGTCAGCTGCCCGTTCAGGTAACCGCTGCTGTCGGCTTTCAGCTTCAGGGTTTTCAGCAGGTCACCGTCGACCTTCAAAGCCAGGGCCCAGGGCTCGGTGCCGGGTGCCGGCAAGGTCAGTTTGCCTTCGGCGGTCAGCGGCCAGTTGCCGCTCGGTTGCAACAGGCCGGACAGGTTCAGGCTCAGTTCATCACGCTGCAAGTGCACCGAGTCGATCTGCAGACCCTTTTCGGTCCAGTGCGCCGCCAGTTGCAGGCCTTTGAGCTCTTCGCTGCCATTGAACAGCAGACGGCCGACCTTGACGTCACCCAACTCGATGGCCAGTGGCAATTTCAAGTCCGGAAGGCTGATCGGCCCGCTGCTTTGCTCTTCTGCGCCGGGCGGGAATTGCAGGCTGACCTGCTCGGCCTGCAACTGCTCGATGCACAGCGTCATGCGCGTCAGGCACAGCGGCGACCAGGCGAAAATCGCTTGATTCAGCTCAGCCCGGCTGCTGTCCTGTTGCCACAGCAGATGGTCGGCGCTCCATTGCCCCCCCAAGCGTCCCTGGAAATTCTCCACGGTCAAACCCGGCACCAACCCGAGCGCCCAGCGACTGCCCGCCGCCGTGCCAAGCACGGTGGTCAAGGCCAGCACGATCAGCATCAGCAGCGCCGGGATTGCCAGCAGCGTTATTTTCAAACCACGCTTCACAGCTCAGGCCCCATGGAAAAGTGCAGTCGAATGCCGCCGTCGTCGTCCATCGCGTGGGCCAGATCGAGGCGAATCGGCCCCACCGGCGAAACCCAGCGTAAGCCAATACCGACGCCGGTCTTCAGGTTCGGCAATTCAAGGGTGTTGAAGGAGTTGCCCTGGTCGATGAAGGTTGCGACCCGCCACTTTTCGGCGATGGAGTATTGATACTCGACGCTGCCGGCCACCATGTAGCGGCCACCGATACGGTCGCCCTCGGAGTTCTCCGGGGACAGGCTCTGGTAGTCGTAACCGCGCACGCTCTGATCACCACCGGCAAAGAAGCGCAGAGACGGCGGCACCGATTTGTAACCGTTGGTGGCACTGCCGCCGACCTGCACCCGACCGAGGAAGCGGTGTTTGTCGAAGACCGTGGTCAGGCCTTTGACCAACGCCGTGCCGTAGATCAGGTTGGTGTCCGAACCCAATCCTTCCTTGGCCACCTTGGTTTCGAATTGCAGGCGATAGCCGTTGTGCGGGTCGATGCGGTTGTCGCTTTTCAGGTACGAATAGCTCACGCCGGGCATCAGCAAGGTGCTGAGCCCCGAATCGTCGCCAAGTGTGTATTCCTCGCGCTGCCATTTAAGCGACACCACCCGCTGCCAGCCGCTGGGCAACTTGCTGTGCCATTCGGGGCCGAGGGTCAGCAGTTTGCTGCGGGAGTCGGTGCCAGCGATATCTTCATATTGATAGCCAGCGGCCCAGCGCAGTTTGTCGGTCAGCGGTGGGTCCAGGGGAATATCGTAAAACACCCCGACGTTCTGCCGCGGTGCCGACAGTTCGGCTTCCCAGCCATAGCTGTCACCTTGCGGGTTGACCCAGTGCCGGGTCCAGTTGGCCTTGATTCGCGGGCCGACATCGGTGGAAAACCCCAGACCCAAGCCCATGGTCCGAGGCTTGCGGGTGTCGAGTTTGACCGCCACCGGGATCACGTCGTCCTTGGATGCGGTCGGTGCCGCGTCGACGCGCACGCCTTCGAAATAACCGCTCGATTGCAGCGCCTGATTGAGTTCGGCGATCAGTTCGGAGTCATAGGGCGTACCGGCCTTGAACGGCACCATGCGTTGCAGCAGATCTTCATCGAACGGCGTGTCGCCTTCAAAACTGACTTTGCCCAGCGCATAACGCGGGCCGCTGTCGTAGATCAATTCGATGTCGGCGACGCCGGCACGCGGGTCCACCAACAACTTCTGACGGGTGAAGCGTCCACTGAAAAAGCCGAAGCGCGAGGCCTGATTCTGGATCATCCGCTTGGCATCTTCGTAACGGCCATGGTTAAGCACCGCGCCGGGTTTCAGCAGGTCGCTTTTCGGTACACGAAAGGATTTGAGGTCGGCCGCAGGCCCCTCGATACGCACCGTGACGTTGCGCAAATGGATCGGCTCGCCGGGATCGATGTTCAGCACCAGGCGCGGCGTCTTGCCTCCCTTCACGTCGCTGTCGATTTGCGGCTGGTAATAACCCAAGGCCTGGGCGGCCTTGCGCGCCTGTTCTTCGGCGCCGCGACTGAAGCGCAGCAGGGCTTCTTCATCGCGATCGCCAAGGCTACCGATATAGCCCTCTATATTGGCCTTCAGTTCTTCATTGGACGGTTTGATCCGCACATCCAATTCACTTTGCGCCAGCGCCGCGCAGCTGGATAACAGCATCAGCAGGCCGCTGGTCATTCTTCCTGGAACATTCATAGGCGCGGATGCTATCACGAGCTTGGGAGCCTGATAGAGCCGGACTTGTCCCAAAAAGTTCGACGATTACGCTGTTGCTGTTTGTAACATCTGCGGGTTGGCGTGGAAAAACACGTGCTCACGAATCGGTCCTACGGCCACTTCGCCGATTTCCTCATAGCCCTGACGCTTATAGAACTCAAGATAGCGAGGATTCCCGGTGTCGAGGATCACGCCCTGGGAGTGCTCATCAACCGCGCACCAGTTATGCACCGCTTGCAGCAACTGTTCGCCAAAGTGCTTGCCCTGGAATTGCGGGTGAACCCCCAGCAACGGCAGGACGTGCACCGAGTCGGACGGCACGCACGCCATCACGGCGGCATGGTAATCGAGGTAGCGCCGAGTGCAGCGAAATCCGGTGCTGAGCACCATCCGCAGGCGCCAGGCCCAGCTCTCGGTGATGCCCAGGCGGCGTTGCGGCGGCGCGATCAGGGCGATGCCGATCAAGCGGTCATTCACCAGCAGGCCGATGGCCGGTAAATCCTGCAGAAAATGTTGTTTGACCAGTTCGCGCACCGTCGCCCGGACCCGCTGTTCATAACCGGGGCGTTCGGCTTCGAACAGGTAGCCGAACGTCGGCTCGTGCCGGTACGCCTGGTACAACAGGGAACGCGCTTCGCGGGAATAGCCGCTGTCGAGCATGTGAATATCGGCGATGGCGGTCGAGGTTTCGGGCATAACGGCGGATCTCCCTGGGGCACAGCTCAGATGGCCGCGCTCTTCTTGGTACGAACCTTGGGGGGGCTTCACAGTTCCCCAGACAGGTATAGACCAAGCGAGGAGCTTCATCGACTGGGCTTGCCCGCGCCAACGCATCTCTGACAGGACACAACGAATCCCCTCACCCCAAAGCTGGCCCCATTCCTACATGTCAGCTAGCATCGCACTTTTGCCAGGACTGCCGACCATGAAGATCGTCTCCTTCAACATCAACGGGCTGCGCGCTCGCCCGCATCAGCTGGCGGCGCTGATCGAAAAGCATCAACCGGACGTGATCGGGTTGCAGGAAACCAAGGTCCATGACGACCAGTTCCCCCTGGCCGAGGTTCAGGCACTGGGTTATCACGTGTATTTCCACGGGCAAAAAGGCCACTACGGCGTGGCCCTGCTGTCGCGTCAGGAGCCAATTGCGCTGCACAAAGGTTTCGCCACTGACGAAGAAGACGCCCAGCGGCGCTTCATCTGGGGCACATTCGCCGACGCCAATGGCGTGCCGGTAACGATCATGAACGGCTATTTCCCACAGGGCGAAAGCCGCGATCACCCCACCAAGTTCCCGGCCAAGGAACGTTTCTACAGCGATTTGCAGCAGTTGCTGGAAAGCCAGTTCAGCAACGACCAGCCGATCGTGGTGATGGGCGATGTGAACATTTCCCCGGAAGACTGCGACATCGGCATTGGCCCGGACAACATGAAACGCTGGCTGAAAACCGGCAAATGCAGCTTCCTGCCCGAAGAGCGCGAATGGATGGCCCGCCTGAAGAACTGGGGGCTGGTGGACAGTTTCCGTCACCTGAACCCGGACGTTGCCGACCGTTTCAGCTGGTTCGACTACCGCAGCCGCGGTTTTGAAGATGAGCCCAAGCGCGGGCTGCGGATTGACCTGATCATGGCCTCCAACGGGTTGTTGCCGCGGGTTAAAGATGCGGGCGTGGATTACGAACTGCGCGGGATGGAAAAGCCCTCCGATCACGCGCCGATCTGGCTTGAGTTGAGCTAAGAGCAAAAAATCGCAGCCATCGGCAGCGCCTACATGGGCTCGGCATACATCCTGTAGGAGCTGCCGCAGGCTGCGATCTTTTGATCTGTCATCGTTCAGAAACCTTACTGACTTATTCTCCCGGCACTTTCTTTGGCTTATAAGGTGTCGGCATGACGCTGCGCGTGTTGTTCCTGTTGCTGCTCGGCGCCGTGCTGCCGTTGACGGTGTCGGCCGGCGATTTGCCGACACCCGAACGCGGCCCGGTGCTGCGCATCCAGGGTTCCAACACCATTGGCGCGGCATTGGGGCCGGCGCTGGTCGAGGGGTTGATGCATGAGCAGGGCCTGCTCAAGGTGCACCGCGAAGCCCCGGACAAAGCCAACGAACAACGCATCGTCGGCGAAACCGCTCAGGGCCGTCGAGTCGAGGTGGAAGTTGCGGCCCACGGCTCGAGCACCGGGTTCAAAGCCCTGAAAAACACCGCTGCCGATCTCGCGACCTCGTCACGGCCGATCAAGGACAGTGAACGGCTGGATCTCGAACCGCTGGGCGACCTGAAAAGCCCGGTTGCCGAACAAGTCATCGCCATCGACGGGCTGGCCATCATCCTTCATCCGCACAATCCGCTGAAGCAGCTCAACACCGAGCAACTGGCGCGAATCTTCAGCGGCGAAGCGAAAACCTGGGAAGAACTCGGCGGCAGCGGTGGGACGATTCATCTTTACGCGCGGGATGACCAATCGGGCACCTATGACACGTTCAAGGAATTGGTCCTCAGTCCACGTGGAAAAATGCTGAGCGGCAACGCGAAACGCTTCGAATCCAGCGAGCAATTGTCCGACGCGGTCAGTCTGGACCCGCAAGCCATCGGCTTCATCGGTTTGCCTTATGTGCGCCAGGCCAAGGCCGTGGCCATTGTCGATGGTGACTCCCAGGCCATGCTGCCGCTCAATAGCCTGATCGCGACGGAAGATTACCCGCTGTCCCGCCGATTGTTCTTTTACCTGCCGCCGAACGGGAAAAATCCCTGGGCCAAGGCACTGGTGAAGTTCGCGCAAAGCAGCAAAGGCCAGGCGATTGTCGCGGCCAATGGTTTTATCGCACAGACCGTTCAGGCCATGGCCGTCACGCCGAATGCGCTGATGCCCGAGGGTTATCAGGCGCTCAGTCGACATGCCCAGCGGCTGACGGTGAATTTTCGTTTCGAAGAAGGCAGCGCGACGCTAGACAACAAGGCCCGACAGGACCTGTCACGGGTGCTCGACTATATAAAGCAGCACGATAAAACCAATCGGCAGGTGACGCTGGTAGGGTTTGGCGACGCCAAGAGCGACCCCGCGCGGGCTGACCTGCTGTCGAAACTGCGGGCCATGGCGGTGCGGCGAGAACTGGTGAAAAGCGGCGTGGTGTTTCGCGAGATTCGCGGTTTCGGCGCCGAAATGCCGGTGGCTACCAACAGCGGGGATGAGGGGCGGATCAAAAATCGGCGGGTTGAGGTTTGGGTGTATTGAAGTGAACACCGAACAATGTGGCTTGAGGGCTTGGGGGCTTATTGTGGCGAGGGAGCTTGCTCCCGCTCGGCTGAAAAGCAGCCGCGAAACCAGACAGCCCGGTGCATCTGAACCAACCGTGCTGCCTGAGTTGGGGCCGCTTCGCGACCCAGCGGGAGCAAGCTCCCTCGCCACAGGTCTCAGTTCCCGCTACGCATCATTTCCTTAGGCACATACTTGCCAATCTCGAACTTGCCGATCGCCGCGCGGTGCACTTCGTCCGGGCCGTCGGCCAGGCGCAGGGTGCGTTGCATGGCATACATGTAGGCCAGCGGGAAATCGTTGGACACCCCTGCCCCGCCATGAATCTGGATCGCCCGGTCGATCACCCGCAACGCCACGTTCGGCGCGACGACTTTGATCTGCGCGATCTCGCTCTTCGCTACTTTGTTGCCGACGGTGTCCATCATGTACGCCGCTTTCAACGTCAGCAGTCGCGCCATGTCGATCTCCATCCGCGAGTCGGCGATCTTGTCGACGTTACCGCCCAGACGCGCCAGGGGTTTGCCAAACGCGGTGCGGTTGACCGCCCGTTTGCACATCAGCTCCAGCGCACGTTCAGCCATGCCGATTGAACGCATGCAGTGGTGAATCCGGCCCGGGCCGAGGCGACCTTGGGCGATTTCGAAGCCGCGCCCTTCGCCCAACAGGACGTTTTCGTACGGCACCCGGACATTTTCGAACAGCACTTCGGCGTGTCCGTGAGGCGCGTCGTCATAACCGAACACTGGTAGCGGACGCACAATCTTCACGCCGGGCGTATCCACCGGCACCAGAATCATTGAGTGCTGCGCATGGCGCGGGGCATCCGGATTGCTCAGGCCCATGAAGATCAGGATCTTGCAGCGCGGATCGCAGGCCCCTGAAGTCCACCATTTCTTGCCATTGATCACCCACTCATCGCCGTCACGCACCGCACGGGCGGCCATGTTGGTGGCGTCGGACGAGGCCACGTCAGGTTCGGTCATGGCGAACGCCGAGCGGATCTCGCCGCGCAACAGTGGTTCGAGCCAGCGCTGCTTCTGCTCTTCGTTGGCGTAACGCACCAGCACTTCCATGTTGCCGGTGTCGGGCGCCGAGCAGTTGAACGGCTCAGGGCCCAGCAACGAGCGGCCCATGATTTCCGCCAATGGCGCGTATTCGAGGTTGGTCAGGCCGGCACCCAGTTCGGACTCAGGCAGAAACAAATTCCACAGGCCTTCAGCCTTGGCCTTGAGTTTGAGTTCTTCCATGATTGCCGTCGGCTGCCAGCGATCGCCCTCGGCGACCTGGCGTTCGAACACCGCTTCGGCGGGGTAAACGTAGGTGTCCATGAACGCAGTCACGCGCTCACGCAGTTCCTGGACCTTGGGCGAATAAGCGAAATCCATGGCAGCTCTACCTTTTTATCTGGGGTTCAGAGGAGTTGTTCAGGTCATGCAATCGATGCTAGAACAGCTACGAAAATTTACCTAACCTATTCTCGGCGTGTATTAACATTCATCACCGATATATGATCGGCTGATTGCCAAGGCCAAAACCGCCCCTACAACAAGAGAGCCGCGTAATGAATCTGAGCAAGGTCGACCTCAACCTTTTCATCGTCTTCGACGCGATCTACACCGAAGCCAACCTGACCCGCGCCGGGCAGATTGTCGGCATTACGCAACCGGCGGTGTCAAACGCTCTGGCCCGCCTGCGCGAAACCTTCAACGACCCGCTTTTCGTGCGCACCGCCCAGGGCATGGTGCCGACGCCGATGGCGCAGAACATCATCGGCCCCGTGCGTAACGCCCTCTCCCTGCTGCGGGTTTCGGTGCAGGAAAGCCGCATCTTCAACCCGTTGCAGGCGGTCAAGACCTACCGCATCAGCATGACCGACCTCACCGAAGCGGTGATCCTGCCGCCGTTGTTCCAGCGCCTGCGACGCCTGGCGCCGACGGTGATCATCGAAAGTTTCCTGTCCAAACGCCGCGAGACCACCAAGGAACTGGCGGCCGGGCGTCTGGATTTCGCAGTGGATGCGCCGCTCAACACCGACCCGCAGGTGCGCCACGTCAAGTTGATGGAAGACCGTTATGTGTGTGCCATGCGCAAGGGCCATCCGCTGGCGGGCAAAGAAAAATTCACCCTCGACGATTACCTGTCCCTGACCCACATCCATATTTC
Source organism: Pseudomonas sp. GW822-FHT02G04 (assembly GCF_058802085.1). Classification (NCBI taxonomy): domain Bacteria; kingdom Pseudomonadati; phylum Pseudomonadota; class Gammaproteobacteria; order Pseudomonadales; family Pseudomonadaceae; genus Pseudomonas; species Pseudomonas sp. GW822-FHT02G04. Next base: position 15,971 of record NZ_JBXANU010000021.1, read on the forward strand.
CAGCCGCCGCAGCGGCCTGGGCTATGTCGACCTGGCCCTGGGCAAAATGGGCATCCAGCGCAAGATCGCCCTGCGCTCTCAGCATTACCTGATGGCGTCACAAGTATTGCAGCAGACCGACATGGTCATGACCGTGCCGGAACGCTTCGCCCGTCGCCATGACTTGTACTCGGTAAACCTGCCGGTCAACGATGTTCCGCCGGTGGAAACCCACCTCTACTGGCACGAAAGCACCGACCAGGACCCGGCCAACCGCTGGATGCGCGAGCAGATGATCGAGTTGTGCCAGCAGGTCACGGCGCATGAGAAGAAGCTGGATAAACAGGTGGTTTGAGGAAAGATCAAAAGATCGCAGCCTGCGGCAGCTCCTACGCGTCTGTGGGCGTTGCCGCAGGCTGCGATCTTTTCGCCACTTGACGTAAACGTCAACCTGACATTAGCTTAGCGCCATGACCTTTTTCGAGCGCTTCCATGAGCAGCCAGACCTATAGCATTTCCGACCTCGCCCGCGAGCTCGACATCACCACCCGGGCCATTCGCTTCTATGAAGAGCAAGGCCTGCTCAGCCCCGAGCGTCGCGGTCAGGAACGCATTTATTCGCCCCGTGACAAGGTCAGCCTGAAGCTGATCCTGCGGGGCAAGCGCATTGGTTTTTCCCTGGCCGAATGCCGCGAGCTGATCGAGCTCTACGACCCCTCCAGCGGTAACACCAAGCAATTGCACAGCATGCTGGCGAAAATTGCCGAACGTCGGGAACAACTCGAGCAGCAACTGCTGGACATCGAACAGATGAAGCTGGAACTCGACACGGCCGAAGAGCGCTGCACCCAGGCGCTGGAACAAACGATCAAGAGCCAGCAGCTCGTGTAGGAGCTGTGAACATTCATACAATCTCAACAGGTCGATTCCCATGTCCCTCCCCACCCACGTACGCCTGGTCGAAGTCGGACCCCGCGACGGTCTGCAAAACGAAGCCCAACCCATCAGCGTTGCGGATAAGGTGCAATTGGTCGATGCGCTCACCGCCGCTGGCCTCGGCTATATAGAAGTCGGCAGTTTCGTCTCGCCCAAATGGGTGCCGCAAATGGCCGGTTCCGCCGAGGTCTTCGCGCTGATCCAGCGCAAACCAGGGGTGACCTATGGCGCCCTCGCCCCCAACCTGCGGGGCTTTGAAGATGCCCTCGCCGCCGGGGTCAAGGAAGTCGCCGTGTTCGCCGCAGCGTCCGAAGCGTTCTCCCAGCGCAATATCAATTGCTCGATCAGCGAAAGCCTGGAGCGTTTCGTGCCGATCATGGACGCGGCCAAACAACACGGTGTCAGCGTGCGCGGTTACGTGTCCTGTGTGCTGGGCTGCCCTTACGAGGGTGATGTCAAGCCTGCACAAGTCGCCCGGGTCGCTCGCGAGCTCTATGCCATGGGCTGCTACGAGGTTTCGCTGGGAGACACCATCGGCACCGGCACCGCTGGCGCGACCCGCAAGATGTTTGAAGTGGTTTCGGCCGACGTGCCACGGGAAAAACTGGCCGGGCACTTCCACGACACCTATGGCCAGGCCATGGCCAATATCTACGCCAGCTTGCTGGAAGGCATTGCGGTGTTCGACAGCTCCATCGCCGGCCTCGGCGGCTGCCCGTACGCCAAGGGCGCCAGCGGTAACGTCGCGACCGAAGACGTGGTTTACCTGCTCAACGGCCTGGGCATTGAGACCGGCATCGACCTGGACGCCTTGATTCGCGCCGGTCAGCAGATTTGCGCGGTACTGGGACGCCCTACCGGTTCTCGCGTGGCCAAGGTCCGCAGCGCCCAGTGACAACGTGGATGTGTCCGGGTGTTACCGCGTGTTCTGGAACGTGGGGCGGAAACGAGTAACACGGAAACAAATTGTCAGCTTTGGCACGGATGAAAAATCCAACAAAAAACCAAACCATTGATTTTAAAGGACTTTTTAAAGTTGGCACGGCTTCTGCTATCTCTATGGCATAACAAGAATAAAAAGCTGCAAACCAATAAAAATAAGACGTAACGACTCTGACATAACAAGAACAACACGGCAGAGACGCAGCTAACAGATTTTTTTGGAGAAGGTGTGCTTTTCAGGGTGCTTTTCGGAGTAACCCGCAACCGGGCAGAGAACAATAAAACTACCTTCAGGTAGCTCCCGAACTGGTTGGATCGCTTGGCGAAAAAGTAGATCAGCGCTCAAAAAAATACGTTTGCTCTTGATCCCGGATGGGGATCGACAAAAACAGCGGTAAAGGGCCACGGTTGCCAAAAACAACAACAGACCGCCCCTCAATAATAAAAAAAGAGCACGTAACGACAAAATTAAAGGGGAGCTTCGGCTCCCCTTTGTGCTTCCCGGCATTCCTCTTTTTTCTCAAAAAATCGCAGCCTTCGGCAGCTCCTACGGCCATACCCAAACCATGTAGGAACTGCCGAAGGCTGCGATCTTTTGATCTTCAACGCATCGCTTTGAGCTCCTCAATGCTGATCTCACGCATCCGGAACTTCTGGATCTTGCCGGTCACGGTCATTGGAAACTCCTCGACGAACTTGAAGTAACGCGGTGTCTTGAAGTGCGCAATGCGCTCCTTGCACCAGGCTTGCAGTTCCTGCTCGGTGGCGCTGTGGCCCGGGTGGAATTTGATCCAGGCAACAATCTCTTCGCCATAGCGCGAGCACGGAATCCCGATCACCTGCACATCCGCCACCGCCGGGTGGGTGAAGAAGAACTCTTCCAGCTCCCTTGGGTAAATATTCTCACCGCCGCGAATGATCATGTCCTTGTTACGCCCAGCGATGCACACATAACCCTCGTCGTTCATGCTCGCCAGGTCGCCGGTGTGCATCCAGCCTGCTTCATCGATAGCCTCGGCGGTGCCTTGTGGGTTATTCCAGTAGCCGAGCATCACGCTGTAACCCCGAGTGCACAGCTCGCCAATGGTGCCGCGTGGCACCGGATTGCCCGCCTCGTCGATGATCTTGCTTTCCAGTTGCGGCTGGGTGCGGCCGACCGTGGTGACGCGCAACTCCAGGTCGTCTGACGGACCGGTCTGCAAAGACACGGGACTGGTTTCCGTCATGCCGTAGGCAATCTGCACTTCGCTCATGTGCATTTCGCTGATAACCCGACGCATCACTTCGATCGGACACGTCGCCCCGGCCATGATCCCGGTGCGCAGGCTCGACAAATCAAATTCGGCGCGCTTGGGCTGATCGAGCATGGCGATGAACATGGTCGGCACGCCATAGAGCGCAGTGGCTTTTTCTTCGGCGACGGTAGTCAGGGTCAGCAGCGGATCGAAGGCATCGTTGGGGTAAATCATGGTGCTGCCGTGGGTGACGCAGCCGAGGTTGCCCATGACCATGCCGAAGCAGTGATACAGCGGCACCGGAATCACCAGCCGATCACGGGCAGTCAGGCCGAGGCTTTCACCGACCATGTAACCGTTGTTGAGAATGTTGTAGTGGCTGAGGGTCGCGCCCTTGGGGAAACCGGTGGTGCCGGAGGTGTACTGGATGTTCACCGCCTGATCGAAATGCAGGCTGTCCTGACGTTCGTGCAACTGCTTGACCGACACGCTGGCCGCCAGATCGGCCAATTGCGACCACGGCAGGAAACCCGAGGGTGGTTGCGCATCCAGACTGATGACCCCGCGCAACTCCGGCAGGCGTTCGCTCTGCAAGCGGCCGATGGATTGTTCCGCCAATTCCGGCACCAACCCTTGCAGCATGCCGTGATAGTCGGAGGTCTTGAAGGCCCCGGCACAGACCAGCCATTGACAACCGGATTGCTTCAACACGTATTCGAGTTCGGAACTGCGGTAAGCCGGGTTGATGTTGACCAGGATCACGCCGATTTTCGCACTGGCGAACTGACTGATGCACCACTGGGCACAGTTCGGAGCCCAGATGCCGAGCCGGTCACCGGTTTGCAAACCCAGCGCCAGGAATGCTCTGGCGTGCAGATCAACAGCATCCGACAGCTGCTGCCAGGTGTAACGCAGCTGTTGATGGCGCACGACCAGCGCCTCACCGTTCGGGTATTGCGTGACGGTGTTATCAAACGCCTGGCCGATGGTCATCGCCAGCAAGGCTTTGTCCTGGGAACCACGGGTATAGCTGCGCTGCGGGTTTGCACTGGGTTGATCCATGACGACCCCTATTGTCTTTATTAATGGGCTGTACCGGCGACCTGTAGGAGCCGGCTTGTGTGGCGAGGGGGCTTGCCCCCGTTGGGCCGCGCAGCGGACCCAAGATCTGCGAGCGCTGCGCACTCGAACGGGGGCAAGCCCCCTCGCCACAGTCTTTCAGAACTGGCTCTACTCTCGCTCAAGTTGACGTTAACGTAAAGGGTGATTGACAGCCATTCGTCACAGGCTTACGTTAACGTAAAGGTGAGAGCCGAATCACTGCCCTCCCCACCCTACAAAAAAGCCAAAAGGTGCCCCATGAGCTACCCATCCCTGAACTTTGCCCTCGGTGAAACCATCGACATGCTGCGCGATCAGGTTCAGTCCTTCGTCGCCAAAGAGATCGCCCCGCGCGCCGCTCAGATCGACATCGACAACCTGTTCCCGGCCGACCTGTGGCGTAAATTCGGCGACATGGGCCTGCTGGGCATCACCGTGCCGGAAGAGTACGGCGGCGCCGGCCTGGGTTATCTGGCGCACGTGGTCGCCATGGAAGAAATCAGCCGTGGTTCGGCGTCGGTCGCCCTGTCCTACGGCGCGCACTCCAACCTCTGCGTCAACCAGATCAACCGCAACGGCACTCACGAACAGAAAAGCAAATACCTGCCGAAACTGATCAGCGGCGAACACATCGGTGCCCTGGCCATGAGCGAACCGAACGCTGGTTCCGACGTGGTCTCGATGAAGCTGCGCGCCGACAAACGCGGCGATCACTACGTACTCAACGGCAGCAAGACCTGGATCACCAACGGTCCGGACGCCAACACTTATGTGATCTACGCCAAGACCGACCTGGAAAAAGGCCCGCACGGCATCACCGCGTTTATCGTCGAGCGGGACTGGAAAGGCTTCAGCCGCAGCAGCAAATTCGACAAGCTCGGCATGCGCGGTTCGAACACCTGCGAGCTGTTCTTCGATGACGTCGAAGTGCCGGAAGAGAACATCCTCGGCGCACTCAACGGCGGCGTGAAAGTGCTGATGAGCGGCCTCGACTACGAACGCGTGGTGCTTTCCGGTGGCCCGACCGGGATCATGCAGGCCTGCATGGACCTGATCGTGCCGTACATCCACGACCGCAAACAGTTCGGCCAGAGCATCGGCGAATTCCAGCTGATCCAGGGCAAAGTCGCCGACATGTACACCCAACTCAACGCCAGCCGCGCTTACCTGTATGCGGTGGCCCAAGCCTGCGAGCGTGGCGAAACCACCCGCAAGGACGCCGCAGGGGTGATCCTCTACAGTGCCGAGCGCGCCACACAAATGGCCCTCGACGCGATCCAGATTCTCGGCGGCAACGGCTACATCAACGAATTCCCGGCCGGTCGTTTGCTGCGTGACGCCAAGCTGTATGAAATCGGCGCCGGCACCAGTGAGATCCGTCGCATGCTGATCGGTCGCGAACTGTTCAACGAAACCCGCTAAACGGAGCTGTCCATGGCTATCCTGCATACCCAGCTCAACCCCCGTTCGGCGGAGTTCGCCGCCAACAGCGCGGCGATGCTCAAACAGGTCGACGCCCTGCACACCCTGCTCGCGCAAGTGCAGCAAGGTGGTGGCCCGAAGGCGCAAGAACGCCACACTTCACGGGGCAAATTGCTGCCCCGCGAGCGGATCAATCGCCTGCTCGATCCGGGTTCGCCATTTCTCGAGATCAGCCAACTGGCGGCCTACGCGGTGTACGGCGAAGACGTTCCTGCCGCTGGCGTGATTGCCGGGATCGGCCGGGTGGAAGGCGTCGAATGCATGATCGTCGCCAACGATGCCACCGTGAAAGGCGGCTCGTATTACCCGCTGACCGTGAAAAAACACCTGCGCGCACAAACCATCGCCCAGCAGAATCGCCTGCCATGCATTTATCTGGTGGACTCCGGCGGCGCCAATCTGCCGCGCCAGGATGAAGTGTTCCCGGACCGTGAGCACTTCGGGCGGATTTTCTTCAACCAGGCCAACATGAGCGCCATGGGCATTCCGCAAATTGCAGTGGTCATGGGCTCTTGCACCGCCGGGGGCGCTTACGTACCGGCGATGGCCGACGAAGCGATCATGGTTCGTCAGCAGGCCACGATTTTCCTCGCCGGCCCACCGCTGGTGAAAGCCGCGACCGGTGAAGTGGTCAGCGCCGAAGACCTCGGCGGGGCCGATGTGCACTGCAAGATTTCCGGGGTCGCCGACCACTACGCTGAAAGCGATGAACATGCTCTGGCATTGGCTCGACGCAGCATCGCCAACCTCAACTGGCGCAAGCTCGGTGAACTGCAGCAACGCACACCGATCGCGCCGCTGTATAGCAGCGACGAGTTGTACGGTGTGGTCTCGGCCGACGCCAAGCAACCGTTCGACGTGCGTGAAGTGATCGCGCGACTGGTGGACGGCTCGGTGTTCGATGAGTTCAAGGCACTGTTCGGGACGACGTTGGTGTGCGGTTTCGCCCACCTGCATGGCTACCCGATCGCGATCCTCGCCAACAACGGCATCCTCTTCGCCGAGGCTGCGCAGAAAGGCGCGCACTTCATCGAACTGGCCTGCCAGCGCGGCATTCCATTGCTGTTCCTGCAAAACATCACCGGTTTCATGGTCGGCCAGAAATACGAGGCCGGCGGCATCGCCAAGCACGGCGCGAAATTGGTGACCGCCGTGGCTTGTGCCAAGGTGCCGAAATTCACCGTGATCATCGGCGGCAGTTTCGGCGCCGGTAACTACGGCATGTGCGGGCGCGCCTACGATCCACGCTTCCTGTGGATGTGGCCGAACGCGCGGATCGGCGTGATGGGCGCCGAACAGGCGGCGGGCGTGCTGGTGCAGGTCAAGCGGGAGCAAACCGAGCGCAGCGGGCATCGTTTCAGCGCCGAGCAGGAAGCCGAGATCAAGCAACCGATCCTCGATCAGTACGAAGAACAGGGTCACCCCTACTACTCCAGCGCCCGGCTGTGGGACGACGGCGTCATCGACCCGGCCCAGACCCGCGACGTGTTGGCCCTGGCCTTGTCGGCGTCGCTGAACGCACCCATCGAACCGAGCCGCTTCGGCGTGTTCCGGATGTGATCTGGAGAAAACCATGAGCGACTTCAACACCCTCGAGCTGCAGACCGATCCGCGTGGTTTCGCCACCCTGTGGCTCAGCCGGGAAGAAAAGAACAACGCGTTCAACGCCGAAATGATCCGCGAACTGATTCTTGCGCTGGACAAAGTGTCGGGCGATGCCAGCCTGCGTTTTCTGCTGATCCGTGGGCGCGGCAAGCATTTCAGCGCCGGTGCCGATCTGGCCTGGATGCAGCAATCGGCCGAACTCGATTACCACACCAACCTTGATGACGCCCGGGAACTGGCGGAGTTGATGTACAACCTCGCAAAACTGAAAGTCCCGACGCTGGCCGTGGTGCAGGGCGCGGCGTTTGGCGGCGCGCTGGGCCTGATCAGTTGCTGCGACATGGCGATTGGCGCCGACGACGCGCAATTCTGCCTGTCGGAAGTGCGCATCGGCCTGGCGCCGGCAGTCATCAGCCCGTTCGTGGTGCAAGCCATCGGCGAGCGCGCGGCGCGGCGTTATGCCTTGACTGCCGAACGTTTCGGCGGGCAACGGGCAAGGGAAATCGGCCTGTTGTCGGAGAGCTATCCGATGGCTGAGCTGGAGCAGAAAGTCGATCAGTGGATCGACAATCTATTGCTCAACAGCCCGGCAGCCATGCGCGCCAGCAAGGATCTACTGCGTGAAGTCGGCAACGGCGCGCTGACTCCGGCGCTGCGCCGCTACACCGAGAATGCCATCGCCCGAATTCGCGTCAGCCCGGAAGGCCAGGAAGGCCTGCGCGCCTTCCTGCAAAAACGTTCGCCCACCTGGCAAGCCGAAACCACCCTCAAGGAGCCGCGTTGATGAGCGCACCTGTTCTCACCACCCTGCTAGTGGCCAACCGTGGCGAAATCGCCTGCCGGGTGATGCGCACCGCCAAGGCTCTGGGCCTGACCACTGTGGCCGTGCACAGCGCCACCGACCGTGACGCCCGGCACAGCCGCGAAGCGGATATCCGCGTAGACCTGGGCGGCAGCAAAGCCGCCGACAGTTACCTGCAAATCGACAAACTGATCGCCGCCGCGAAAGCCAGCGGTGCTCAGGCGATTCATCCCGGTTATGGTTTTCTCTCGGAAAACGCCGGGTTCGCCCGGGCGATCGAGGCGGCTGGCCTGATTTTCCTCGGCCCGCCCGCCTCGGCCATCGACGCCATGGGCAGCAAGTCTGCGGCCAAAGCCTTGATGGAAACCGCCGGTGTGCCGCTGGTGCCCGGCTATCACGGCGAAGCCCAAGACCTCGACACCTTCCGCGATGCCTGCGAACGCATCGGTTATCCGGTGTTGCTCAAGGCCACGGCGGGCGGCGGCGGTAAAGGCATGAAAGTGGTCGAGGACGTCAGCCAACTGGCCGAAGCCCTGGCCTCGGCGCAGCGTGAAGCGCAATCGTCGTTCGGCGATTCACGGATGTTGGTCGAGAAATACCTGCTCAAGCCACGTCACGTGGAAATCCAGGTGTTCGCCGACCAGCATGGCAACTGTCTGTACCTCAACGAACGTGACTGCTCGATTCAGCGTCGGCATCAGAAAGTCGTCGAAGAAGCACCCGCTCCAGGCCTGACCCCGCAATTGCGTCGCGCCATGGGCGAAGCCGCCGTGCGTTCGGCTCAAGCGATCGGCTATGTCGGCGCCGGCACCGTGGAGTTTTTGCTGGATGCGCGCGGTGAGTTCTTCTTCATGGAGATGAACACGCGCCTGCAAGTCGAACACCCGGTGACCGAAGCGATCACCGGCCTCGATCTGGTGGCCTGGCAGATTCGCGTAGCTTGCGGCGAAGCGCTGCCGATGACGCAAGATCAGGTGCCTCTGATCGGCCATGCGATCGAAGTACGGTTGTATGCCGAAGACCCGGGCAACGATTTTCTGCCGGCCACCGGGCGTCTGGCGTTGTACCGCGAATCCGCCGAAGGGCCGGGGCGTCGCGTGGACAGTGGCGTCGAAGAAGGCGACGAGGTATCGCCGTTCTACGACCCGATGCTCGGCAAGCTGATTGCCTGGGGCGAAGACCGTGAACAGGCGCGGCTGCGGTTGCTGAGCATGCTCGAGGAGTTTGCCATTGGTGGGCTGAAGACCAATATCAGCTTCCTGCACCGGATCATCGGCCACCCGGCGTTTGCCGCCGCCGAACTGGATACCGGGTTCATTCCGCGTTACCAGGAGCAACTGCTGCCAGCACCTTCACCGCTCAGTGATGAGTTCTGGCAAGCGGCGGCCCAGGCGTTTGCGCAAAGTCAGCCGGCTGTTTTGCGCGCCGATGATCCGAGTTCGCCGTGGGCCTTCAACAATGGTTTCCGTGCCGGGTTGCCGACAGAAATCACCCTGCACTTGAGTTGCGAAGGGCAAGACCGGGCGCTGACCCTGGGCGATGCCGACGCGCAGACCGCACGGCTTCAAGGTGAATACCTGCTGATCGAACACAACGGTTTGCGCCGCCAGCACCGGGCCATCCGTCGTGGCGATGCGCTGTATCTGCAGTGGGACGGCGAGCTACGCCGCATCGAGTCGTATGACCCGATCGGCGCCGTCGAAGCCAGTCACAGCCATCAGGGCGGGCTCACCGCGCCCATGAACGGCAGCATCGTGCGGGTGTTGGTGGAGGCCGGGCAAACGGTCGAAGCCGGGGCACAACTGGTGGTGCTGGAAGCGATGAAGATGGAGCACAGCATTCGCGCGCCCCACACCGGGGTAATCAAGGCGTTGTATTGCCAGGAAGGCGAAATGGTCAGCGAAGGCAGTGCATTGGTGGAGTTGGAACAAGCGTGAAATGAAGATCGGTCCTACGCGTTGCGAGGACCGATCCGATTAGAATTTGGCAGTCGCCTGAACCACCACGCCGATGATTCGGCATTCCTCGGTGTAAAGGGCTTTCGGATACGTCGGATTGAGCGGGACCAGATAACGCTGCCCGCCCTCTTCGATCAGCTTGCGAAAAACTGCCTCGGCACTGCCGGGCCATTGAGCGATCACCAGTTTGCCAGGCTCCGGCACGATAGCCGGGTCGACCAGAATCAGCATGCCCTCGGCAATGCTCGCACCTGTGGGTGCCGTCATCGCATCGCCGACCACCACCAGCCAGAACGCCGCGCCCTGTGCGTGGTAATCGGACAGTTCGAAACGTGGCTTGCTGACAGCCAGCGAGTTGCCGTAGGTCGATAGCTCTCCGTCGCGCACCTCCCCGGTTTCCCGCCAATCACTGACCGGGTAACGAAAGTACGGGTTGTACTTTTGCGTCAGACAGATCTCCTCATCCTCTGAGGGCAGCGGCTCCCTGATCACCATCGCCACTTCCAGATAGTCCATGCCGAGCGCCCGCAAGACACGATTCATCTCTCCGATTCCGGGCTGACGACGTTTATTGAGCCAGTGGCCGACGCCACCCTGGGACATCCCGATGCGCTCGGCGAGTATTTCTTGAGTGACTTTGAGTTCACTCATTTTGGCCTTGACCAATTCAATCCATTTATCCATGTGCGGCACGATACGTGGGGTACTCCGACCAACAAAACACAAATTGTAGTATTAAAACTGAAGACACAAATACAGTACGTACTAAGCTGGGCTCACGGATTTGAATCTCTCACGGAGCTCGCCATCGTCATGACTATCCCCAGCAATACCTTGCCCGATATGCAAATCGACACCAGCCTCACCTCGCCAAAAGGCTCTGCCGCGGCGCAGCGGGCACTGGACTATTACTTGAAACCAGCTGTGTCGGACGTGGCCAGCGAAGAACGTTTCTTTGATGTGAACCGTAACATCAGCAGCGAAGAGGCGCTGGTCCATGCTTCGGATCTGCTGCGGTGCGCCGTTGCCACTGCGCACGAGTCAGCCAACCAGCTGCAGGGCGCAAGCCGGGATCTGGCGTTTTCGACGGTGCACATGATCGACATGGCCAAGGCGATGGTCGACCGGGCCCTGGAGGGCAATCAGAACAATTGAGGCGGGAGCGCATTGGAGGAGGACAGGAAAAATTTTCCAATCGCGCAGATAAAAACATTTGACTTGCAAATGATAATGATTATTATTGCACCAACTGATCGCGAGATCAGTCGATAGACCAAGAGACCTTAGGTCGGACTCCTGGACTATCTCCTCATCAGGCTAATCACGGTTTTTGACCCGGCTTTTTGCCGGGTCTTTTTTTTGCCAGTTCATCTGGCTTTGGCTTCAGGCTAACGAAGTCTGTAGGTGCTGCAAAATTCGATTGGCGTGGATGATATCAAAAGAATATCTACTGGCAAGAGAAGCCCGGCAGCACTGGGCCAAACTAACGAAAAATAGCACTTGAGAATCAATTGCGCAGTCTCTAAGCTGCATCGGCGTCAAGGAGGACGCCCCCCTTTTTCACCCCCGTAATTTCCCCCCGGTTTCTCCCCCTCTTGCGTGTAAAGTAGCAGCCATAAAAATCGTATTCAGGAATTGATTATGGCCGGGGCTAAATCTTCTTTCGACATCAGCGCTAACTTCGACAGCGGCAACATTGATGTTCTGGACATCAGCAATCCTCTGCAAGCGTTGCTGGCCATCAGGCCAGATACCCGCAGCCAGCATTTCCAGTGGTTCCACTTCAAGGCCAGCGGCCTGCACGTGGGCCAGGAGCATTGGTTTCGTCTGAACAACGCCAGCAAATCCTCATACAACAAGGCCTGGGATGGTTATCAGACGGTGGCGTCCTACGACCACGTCAACTGGTTCCGGGTGCCGACCATCTTCGAAGGCGACTGCCTGCGTTTCAGCCTTGAAGCCACCGCCACCCATGCCTGGTTCGCCTATTTCGAACCTTACAGCCGTGGCCGTCACGACTGGCTGATCGAAGAGGCACTGACCAAGGCCGGCACCGAACTGCTGGCCACCGGCAAGAGCGTTGAAGGTCGCGATATCCAGCTGTTGCGCAAAGGGACTGGTGCCGAAGGTCAGCGCAAGGTCTGGATCATCGCCCAGCAACACCCCGGCGAACACATGGCCGAATGGTTCATGGAGGGCGTGATCGAGCGTCTGGAAAAACATGACGACCCGGTACTGAAAAAACTCCTGGCCAGCGCCGACCTGTACCTGGTGCCGAACATGAACCCGGACGGTGCCTTCCACGGTCATTTGCGCACCAACGCCATGGGCCAGGACCTGAACCGCGCCTGGCAGAACGCCAGCCCGGAAATCAGCCCGGAAGTGCTGTTCGTTCAGCAGCAAATGGAAAAATATGGCGTCGACCTGTTCCTCGACATCCATGGCGATGAAGAAATTCCCTACGTGTTCACCGCCGGTTGCGAAGGCAACCCCGGCTATACGCCACGGATCGAAAAACTCGAAGAGCGCTTCCGCAGCCATCTGAAGCACCTGACCAAGGACTTCCAGACCAAACACGGCTACACCCGCGACGAACCGGGCAAAGCCAACATGACCCTGGCCTGCAACAGCGTCGGTCAGAAGTTCGATTGCCTGTCCTTTACCATTGAAATGCCCTTCAAGGACAACAACGACGCGCCGAATGCGCTGACTGGCTGGTCTGGCAAGCGTTCGAAGCAGTTGGGTAAGGATGTGCTGACGACCATTGCCGACATGGTCGATGCGCTGCGTTGATTATTTGAGATCAAAAGATCGCAGTGTAGGAGCTGCCGCAGGCTGCGATCTTTTGATCTTTTGATCTTTTACTCAACCGGAACCCGCACACAATCCTGGGGCCCCAACAACCGCCCATCCTCGGCGCGCAATTCCAGCGGCCGCACCGGTCGACCGTTCTCACGATCGACAACCCGCGAATGCGCCTCCCCCACCTCATAGAAAAACGCCTCGCCCCACTGCCGCAACCCGATGATTAACGGGAACAAGCCTTGGCCCTTCTCCGTCAGCACATATTCCTGATACGCGCTGCCATCCGACGCCGGCACCAGATCGAAAATCCCGTGGGCCACTAATGTGCGCAGGCGTGCTGAAAGAATGTTCTTGGCCATGCCCAGATTGCGCTGGAACTCACCGAAGCGTCGCAGGCCATCGAACGCATCGCGCACGATCAATAGCGACCACCAATCCCCAATCGCATCCAGTGAACGGGCGACCGGGCATTCGGCGCCTTCCATGCTTGTACGTTTAACCATGACCGCGTCCGCCGGCAACCAATATGGTTGCAATATAAAACCAGACTCCTTACCGTACAACTGGTTTTATATTGAAACCACACAAGGAAGCCTGTGATGAAACCTGACCACCCGTTAAGCGGCGCCGTGGTGCTGCTGTTTGCCGTCGCCTGCGGCCTGGCCGTCGGCAATGTGTATTACGCACAACCATTGCTCGATGCCATGGCCGAAGCCTTCGCCATGCACCCGGCAACCATCGGTATCGTCATCACCCTCACTCAGATCGGTTATGGCGTGGGCCTGTTGTTGCTGGTCCCTCTGGGAGATCTGCTCAACCGTCGCCGATTGATCGTCTTGCAAACCCTGCTGTCGGCACTGGCCTTGTTGATGATCGCGTTAGCGCCGAGCAGCACCTGGCTGTTGCTCGGCATGGCGCTGACCGGGCTACTGGCGGTCGTGACGCAAGTCCTGGTGGCCTACGCCGCGACGCTGGCCATCCCGGCGCAACGTGGACGTGTGGTAGGCGTGATCACCAGCGGCATTGTCGTCGGCATTCTATTGGCACGAACGGTAGCCGGCGGCATGGCCGACCTGGCTGGTTGGCGTTCGATTTATCTGTTGTCCGCCGGGTTGACCCTGGTGATGGCGCTGCTGTTGTTTCGTGTGCTGCCCAGGCACGAAGACGCGCGACCGAATAGCGCTTACGGCGCGCTGATCGGCTCAGTCTTCACGTTGTTCAAGGAAGAACCGGTGTTGCGTCAACGGGCCATCCTTGCCCTGCTGACGTTCGCCAGTGCCATGGTGCTGTGGACCCCTTTGGTATTGCCGTTGAGCGCCCCGCCGCTTTCACTGTCCCACACCGAAATCGGGCTGTTCGGGCTGGCTGGGGCTGCCGGCGCACTGGCCGCGGCTCGCGCCGGGCATCTGGCCGATCGTGGCCTGGGTCAATGGACCAGCGGACTGTCGCTGTTGCTGATGCTCGCCTCATGGCTGCCCATCGCCCTCACTCAATCCTCGCTGTGGGCGCTGCTGCTCGGGGTGATTACGCTGGATCTGGGTTTGCAGGCCGTCCATGTCACCAGCCAGAGCATGATCTACAGCGTGCGCCCCGAAGCGCAAAGCCGACTCACCGCCGGCTACATGCTGTTCTATTCGATCGGCAGCGCCTTGGGCTCGATCGGTTCGACGGCGATGTATGCCTGGGGCGGCTGGATCGCGGTGTGCTGGCTGGGTGCGGGCATCAACGCCGTAGCGTTGATCTATTGGTGGCTGACGCTCGCCGCCAAAACACCCAACACCTGTGGCGAGGGAGCTTGCTCCCGCTCGGCTGCGCAGCAGTCGTAAATCGATCAGACGCAGAAGCGTCTGACCAACCGCATTTGGGGCTGCGTTGCAGCCCAACGGGGGCAAGCCCCCTCGCCACAGTTATCGGCAGTCCCCCGACTCATCCACGGTCCCTGCCCCGCAACATGCTGTCCAGCACCTCATCGCGGCGCACCCAACCGTGAAACAACGCCGCCGCCAGGTGCAGCAGCACGGTCAGGAACAGTAGATACGCCAGATACCTATGTGCCTTGCGCAGGAATGCAAACACCTGCGCATTCGCCGGCAGGATCGACGGCAGTTGCAACGAGCTGCTGAGCATCACCGGATCGCCAGCCGCCGAAATCATCGCCCAGCCAAGCAGCGGCAAAATCAGCATCAAGGCGTACAGCAAGACATGCGAGGCCTTCGCCGCGAGCACTTGCCAACCCGGCAGGTTCGCCGGCAGCGGTGGTTGCCGGGTCGAAAAACGCACGGCCAGACGCACGACCACCAACAGCAGAATGGCGATGCCCAACGGTTTGTGCAGGTGGATCAGCCACTCGTGACGCTCGGACACCGAGGCCACCATGCCGGCGCCGATGAACAGCATCGCGATGATCATCAGCGCCATCAGCCAATGCAGCAGCCGCGCCAGGGGAGCGAAATGGTTCGGTTGAGCGCTCATTGATGAGCCTCCTGCTTGGCGTTGGGCAACTGATTCACTTCGCTGGTGCGACGCAGATAGGAATTGGCATAGCCCGCTGAACGAGCGGCGAGCAACGGGTCGTCGGAACCTTCGATACCGCTGGGCAATACCAGCGGGTCGTAGTTGATGTCGCGGCACTCGCCATTGAGTTGTGGCTGGGTACTTTCAAGCACCAGCGTGCCGGCGTTCAGCACTTTTCGGTCGCCGGACCAGGTCTTGCTCGCATCGTTGACCGGGTCCCCGGGGTTCGCCAGGGTGATGTTCAACTGCCAACGCAGCGGTCCGGCGGACAAGCGCTGAGCCAGATCTTTCTCCAGAAAGTCAGCGCCCTCCGGTGCCGTCGCGCCCGCCGCGTCCTGAGCAACCGGGGTCATGCTCCAACGCACCGCTTGCCGCTGCCCCGCTGCGTTCACCAGGTAAAACGCATTGACGCTGTTATACGTCTCGGTCGCATAACTGGCAGAAGGTTTGGCGGTCTTGATCCAGGCAAGAAACGGCGCGGCTTCCGGGTGAGAACCGAAGAACGCCGGCACCGCCGCAGGATTCGGTTTGCCGGTGGCCGGGTCCGGTGACTGCGCCTGTTGCAGCTGATAGAACGCCTCGGGCGTGCCCACCGGGAACACCGGCATGCTGTTCATCCCGGTGCGCCACTGCTGACCGTTGGCCTGGGTAAAGCGCAACGCCAGGCTGCGGATCGGCACGCTGTTGTCCGGCGCGTAAGGGTTGCCGGCAGGCAGTGCGAAACGCCCGACCACCGGGGTCCGCGCTTCATTGAACACTTGGGCGCTGGAATACTCGCGCACCAGGCCGCTGCTCTCGAAATGCCCGATCACGCACACCCCTTTGGCGTGGTTACGACGAAACCCCGGGTGCACGCCGTTGTTTTTCTCCAGCACATTGATCAACGCTTTCGGCGTCAGGCGCTGTGGGTCGAGTGTGCCGTTGACGTAGGCAAAAGCCCCGGCCAGCGCGGCGACCACCACGGCGATGCCGGTCAGGCGCAACGTCAGGCTCGCGGTGCTCAGGGGCGGCCGAGACGGCCCTGTTGTAGATGAGCGATCAACCATGAAAGTCTCCGGGGCCGTGGGCCACAGGGGAAAAGAGCTATGAGACGAACGTCACGTAGGATTATTCCCCCTGAACTGTAGTTTCTTTCAAAGCACCGCTAGCGACGAATCCTCAAGGTTGGTCAAACCGGGTTAAAACTCGGCTCACGCTTCTGCAAAAAAGCCTGCATACCTTCCTGTTGCCCCTCCGTGGCAAACAAACCATGAAACACTCTTCGCTCGAAAAGAAGGCCCTCACGCAGCCCTGACTCCAGCGCCCGGTCCACTGACTCGCACGCAGCGAGTGTGGCGGTTTTGGCGAAACCGGCAATGATCTGCGCTGCGGCCAAGGATTGCTCCAGCAGATCGCTGGCAACGATTACCCGCGACACCAACCCTGCCCGCTCGGCCTCTTCGGCCGACATCGAGCGTCCGGTCAAAATCATGTCCATGGCCTTCGACTTGCCTATCAGGCGCGTGAGACGTTGGGTCCCGCCCATTCCAGGCATCACCCCCAACCTGATTTCCGGTTGGCCAAAACGAGCGTTATCCGCAGCAAAGATCAGATCGCACATCATGGCCAACTCACAGCCGCCACCGTATGCATAACCGGCAACAGCGGCCAGCTTGGGCGTACGCAACGCGGCAAAGGCTTCCCAATCGGCGAAATAATCCTCATGGACCATGTCCAGATAAGATTTTCCGTACATCTCCTTGATGTCGGCACCCGCCGCAAAAAAATCCGCTGTCCCGGTGATCACGAAACAGCCGACTCCGGGGTCACGGTCCAACCGTTGCAACGTGTCCAGTAGTTCGCGCATCAGGGCCGAACTCAAAGCATTCCTGGCCTGCGGGCGATTAAGACGAATCAATACGACTCGATCATGACGCTCGATCAATGTGTGCATGGTGATCTCATTAAATAGATGTGAAATGTTTGAATGAAAAAACGCTCTTGGCACACTTCAGGAATCCCAGATTGCGCCATACGCCGGAATGCCCCGCCCTTCCATTTCCTCAACCACTCGCTGGGTGAGCGTCTGGTTCGAAATGCAGATCACCGCCTCGGCACCGAACGAGCGAACCGCGTCATAAGCCAGTTGCACAAGGTCTGGCTTGCCGAGCACATCGGTGTCCCAGATCAAGGCATCAGGATTGGCCCGCAGGATCTCTTCCACCAGTTCGTCACCGTAGGTTTTTCGCGGGCTGCGGGTCGACCAGACCAGATGTATCGGCACCTGTCTGGCCAGCAAATGGGGCAACACCGGGCCGATGCCACTGCCCGTGGCGATGTACACCACCGATTTGAACAGGGTTTCAATGTGCGCCACGCCGGCGGTGGTAATGCCTTTGACCCAGACATGAGACGGCATTTGTTCGATGAACTCGCCGGTCCAATCACCTGCCCGGGAAATGATCAGGCGAAAGCCCGCTTCACCCGGTGCGGGAATATTGGCAAAGGAATGCCACTCCATCAGCGGGTTGAGACTGATGGCGTTGGAGGAGCCGGCAAACGGCGTGACATGGCCAAAACGGGCTATTACCGCATGAGAAGAAGGCCTGATCAGTTGCACCGGCACTTTGCGCAGACGAAACCATGGCAAGGCGATGCTGAACGTCAACACAATCAGCATCCAGAATGCCACCGACGTCGACAGCGCCTCGCTCACGGAGGCCTGCGGGTTCTGGTCCCGGGTAAACAGAACGCTCCATACCCAGAACAGGGCGAGTGCGGTCCATCCACCAAAGCGGTGCATGCGCTCGAAGCCGTTGTGAAAACGCCCGCGAATCCGAGGGTGAGCCATGACGGCCACCAGCAGCAAGATCCCCAGCAACCCGGTGCTCACCCCGAGCAGCGCCAGAGAAACGCCGCCCAAGCTTTCAGTCCAATGCCAGGCCAGGGAGCCGATCAACACCGCGAACCAGCCAATCGCCGCCAGCGCCCCGCCACTGTGCAAGCCGCCGAAGTGGTAAACCTTGGCCAGTGATCGGCGTATCGCAAGCGGCCAGGAAGTGGGCGCCCGGGTTGCCAGCCAGAACAGCAGATTGATGATGTACTGCTGGCGAATCAAAATCGCCAGCGACAGATTCGCCACCACCAATCCCGACAGCGCCTCAAGGACTATCCCCGTGGATGTCCACCACTGCCCGGCGGTCAACCCATGCGCCAGTGCCGCGATATTGAGTGCAAGCACCAGGGCTAACAGGCGGTTGTAATGCGAAAATATCGGCAACGTCCCCAATCGCCGCCACAGCACGCGCTTGACCGGCAGTGCGGTATCCGGATTCCCCCCCTTCATGCGCTCACCCCTTGCCGGGTCGTCGCGTCAGCCTGGTGCGTCATCGCCCACTCCAGCAGCAAGCGTTTGTCGACCTTGCCGCGTGAGGTCAGCGGAATGTGCTCCACGGCGAGGATCAGCGAAGGGACGCAATAATAGGCAAGCCGCTCTTCACAGCGCCGTCTTGCATCATCGATGTCCGTGGTAACGGGATAGACGAAGGCCACCAGATGGCGACTGTCGAGTTTCAACGTGACCGCCCGCTCGCAGCGATCAGATGACTCCAGAGCTGCAGAAACAGAGTCGAGCTCCACCCGAAACCCTCTGATCTTGACCTGATCATCGACACGTCCCAGGTGTTCAAGTTCGCCGTTCGCTGTCCAGCGCCCCAGATCACGTGTGCGAAACATCATCCGGCCCTGCCCCAGAAACGGATCGGGTCGATAGCGTTCGGCGGTCAGCGTCGGGTTACTCAAATAACCGGCGGTCACACAGTCGCCGCCAGCCCACATCTCACCTTGCTCACCCGCCTGACAGAGCTGGCCCGCCTCATCCAGCACGTACACCGTGTTGTTGGGCGTGGGTTTGCCGATCGTCAATGCACCTGCGCCCCTGTAATGCTGCATGGTGTTGACGATCGTGGTTTCGGTCGGGCCGCAGGCATTGTAAAAAGTGCAGAACGAGGACCAGCGATCAGCCAGGGGCTGCGGGCATGGCTCCCCGGCAAGGGCCACAACCTTGACTTGCTGACACCGCAATGGATCGAGTGTGCCGAGTATCGAAGGCGTAGCGATCAGCACATCGCATTGTTCGGCCGTCTGGGCGATGTCCTTGCCACGGATCATCAAGGTCGCACCATGAGCCAGACACCCGAGTATTTCCCAGGCCGCCATGTCAAAGGCGATGTTAAGTATCTGTCCGACCTTGAGCCCAGGCCGCATGCCGAGATTGCCAGGGGCTGTCAGCAAAATATTGCACACATTGCGGTGGGTCACCCGAACCCCATTGGGCAGGCCGGTGGTGCCGGAGGTAAACAGCACGAAGCACAATCGATCCGGGGTCGATGACAGCGAACAGGCCACATTCAGGTCATCAGCGGGTGTTGACGCAACCGCCATGAACTCATCGAGGCAAATGCAGTGTTGCTGCGACGTCAGGGGAATTCGCGACTCGAGGCTCGACAGTGTCAGCACCACCCGCGTCGAGGCCACGTCCATGATGTGACGCAATTGCGCGGTGGGAGTAATCCCTACGTGCTGAGGGATGTAGGCAGCACCCACTTTCAATGCGGCCAACATTCCCGCCAGCATCGGGATCGAACGCTCCACAAACAAGGCCACGTGATCGCCCGGGGCGACGCCCTGCTGACGCAACAGCGTGGCCAGTCGGTTGGCCTGCCGGTTCAGTTCACCATAGGTGATGGTTTCGCCCTCACAATGGGCGGCAATGCCCTGAGGTCTGGTGGCAGCTTGCGCCTCGATGGCGTGATGGATCAGAAGATACTCAGGCTCAACCGTCGGCCCACGACCGAACCGCGGCCACATGTCATCGGTGTTGTTGTCCGGAAGCAGCGAACAAATCGATGCCGACTCAAGGGAAATTTTGCACTCTTGCATAAAAAAAATTCTCTTCAGGCTCAATATTTACGTTCAAGCACGGGTGGTTCTGCGCAGCCTGATGAGAGGCTGGGCTGACTGCCTGAGCTTGCTGCATGGGTTGAGCCGCGAAGTTCGATGCCATTACATGGATTACAAACCCCTCAGAAATCTCCTACACAAATAAGTAATAGTTTTCCCCGACGAAGGAATAAACCACGGTGGCCGGCGTCCTTCTTGTCAGTGCCATTCATCACAGCCAGAGAACACGCCTTTTCCATGAACAACATCGACGGACAATTGCGTGAAATCATTCCCAGGCTGCAGCGCTTCGCCGTGTCGCTGACGCGCAACCCCAGCAGTGCCGACGATCTGGTGCAGGCAAGCCTGGAACGAGCGCTGTCGAATTGGAGCGCCAAACGTCCGGAGGGCGACCTGCGGGCCTGGCTGTTTTCGATTCTTTATCGGCAGTTTCTCGACGCCCACCGCCGATCCCGGCGGTATGCGCGGATGCTCGAATTCTTTACTGGGCGCGACGATGCGCAGCCTTCGGTAGAACGCACGGTAATCGCCCAATCGACCCTGCAAGCCTTCGATCAGCTCAGCACCGAACAGCGCGCGCTGCTGCTCTGGGTGTCGGTGGAAGGCTTGAGTTACAAGGAGGTCGCCGAGATTCTCGACGTCCCCACCGGCACCGTAATGTCGCGCCTGTCCCGCGCGCGCCAGGCCTTGCGCCAGCTCAGCGACGGCGAAATCACCCGCCCTTCCCTGCGGAGACTCAAATGATCAGCATGCCGCCCAGCGAGCGTGACCTGCACGCCTACGTCGATCACCAACTCAGCGATGCCGACCGACATCAGGTGGACACTTATCTGGCCAGCAATGCCGAGGTGGCCGCGCAAGTGCGCGCCTGGCAGCAGGACGCCCAGCAATTGCGCGCGGCCCTGAGCGGCGCCTTGCAGCAACCGGCCAACCCGCAACTTGACCCGGCGCTGATTCGCCAGCGCCTCAAACGCCAGTCGCGCCGTCATCTGGCCAGTGCCGCGGTGTTGTTGATTGCGGTCAGCGTCGGCGGATTGGGCGGTTGGCACGCGCGGGAGATGACTCTGGTCAGCCCCCCACTGCCGATGGCCGATGCGATGCAGGCCTACCGACTGATTGCCCAGCAAGGCATCCTGCCGGCGGATTACCAAGTCAGCGACGATGGCGACATGCAGGGTTGGCTGGACCGCTATTTCAGCCAGGCCCATCGTCTGCCGAACCTGGCGGGGGCTGGCTACAAACCGGTCAGCGGCCGTTTGCTCAGTACCGAACAAGGGCCGGCGGCGATGGTGGTCTACGAAGATCAGGGCGGCCACAAAGTCAGCTTCTACGTCCGGCCACCGGGGCCGAAAAACTTCCTCCTGCCCCGCGGCAGCCGCAGCGACGGCGAACTGCAGGCCGAGTATTGGTCGGATGCCGGGTACAACTACGCGATGGTCAGCCCGAGTGACACACCGGCGGCGCAGATGCTCAAGCAGACACTGAAGTTCTGATCCGGGTTGTGGTCACCCCTGCCCAAACACCTGCGAAGGCCTGCGCAACAGCGGGTCGAACGGATTGATCCGCGGCCCGATCAACGCCGCTTCGCGCTTGAGCATTTCCACCACGGTCGGCAAACGATCCGGCCCCAGGCGATCACTGATCGTGGCCACGCTCAACGCCGCCACCGCCCGGCCGTCGCGATCGAGGATCGGCACCGCTACGCCGGCCATGCCTTGCAACACGCCGGTGTTGCGCCCGGCGTACCCGAGCGCGCGCACATTCTCGACCTCCGAGCGCAGGAACACTTCGTCATACAGGTGAAAATCCTTGAGCCGCGGCAAGTTGTAGTGAATCACCGTGTCGCGTTCCTCTTGCGGCAGGAATGCCAGAATCGCCAGGCTGCCCTGACCCACGCCGAGTGCCACCCGCCCGCCGATGTCACCGGTAAATGTGCGGATCGGAAACGGCCCTTCACTGCGGTCCAGACAAATCGCATCAAAGCCGCTGCGCGCCAGTAAAAACAGCGAATCACCCAACGATGCCGATAACCGCAGCAATGCCGGCCGCGCCAGTTCGCGCAGGTTGTTGGTATTGCCGGCGCGGGCCGCCAAGGCAAAAAACTCCAGGCTCAGGCGATAGCGCTTGCTGCGGGCGTCCTGTTCGACCATGCCCTCGTCCATCAGGCTGCGCAGCAAGCGGTGGGTAGTCGGTTGCGACAAACCGATGCGCTGCGCCAGTTGCGTCACGCGCTCGCCGCCCTCGACGGTGTCACCCAGGCTGCGCAGCACCGCAAACAGTCTTGAGACCGCACCGACACCGACTTCATTTTTGTTTTCATTCCGATCAGTGGAATCTGACATTTGATTTCTCATTAATAAATTTACTCACTGAATAAAACTGAAAATAGTCATCGCTTCAGTGAAATAGGTTATTGAGCCCATCCTATTCTTCGTCCTACTCTGCGTCCATACAGGGGCGATTCGAACAACAACGGCAGCCGACACATGTCGAGCGCCAACACCCCCCGCAACATCTTTTCGTATCTGCCCATACAAAAAAGCGCGCCGTTGGCGACGCATAACAATCTCAGGTGGAGCGCAGTCATGGCCTTTGTGCAGCTTGAAAACCTCGGCAAACGATATGGCGAGATCGACGCAGTCGTCGCCACCAACCTGTCGGTGGAAAAAGGCGAGTTCGTCTCACTGCTCGGCCCCTCCGGCTGCGGCAAAACCACCACCCTGCAAATGATCGCCGGCTTCGTCGAAGTCAGCAGCGGGCGGATTGTGCTGGACGGTCGCGACATCACCCACGCCAAACCCGCCAGCCGAGGCCTGGGCGTGGTGTTCCAGAGTTACGCACTGTTCCCGCACATGACCGTGCAAGACAACGTCGCCTTCGGCCTGCACATGCGCAAAGTGCCCAGCAGTGAGTTGCAGCAACGGGTGGACCGGGTGCTGAAACTGGTTCGCCTGCACCAGCACGCCGAGCGTTACCCGCGAGAGCTTTCCGGCGGCCAGCGCCAGCGTGTTGCACTGGCCCGGGCGTTGGTGATCGAGCCGCCGGTGTTGCTGCTCGACGAACCGCTGTCCAACCTCGACGCCAATTTGCGCGAAGAGATGCAGTTCGAAATCCGCCGCATCCAGCGCGAAGTCGGGATCACCACGCTGATGGTCACCCACGACCAGTCCGAAGCGCTGTCGATCAGCGATCGGGTGGTGGTGATGCAGGCCGGGCGCATCACCCAGATCGACGCCCCTTACACCCTCTACGAACACCCGCGCACCGAGTTCATTTCCGGGTTCGTCGGCAAAGCCAATCTGCTGCCCGGTGAGCGAGATGGCGCCGGTGTGGTTCAGGTGTGCAACACCGGCAACGGCGAACTGTCGTTAAGCCTGCGCCCGGAAAAAATCGATCTGCGGGAAAAAGGCCATGGTCGTCTGCAAGGCAAGATCGCCAGCCGCTTCTTCCTCGGCAGCCAGTGGTTGTACGGCGTAACGACAACCCTGGGCGAACTCTGCGTGGTGCGTCGCAACGACGGCTCGGCGCCACTGGCCGAAGGCACGGCGGTCGGCCTCGACTGGGACGCGGCACTGCTGCGGGTGCTGAGTGTCGACGAGGTGTCGGCATGAATACGCTCGCCGCCATCCGCCAGGGACGCCAAGGGTATGTGTTGTCGGCGCCGGCCCTGGCGTTGTACGTCGGCCTGCTGGCAATCCCGCTGCTGCTGACGCTGGTGTTGTCGTTGAACGTCTTCGACTACAGCGCGGGGATCAACAGCGACGCCTACACCTTCGCCCACTACAGCAGCCTGCTGGGCGATCCGTACTTCTACGAGATCTTTCTGCGCACGATGTGGATCAGCGCCCTGACCACCCTGCTCTGCGTGCTGATCGGCGTGCCCGAGGCCTACATCCTCAGTCGCATGGGCGCACCGTGGCGTTCGATTTTCCTGATTCTGATCCTCACGCCGCTGCTGATTTCGGTGGTGGTGCGGGCGTTCGGCTGGAGCCTGTTGCTGGGCGCCGACGGGCTGGTCAACCAGACCTTGCAAGCCTTCGGTGGCTCGCCGATGAAGCTGCTCTACACGCCGTTCGCAGTGGTGATCGCGCTGGTCCACGTGATGCTGCCGTTCATGATCATTCCGGTCTGGACCTCGCTGCAAAAACTCGACCCGGCCGCCGAGCAGGCTGCGCTGTCACTGGGCGCCAGCCACTTCACGGTGATACGCAAAGTGGTGTTGCCGCAGGTCATGCCCGGCGTGCTCTCCGGCACCTTGATCGTGTTCGGCCTCGCGGCCAGTTCCTTCGCCATTCCCGGCCTGCTGGGCGGACGCCGGCTGAAGATGGTCGCCACGCTGATCTACGACCAGTACCTGTCGGAGCTGAACTGGCCGATGGGCGCCGCGATTGCCGTGGCCCTGCTGTTGCTCAACCTGCTGATCATGCTGTCGTGGAACCGGATGATCGAAGGCCGCTACAAGAAGTCATTGGGATAATTCGTCATGTCCAGAAACGGTCCTTTCGCCCTGCTGTTCCATGCCCTGGTGGTGCTGTTCATGCTCGCGCCGCTGGTGGTGGTGTGCCTCGTCGCCTTCACCCCGGAAAACACCCTGAGCCTGCCGACCACGGATTTCTCCCTGCGCTGGTTCCGCGCCGTGTTCGAACGCGCGGACTTTGTCGATGCGTTCTACAACAGCCTGATCCTGGCCTTCAGCGCGGCCAGTCTGGCGACGCTGATTGCGGTGCCGGCGGCGCTGGCGATCACCCGCTTCGAGTTCCCCGGACGGGACTTTTTCAACGCCCTGTTCCTGTCGCCGATCATCATTCCGCACCTGGTGCTGGGGGTGGCGTTGCTGCGCCTGTTCGCGCTGATGGGCGTCAACGGCAGCTTCGCCTGGCTGATCTTCGCGCATGTGCTGGTAATCACGCCGTATGTGTTGCGACTGGTATTGGCGTCGGCCATCGGCCTGGACCGCAGCGCCGAACACGCCGCGCAATCCTTGGGTGCCGGACGCTTCACGCTGTTCCGGCAAATCACCTTGCCGATGATTCTGCCGGGGGTCGCCGGTGGCTGGCTCCTGGCGTTCATCAACAGTTTTGACGAGGTCACGTTGTCGATCTTCGTCACCTCGCCGGCCACGCAAACCTTGCCGGTGCGCATGTACGTGTACGCCACCGAATCCATCGATCCGATGATGGCGGCGGTGTCGGCCCTGGTGATCGCGCTGACCGCGCTGACGATGATTCTGCTCGATCGGGTCTACGGCCTGGATCGGGTTCTGGTGGGTAAACAATGAGGGCGCCATGGCTCTGCTGAAACGACTGGCCGAAGGCGACCGCCCGGCCCTGGACTTTACCCTCGACGGCGTGCCTGCCAGTGGCTTGCTCGGCGACACCCTGCTGACCGCCGTGCTGACCTGCAGCGAACACCTGCGCGGCAGCGACTTCAGCGCCGAACCCCGCGCCGGCTTCTGCCTGATGGGCGCCTGCCAGGACTGCTGGGTACGCCTGGGCGATGGCCGCCGGGTGCGGGCCTGTTCGACCCTGCTTGAAGCCGGACAGCACATCAGCCGCGAACCGGGGCGCTCGGTATGAACGCTGTAGTGATCATCGGCGCCGGCCCCGCCGGGATTCGTGCGGCACAGACGTTGGTGGCGCATGGCGTGCGCCCGGTTCTGCTGGATGAAGCCGCACGCGCTGGCGGGCAGATTTATCGGCGACAACCGGCCAACTTCAAGCGCTCGCCCGTCAAGTTGTACGGCTTCGAAGCCCCCAAGGCCAACGCGCTGCATCAAACCATCGACGCACTGCGCGAACAACTCGATTACCGCCCCGACACGCTGGTATGGAACGCCGAGGCCAACGCACTCGACACCTTGCACGATGGCCGTGCCATACGTGTGGCGTTCTCCCGGGTGATTGTCGCCACGGGCGCCACCGACCGGATTCTGCCGGTGCCGGGCTGGACGTTGCCAGGGGTGTACAGCCTCGGCGCGGCGCAGATCGCCTTGAAGTTTCAGGGCTGTGCCATTGGTGAACGCGTGGTGTTCGCCGGCAGCGGACCGTTGCTGTACCTGGTGGCCTATCAATACGCCAAGGCCGGCGCGAACGTAGTCGCGGTGCTCGACAGTTCGCCGTTCAGCGCTCAGGCCCACGCCCTGCCCGGTCTGTTGTCGCAACCGCTCACCCTCGCCAAAGGCCTCTATTACCGCACCTGGCTGACCGCCCACGGCATCCCGGTGCATCAGGGCGCCAGCCTGTCAGACATCGATGGCCAACGGCGTGTGCAATCGCTGAACTGGCGCAACGCAAAAGGCCAACATCAAATCGATTGCGACGCCGTAGCCTTCGCCCATGGCCTGCGCAGCGAAACCCAACTCGCCGACCTGCTGGGCTGCGAATTCACCTGGAACCCGCTCAACCGCGCCTGGCTGCCACAGCGTGACAGTGCCGGGCGCAGCAGTGTCGCCGAGGTCTACCTGGCCGGTGACGGTGCCGGCATCATGGGCGCCGACGCGGCGGAAATGGCCGGTGAACGGACAGCCTTGGCGCTGCTCGAAGACCTCGGTCACCTGCTCCCGCCGCAACGTGCCACCCAGCTGGAACAGTCGCTGAAAGAAATCGGCAAATTCCGCCAGGGTCTTGAGCGTGCCTTTGCCTTTCCCGAAAGCTGGGCCGCCGACGCTGCGGATGACCTGATGATCTGTCGCTGCGAAGAAGTACGCGCCGGCGACATCCGCCAGGTGGTGCGCGAAGGTCACTGGGAGATCAACCGGGTCAAGGCCCATTGCCGGGTCGGTATGGGTCGCTGTCAGGGTCGGATGTGCGGGGCCGCCGCGGCGGAAATCATTGCCTGCGAAAGCCAGCGTTCGGTAGCCGACATCGGTCGGTTGCGGGCTCAGGCACCGATCAAACCCTTGCCGTTCGGTCTGGAGGTCGAGCCATGATCGAAGTCGAGGCAGTCATCATTGGCGGTGGCATTGTCGGGGCTTCCGCCGCCCTGTTTCTGAGCAAGGCCGGCCGACGTGTGGCGCTGCTGGAACGGGACTTTTGCGGCTCGCATTCCAGCGGCGTGAACTATGGCGGCGTGCGTCGTCAGGGCCGGCCGCTGTCGCAATTGCCGTTGTCGCAACGGGCCCACGAAATCTGGGGACAGCTGCCGCAATTGATCGGCATCGACGGCGAGTACCAGCGCAGCGGCCACTTGAAACTCGCCCGCTGCCTCAACGATCTGCACGCCTTGCAGGACTACGCCGCCAGCAGCCAGGGGTTCGGCCTTGATTTGCAGCTGTTTGATCGCGATGAGTTGCGTGCGCGTTTTCCGTGGGTCGGAGACGTCGCAGTCGGTGCTTCGTTGTGCCCGGACGATGGCCACGCCAACCCGCGCCTGGTGTCTCCAGCGTTTGCCCAAGCGGCACGTCGGCACGGCGCGCAGGTGCATGAGCAATGCGCAGTCACGGCGGTGGAACACGATGGTCAGCGCTTTCGTGTCAGCACTCAATCCGGCCTCGAGCTGCACGCACCCTGGCTGCTCAACTGCGCCGGCGCCTGGGCCGGTAACCTTGCCGCGCAATTCGGCGAAGCGGTGCCGATGCACGCCGGGCACCCGGCGATGCTGGTCACCGAACCATTGCCACTGGTGATGAATGCCAGCACCGGTGTCGAGGGCGGCGGCATCTACGCCCGTCAGGTCGCGCGGGGCAATTGTGTGTTGGGCGGCGGCCAGGGCTTTGCCCTTGATGGCGCCCGCGCCCGGCCTGGTCAGAGCGCGGTGATCGAGATCCTGCGTCAGGCCGTCGAGCTCTACCCGTTTCTTGAAGGCGCCCAGGCGATTCGCACCTGGAGCGGCACCGAAGGTTATTTACCCGATCGTCAACCGGTGATCGGCCACAGCAGCACGCAACCCGGTCTGTTGCACGCGTTCGGCTTTGCCGGCGCGGGCTTTCAGATCGGGCCTGCGGTGGGCCAGGCGCTCACCGAGATCATCTGTAGCGGCGCGTCAAAGACGCCGCTGGATGCGTTTTCCATCACCCGGTTTCACTCCATCTCCGTAGCTTGATAGAGGAAGGTCGCGCCAATGAATAACCTCAAACGCACTGCACTGCTCGGTTTGTCCTGCATGAGCGCCCTGCTCACGGTCACTCAGGCCCACGCCGAACCGACGCTTTACCTGGGTATGAACGGCGGGACCATGGAGCGGCTCTACGCCGACAAGGTGCTGCCGGCTTTCGAGAAAGCCAATCACGTCAAAGTGGTGATCGTGCCGGGAACCTCGGCCGATATTCTGGCCAAGGTCCAGGCCAGCAAAGGCAACCCGCAATTGCACGTGATGTTCCTCGACGACGGCATCATGTACCGCGCCATTGCCATGGGCTTGTGCGACAAACTCGAAGACAGCCCGACGCTGGCGCAGATTCCGGCCAAGGGCCGCATCAAGGATCAAGCGGTGGCAGTCAGCCTCGGCGTTACCGGGTTGGCGTACAACACCCGGCTGTTCAAGGAAAAAGGCTGGAACGCGCCGACCTCCTGGATGGACATGGCCGACCCGCGGTTCAAGGACAAACTGGTGTTCCAGTCGATGGCCTCCTCGACCTTCGGCCTGCACGGTTTCCTGATGTTCAACCGGATTCAGGGCGGCAGTGAAACCAACGTCGAACCGGGGTTCAAGGCCTGGCCGAACACCGTCGGGCGCAACGTGCTGGAGTACATTCCGAGCTCGGCGAAAATCTCGGAAATGCTCCAGACCGACGAAGCGGCGCTGTTCCCGTTGACCCCGACCCAGGTCACCGCGCTGAAACTCAAGGGCATGCCGGTGGAATATGCGCAGCCGAAGGAAGGTTCGGTGGTGCTCAACGTGGCCGAATGCGCCATTGCCAACAACACCCAGCCGGAACTGGCGCAGAAACTCGCAGCCTTCTTGCTGACACCTGAAGCACAGGCCGCCGCTCTTGAAGATGGCGATCAGATTCCGTCCAACCCGAATACACCGACCACCGACAAGACCCGCGGTCAGGTCGAGGCGATGAAGCACTATCTGGAAACGGCGATTGCCATCGATTGGGATCAGGTCAACGAACAGCGCCCGGCGTGGAATGACCGGTGGAATCGCAGTATCGAGCGCTAACCTCGAAGATCAAAAGATCGCCTGTGGTGAGAGGGCTTTTGTGGCGAGGGAGCTTGCTCCCTCGCCACAAAAACCCTCTCACCACAAAAGCTTCGTCGGCAGCAGTGGAAGGGAAATTACCCACTTGGTTAAACTACGCCGCCGCGGCTCAGGAGGAGCCGGCCTGAAGACTACGGGGGTAACATCACAGTGGCCGTTCAACCACCCAACCGTCCGCGACTCACATCACGCTGGCCCGCGCTACGCCGTTTTTTCGGCAAGGCATTCGCGGCGCCAACCAGTGGCAGCGCGCAAAGCCGGGTGATCCACGACTACTTCCGTCACAAGGCCCATGTTCAGGGCTACACCCTCAGCCACAGCCAGTTGCGCGTGATCGACTGCATGGCGCAGCACGCGTCGGCGCTGCCGAGGTCATCGGCGCCACTCCCCGGGCTTTACCTCCATGGTGCGGTCGGGCGCGGCAAGAGCTGGCTGCTCGACGGTTTTTTCCAGGCCATCCCCGTCACGGCAAAACAGCGCCTGCACTTCCATGAGTTTTTTGCGCAATTGCACCAGGGCATGTTCAGCCATCGCGATCAGCCCGATGCGCTGGAAACCACCCTCGACGAACTGCTGCAAGACTGCCGGGTGCTGTGTTTCGATGAATTCCACGTGCATGACATCGGCGATGCGATGCTCATCACCCGGCTGTTCAAGGCGCTGTTTCGCCGGGGGATTCTGCTGCTGGTGACCTCAAACTACCCGCCGGAAGGTTTACTGCCCAACCCGCTCTACCACGCCCGTTTCAAACCGGTGATCGACCTGATCAACACGCGCATGCAGGTGATGGAAGTCGGCGGCCCCCATGATTACCGCAGTCAGGCGCGAACCCATGCGCAGCAGCTGTTCACCCAGGGCCAGTACGTCTGGCCGGCCACGGTGACCCAGCGTCAGGCGCTGCACCTGCTCGAACACGACGCACCGGCCATTCGACTGCCCGTCGGGACACGACACCTACAAGCCCGATACTGCGAAGGGCGAACCATCGGCTTCACCTTCGCCGACCTGTGCGAACACCCCACCGCCGTCATGGACTACCTGGAACTGTGCCGGCGGTTCGACCGCTGGATCATCGACAAACTGCCCAGCCTCGCCGACTGTTCAATCGCCGCCCAGCAGCGCTTCATCAACCTGATCGACGTCTTGTACGACCAGGATAAACACTTGATTCTGCTCGGCTACCAGTCATTGCGCGAAAGCCTGGGTGGCGATGCCATCGACCTGGCGCGTACGCGCAGCCGGTTGGGGCAGTTGGTGGAAGTCAGGGAACTCGCCTGACAGCCACCACCACTTTCCCGCTATCATGTCGCCCATTTCCAGGCCCCCGCGCCCTCCTTCAGATCAATAGCGAACCTGCCTATGCACACCCTCGCACAACTGCGCGCCGGCCAACTGTCGGGCATCACCCGCCTGGACCTGGTCTGTGGCCTGACCGAATTCCCCCGGGAAATCTTCGACCTGGCGGACTCGCTGGAAGTGCTCAACCTCAGCGGCAACGCCTTGCGCAGCCTGCCGGACGATCTGCACCGCCTGACCCGTTTGCGCGTGCTGTTCTGCTCGGACAATCAGTTCACCGAACTGCCCGCCTGCCTCGGCCAGTGTACGGCGCTGACGATGATCGGTTTCAAGGCCAACGCCATCGAACACGTGCCGGCCGCCGCCCTGCCGCCACTGTTGCGCTGGCTGATCCTGACCGACAACCGCATCACCGATCTGCCCACCGAACTGGGCGAACGCCCGCATCTGCAAAAACTCATGCTCGCCGGCAACCGGTTACAGCGTTTGCCCGAGAGCCTGAGCCAGTGTCATCGACTTGAGCTGATCCGCATTGCCGCCAATCAGCTCACCGAGCTTCCCGAGTGGCTGCTGACCCTTCCGGCCCTGACCTGGCTGGCGTACGCCGGTAACCCGCTGGAAACCGAAGCCGATGCGGCGGCGCTTGAAGCCACGACGAGCATTCCCTGGTCCGAGTTGAGCCTGGAGCAGAAACTCGGCGAAGGCGCGTCAGGGGTCATTCATCAGGCGTTGTGGGAGCAGACAAAACAGGTCGCGGTAAAACTCTACAAAGGCGAAATGACCAGCGACGGCTCACCGTTGCACGAAATGAACGCCTGCATCACCGCCGGCATCCACCCCAACCTGATCCGGGTCGAAGGGCGGATCGTCGGGCATCCACAGGCGCAAGCCGGGCTGGTGATGCAACTGATCGATCCGAGCTACCGCAACCTGGCCAGCCTGCCGAGCCTGGCGTCGTGCTCCCGCGACATCTATGCCGACGACACCCGGTTCAGCGCCAGCGTGGCCATGCGCATCGCCAGTGGCATCGCCTCGGTGGCCGAGCACCTGCACCGCCAAGGCATCACCCACGGCGACCTCTATGGCCACAACATTCTGTGGAACGAGCACGGTGATTGTCTGTTGGGGGATTTTGGCGCGGCGTCTTTCCATGCCACCTCGGACAGCCTTGAAAGCCGCGCGCTGCAACGGCTCGAGGTGCGGGCGTTCGGGATTTTGCTGGGGGAATTGCTGGAGCGGATCGACTCGGGGTTGAGCGCTGAACAGCGGGGCGCGCTAGAGGATTTACAGCAGCGCTGCTGTCAGCCGGATGTGCTGGCGCGGCCGGGGTTCAGTGAGGTGGTGCGGGAGATGGCCGCGTTCAACTAGCGGCAAATATAGAACCTGTGGCGAGGGAGCTTGCTCCCGTTCGGTTGCGCAGCAGCCGTCGCTTTTGGGGTCGCTTCGCAACCCAGCGGGAGCAAGCTCCCTCGCCACAGGTTAAATCACAGCTGTCAGAACCGCTTAACCCGCCAACCCGACAAACATATCCTGCACGTCATCGTGGTTATCGAGGCCTTCGAGGAACGCTTCGACTTCTGCCATCTGCTCGTCGCTCAGGCCGCTCACCGGGTTCTTCGGCTGGTAACCCAACTTGGCCGACAACACGGTGAAACCCTGCTCCGGCAGCGCTTTCTGTACCGCATCCAGGTCCGCAGGGTCGGTCAGGAACAGCGTCGCGCCGTCTTCGCCCGGCTCGAAATCCTGGGCGCCGGCTTCGATCGCGGCCATTTCCGGATCGGCGTCAGGGCTGTCCGGGGACGCCTCGATCATGCCGACGTGGTTGAAGTCCCAGGCCACCGAACCGGAAGCGCCCAACTGGCCCTTGCGGAACGCGACGCGGATTTCAGCGACGGTGCGGTTGATGTTGTCAGTCACGCATTCAACGATCAGCGGCACCTGATGCGGTGCGAACCCTTCATACGTCACGCGATGGTATTGCACGGTTTCGCCGAGCTGGCCGGAGCCTTTCTTGATCGCGCGTTCCAGGGTTTCGCGGGGCATCGAGGCTTTTTTCGCCTGTTCGACCACCAGACGCAGGTGTGCGTTGGTGGCGGTATCGGCACCGTTGCGCGCAGCAATGGTGATTTCCTTCACCAGTTTGCCGAAGATCTTGCCCTTGGCGTTGGCTGCCGCTTCTTTGTGTTTAACCTTCCACTGTGCGCCCATTACTCACTCTCTTGATCTGTGGCGCCGAGACATCTATTGGCCGACGCGTAGCGCAAGTTTATACGGCCTAAAGATGCCAATCGACCAAAAATTCCAACATCTTCAGCCCATGACCGGTCGACATCTTCACCAGTGCTTGTAGGGCGATTCTGAAAAGTCGATTTGCGGTGACGCTTCTGGGCTGTGGTTTCGTACCCTCTGCGCCCGTTCTCCAAGGCAGAAGCGCGTTCGATGCACAACGACCAGGAAAGCCCCTACACCCTGACACTCCTCGACGGCGGTTTGAGTTTGCAGGTGTTGCAGTTCAATGGCCGCGAAGGCCTCAACCAGCCCTATCGATTCGACATCGAGGTGATCGGCCTCGCACCGGCGATGAACCTGGACCGGTTGCTGCAACAACCGGCGTTCCTGAGGCTGTCGGCCGACCAGGGCATTCACGGCGTGATCCACAGCGTCAGCCGCGAACATCGCGGCCCGCATCGGGTCGGCTACTCGCTGGTGCTGGCGCCTCATGTCCAACGACTTCAGCTGCACAGTTCGCGTCGGGTATTTCATCGTCTCAGCGTGCCGGCGATCGTGCGTCAGTTGCTGGAGAAGCATCAGCTGCCCGAGCACAGTTATCGCTTCGACCTGACCTGCGGCCGCTACCCGCTGCGGCCCTTTTGCATTCAGTACGATGAGAGCGATCTGGCCTTCATGCAGCGGCTGTGTGAAGAAGAAGGCATCCACTTCCACTTCGAACATCAGCACGACGGGCACGTGCTGGTCCTGGCCGATGACAGCCTGAGTTTCCCGCAGGAGCCGCTGCTGATGCCGTTCCATGCCGACGTGTTCAACGACCCGCTCTTGCCGGCGATCAGCGAACTGTTCCAGCGCCATGACCCGGCCCCCGCCCCGGCACAATGGGATGCCAGAAACCGCGGCGCGCACGTGATCGGCGACGGCGCGGCCAACCACCCGCTCGCCATAACAGGCCCGGTTACGGCAAGACCTGCGCCTGAACAGCTTCATCGCGAGCAGCTCGGCCGCCGCTTGCTGGAACGCCTGCGTTGCCAGCATCGGCAGATCCACGGCCAAAGCACCCAGAATGAGTTGCGCAGTGGACGAATCGTACAAGTGGCGCAGCACCCGCTCTCGAGTTTCAACGATCAGTGGCTGCTTACCGACATCCAGCACCAGGGGCAGCAGCCGTCGATTCTCACCGAAGACAAGCCCGGCCATGACATGGCCCGGCGCTACAGCAATCGTTTCACCGCCATTCCCTGGTCAACGGTATTCAGGCCGGCGCTCAAACAGGCCAGGCCGAGCATCCCGGGCTATCAGACCGCCCGGGTGCTGGGCCCCGTCGGGCAACCGGCGGCGCTCGATGAGCAAGGCCGAATACAGGTCTGCTTGTGGCCGAAACCGGGGTTCGAGGCGGATGAGTCCGTTGGGCTCTGGCTACCGGTCGCCCTCGCAGCACCGGACGGTCGGATCGATCCGTCCAGGCTGCCCATGGCCGGCACCGAAGTGTTGGTCAGTTTTCTCGACAGTGATCCGGACCGGCCGGTGTTGTGTGCCGGCATAGGCCGCCTCCAGCCTTCCCGACCCACTCCCGAACCACGCCGCGATACCCGTCTGCTGCTCGATTGGCTGATCAACCGCTCGGATCTCATGCCATGATTTTACCGGGCCCCTTCGCGGTCGATCAGACAGGCGCCAACCCAAAAAACGCCTGTATCAAGCGCAAATCCCGCCGCCGTTCCATGCAACCGATCATGTGCCGATTGACCAGCCCCTCGCCAATGATCGGCACCGCCGCCACCCGCGGGTCGTGGCTGACTTCCACCGACGCCACCACGCCTACGCCCAACTCGGCGGCCACCGCCTCGGTCACGGCCTCGCGACTGTCCAGCTCCAGCAACACCCGCGGATTGACCCCGGCCTGAACGCACGCCTCGTCGAACGTGCGTCGGGTAATCGAACTCGGCTCGCGCAACACCATGATCACCTGGTCCAGCTCCTTGAGCGGCAGCCCTTGCGACTTCTGCGCCCACGGATGGCCGGCGGGCACCAACGCGCAAATCCTCGACTCGCTCAACCCTTGCAGGTGCAAGCCCTTACGCGGCTCGACTTCGGTCAGCACCGCCACATCCGCATGCTCCGACAGCAGCGCCGCGAGGGTTTCCTGAGCATTGCCCAACCGCAAATTCACGGTGATCCCCGGATAACGCGCGCGCAGGCTGGCGAGCATCGGCATGACCATGTGTGGCCCGTCCGCCGCCACTTCCAGGCGCCCGGTGAGTAACTGCCGATTGGCCTCCAGCATCGCCTGCGCTTCTTCGGCCAGGCCGAACATTGCCCGGGTGATCGCCGCGAGTCTGGTGCCCTCCTCCGTCAGCTCGACCCGCCGCGCGGTGCGCCGCAACAAGGTGATCTGGTAGTGCTCCTCCAGCGCCTTGATGTGCCCGGTGACCGCCGGTTGGCTGATGAACAGGCGCGCTGCGGCACGAGTGAAGCTGCCCTCGCGGGCCACGGCGTCGAAGGCGCGCAGCTGGAACAGATTCATGAATAACCCTCACTGATGGCTGGCATAACAATAAACAATTTGATTGATGAGACGCCGAATTGCAATTTATGCCCCGTAGTTTCATCCCACTGAGCTTTTGCAAGGACACAAGAATGCGTACTGCCGAGCCCACCCTGCTCACCCCCGGCCCATTGACCACATCGCAGCGCACCCGTCAGGCGATGATGGTCGACTGGGGTTCATGGGATGACCGCTTCAACCAGCTGACCGCCAGCCTGTGCGAGCAATTGCTGGCGATCATCAACGGCGGCGACAGCCATCACTGCGTGCCCCTGCAAGGCAGTGGCACGTTCGCGGTCGAAGCGGCAATCGGCACGCTGGTGCCTCGGGACGGTAAAGTGCTGGTGCTGATCAACGGCGCCTACGGCAAACGCCTGGCGAAAATCTGCGAGGTGCTGGGCCGTTCGTTCAGCACCTTCGAAACCGCCGAAGACGAACCGACCACCGCCGCCGACGTCGACCGCTTGCTGCGGGGCGACACCAGCATCACCCACGTCGCATTGATTCACTGCGAAACCAGCACCGGCATCCTCAACCCGCTGGCGGAAATCGCCCACGTCATCGAGCAGCACGGCAAACGCCTGATCATCGACGCGATGAGCTCGTTTGGCGCGCTGCCGATCAACGCACAACAGGTGCCGTTCGACGCTCTGATTGCCGCCTCGGGTAAATGCCTGGAAGGCGTGCCGGGCATGGGTTTCGTCTTCGCGCGCAAAGAAGCGCTGGCGAAGGCCGCCGGCAACTCGCACTCACTGGCGATGGACTTGTTTGATCAGCACACCTACATGGCCAAGACCGGTCAATGGCGCTTCACCCCGCCAACCCACGTGGTCGCGGCGCTGCACGAAGCCTTGCTGCAATACAACGAAGAAGGTGGTTTGCCGGCCCGGCATCAGCGCTACGCCAACAACTGCCAGGTGCTGCTCGATGACATGGCCAAACTGGGCCTGCGCAGCTTCCTGCCCGCCGCGATCCAGGCGCCGATCATCGTCACGTTCCACGCGCCGAAAGACCCTCGCTATCAGTTCAAGGAATTCTACGAACGGGTCAAGGCCAAGGGTTTCATCCTCTACCCCGGCAAACTGACCCAGGTCGAAACCTTCCGCGTCGGCTGCATCGGCCACGTCAACCAGGCCGAAATGCACGCAGCAGTGGCGGCCGTCGCCGAGGTGCTGAGCGAGATGGAAGTCATCGACATCTGATCCACCACGATCTGGATCACCATTCCCCAAGACAGGATTTGAGACATGAACTACAGCAACCCAACCAAACTGCAAGCCGCCATCCTCGACTGGGCCGGCACTGTGGTCGATTTCGGCTCCTTCGCCCCGACGCAGATTTTCGTCGAAGCCTTCGCCGAGTTCGACGTCCAGGTTTCCATCGAAGAAGCTCGCGGGCCGATGGGCATGGGCAAGTGGGATCACATCCGCACCCTGTGCGATCAGCCGTCAGTTGCCGAGCGTTATCGCCAGGTGTTCGGCCGCACGCCGACCGACGATGACGTCACCGCCATCTACCAACGCTTCATGCCGCTGCAGATCGAAAAAATCGCCGAACATTCGGCGCTGATTCCGGGCGCCCTGGACACCATCGCCAACCTGCGCCAACAAGGGATCAAGATCGGCTCCTGCTCCGGCTACCCGAAACAAGTCATGGACAAAGTGGTGGAACTGGCCGCCACCAACGGTTACGTCGCCGATTATGTGGTCGCCACCGACGAAGTGCCCAACGGTCGCCCATGGCCCGCTCAGGCCCTGGCCAACGTGATTGCGCTGGGCATCGACGACGTCGCGGCCTGCGTGAAGGTCGATGACACGGTGCCGGGCATTCTCGAAGGTCGCCGCGCCGGCATGTGGACCGTGGCGTTGATCTGCTCCGGCAATGCGCTGGGTCTGGACTACGAAGGCTATCGCGCGCTGAGCAGCGGCAAACTGGCCAGCGAGCGCAAGCGCATTCATGCCCTGTTCGAAGGCTCGCGACCGCACTACATGATCGACACCATCACCGACTTGCCCGAGGTGATCGCCGACATCAACAAGCGCCTGGCCAACGGCGAGATGCCGCAATCCAACTGATTGCACCTCTCGCCTCATAAAAAAGCGCCAGTTCCTTTGATGGAGCTGGCGCCTTTCTGTGGTCGATCACTTGATTTAGAGCATTGAACGGCCCATTTGCCTCGGGCAAATCCTGCGAAACAGGATTACAGTTAGTGCACGCCGTCGAACAAGAACGGTGACTTCAGACCAGAATTGTGAGGAAACACCGTATGCCCTGGAAGAATTCCGAATCACGCTACAGCACCGTATCGATCGCGCTGCACTGGTTGATGCTGGTTCTGTTAATACTGGTCTACGCCTGTATCGAATTTCGCGGGATCTTTCCCAAAGGCAGTGGCGGCCGAACGCTGATCAAGGAAGCGCATTTCATGCTCGGCCTGACGGTGTTCGCGTTGGTCTGGTTACGGTTGTTCGCGCGCAGCCTGGGGCCAGCGCCGCAGATCTTCCCGGCCTCGCCTCACTGGCAAAGCGTGCTCGCCAAGCTGATGCACTGGGCACTGTATATTTTCATGATCACCGTGCCGGTTCTGGGTTGGCTGACTACCAGCGCCGAGGGGCATCGGGTGATGTTCTATGGCGTTGACTTGCCATTGCTGATCGAAGAAAACAAACCGCTGGCCAAGCAGTTCCAGGGCTGGCATGAGCTCGGCGCCACCATCGGTTATTGGCTGATCGGGCTGCACGCGGTGGCCGGGCTTTACCACCACTATGTGGTGCGCGATAACACCTTGCTGCGGATGATGCCCAAACGCGGTTAGTCGCGACCACCTTGTTCGAACCCCCGGCGGCCCTGCAAACCGCCGGTGTGGATGAAGATCAGGCGCGTGCCCTGAGGAAATTTACCGGCTTCGACCTGTTGCTTGAGTGCCATGAGCGCTTTGCCGGTGTACAGCGGCTCGAAAGGAATGCCGCTGGCCTGTTCGGTCTGCTCGATGAATACAAGCAGCTGCGGATCGACTTTGGCAAAACCGCCACGGCTGGCGTCCAGCAGTTCATACAAGGGATCGACCAAGCCGGCTTCCTGCACAATCATCTCGACCTGCTGCGCCACGCCATGATCGTCGGGCACCGCCAGCGCGCCATACACCGGGTGTTCACCCGCCTCGGCCAGCACCAGCCCGGCCAGGGTCGTGCCCGTTCCGCAGGCCAGCCACCAGCCATCATAGTTGCTCCAGCCCAGGCCACTCAGTTGCTCACGGGCCTGTGCCACCAACTGCGTGCAGCCCTTTGCCCCACGCAAGCCGCCCCCACCTTCCGGCACCGGTTGCAGCTCGGGATACTGCTCCCGCCACGGCTGCCAGAAGCCCGGTTCATGCCGCGCCCGATAACCGCCATAACCCAACCAGTGCAACTGCATGCCGAACGCCTGCAAGTCCTTTACTGTCGGGGTGTCTTGCGGATGCCCGCGCAGCAAACCGACGGTGGTGAACCCGAAGCGCTTGCCCGCCGCGGCCAAGGCGTGGAGATGGTTGGAGTGAGCACCGCCCAGGCTGATGATGCCTTGGGCACCGTTCTGGTCGGCAGCTTTCAGGTGTTCGATGAGTTTGAACCACTTGTTGCCGCTGATCAGCGGGTCGATCCGGTCCAGACGCAGGATGGCGACGTCGATGCCGGCTGTGGTGAGCCAGTCGAGGTGAAGGGGTTCGAGGGGGGCTTGGGGGAGCCAGTCTGTTGGAGGGGAAAGCATTGATGCCGGCTCTGGGTAAAGAGCCGGTATGTTAACAGCAGATATGTGGCGAGGGAGCTTGCTCCCGCTTGGCTGCGCAGCAGCCACAGAATCAGCGACGTTGATTAACCAGACACTACATCATCGCTGATAGAGGGAGTCCTTCGGCCTCCAGCGGGAGCAAGCTCCCTCGCCACAGATTTTGTGTTGATTACAGTTCAGCCGCCAACCGCGAACCCTGGTTGATCGCACGCTTGGCATCCAGCTCCGCCGCCACGTCCGCGCCGCCGATCAAGTGCACGTTCTGCCCGGCGGCGACCAGACCGTCGTGCAACTCGCGCAATGGATCCTGCCCGGCGCAGATCACGATGTTGTCCACTGGCAGCACCTGCGGTTCGCCGCTTTCGCCGATGCGGATGTGCAGGCCTTCGTCGTCAATCTTCAGGTACTCGACGCTGTTGAGCATTTGCACCTTTTTGTTTTTCAGCCCGGTGCGGTGAATCCAGCCCGTGGTCTTGCCCAGGCCGTCGCCGACCTTGGATGTCTTGCGTTGCAGCAGGAACACTTCACGGGCGGGCGCATGCGGCGCAGCCTTGATGCCCGCGACACCGCCACGCGCTTCAAGATGCGTATCAATGCCCCACTCCTTCCAGAACGCTTCGCGGTCCTGACTGGTGGCCACGCCCTGGTGCACAAGGAATTCCGACACGTCGAAACCGATACCGCCAGCGCCGATCACTGCGACGCGTTTGCCCACCGGTTTCCGCTCGAGGATTACGTCCAGGTAGCTCAGCACCTTGGCGTTCTCGACGCCCGGAATCGCCGGCACCCGTGGCGCAATGCCGGTGGCCAGGATGATTTCGTCGTAACCGCCCTCGACCAACTGCGCCACGTCCACACGGGTGTTCAGGCACAGCTCGACGTTGCTGGTCTGCAACTTGCGGTTGAAGTAGCGCAGGGTTTCGAAGAACTCTTCCTTGCCCGGCACGCGCTTGGCGATGTTGAACTGGCCGCCGATTTCACTGGCCGAATCAAACAGCGTCACCTGATGACCGCGTTCGGCCGCCACAGTCGCGGCGGACAGCCCCGCAGGACCGGCGCCAACCACGGCGATTTTCTTGATCTGCTGCACCGGCAGGTAATTGAGTTCGGTTTCATGGCAGGCCCTAGGGTTCACCAGGCAACTGGTCAACTTGCCGCCGAACGTGTGATCC
The DNA here is from genome assembly GCF_058802085.1 of Pseudomonas sp. GW822-FHT02G04. Lineage (NCBI taxonomy): Bacteria > Pseudomonadati > Pseudomonadota > Gammaproteobacteria > Pseudomonadales > Pseudomonadaceae > Pseudomonas > Pseudomonas sp. GW822-FHT02G04. Next base: position 56,425 of record NZ_JBXANU010000021.1, read on the forward strand.
AGGCAGGCCTGGTTGCAACCGATGCAGGTGTTGATTTCGTCGCCACGACCGGCCGCCGCCTTGTTGACGAAGTCCGGGTCGGCGAGGAACGGCCGCGCCATGGACACCATGTCGGCATCGCCTTCGGCCAGGATCTGCTCAGCGACTTCCGGGGTGTTGATGCGGTTGGTGGTGATCAGCGGAATGCTCACCGAACCACGCAGTTTCGCCGTGACTTTGCTGAACGCCGCCCGGGGCACTTTGGTGGCGATGGTCGGAATCCGCGCTTCGTGCCAGCCGATGCCGGTGTTGATGATCGTCGCACCGGCCTGCTCGATGGCCTTGGCCAATTGCACGATTTCTTCCCAGGTGCTGCCGCCCTCCACCAGGTCGAGCATCGACAGGCGGAAGATAATGATGAAGTTCGGGCCGACCGCTTCGCGTACCCGACGGACAATTTCCACCGGCAGGCGCATGCGGTTTTCGTAAGCGCCGCCCCAGCGGTCAGTGCGATGGTTGGTGTGGGCCGCGAGGAACTGGTTAATGAAATAACCTTCGGAACCCATGATCTCGACGCCGTCGTACTCGGCTTTTTGCGCCAGGGTCGAGCAGGTAACGAAATCGCTGATCTGCTTCTCGATGCCTTCCTCGTCCAGCTCTTTAGGCTTGAACGGGTTGATCGGCGCCTGGATCGCGCTCGGTGCCACCTGTTTCGGGCTGTAGGCATAACGCCCGGCATGAAGAATCTGCATGCAGATCTTGCCACCCGCCTCGTGCACCGCGCGGGTGACGATCCGGTGCTTGAGCGCTTCTTCCTCGGTGGTCAGCTTGGCGGCGCCGGAGTAAACCCCGCCCTCATCGTTCGGGCCGATACCGCCGGTGACCATCAGGCCTACCCCGCCACGGGCACGTTCGGCGAAGTACGCGGCCATGCGCTCGAAACCGCCGGGCTTTTCTTCGAGGCCCGTGTGCATCGAGCCCATCAGGGTACGGTTGCGCAACGTGGTAAAACCCAGGTCCAGCGGGGCCAACAAGTGCGGGTAATGAGCGGCGGCCATCGGTAACTCCACAACGAGCAATCACGGAAAATTTGCAGGAGCTCTTCGGCCCCCGTCGGTCATGTTCGACAGACTAAGAGTCGCACTGCTGTCACTCAATGACCGTAACTGACAACTTATTGATCCAAATGCGCAGCGCCCCTTGGCAAGCGCAGGCATGGGCCCTACCCTAGTCGCGAACCCTGCACACGGCCGTTGACTGTTTTCCATGCGCAAACTTCTGTACTTGACCCTCTCCATGGCGATGATCGCCGTTCTCACGGCCTACGCGATGTGGGCCGCGGACCGTCCGCTGGGTCATTACCTGTCGGACCTGCGCATCAATCTTGCGGTCGATCAGGGCACGCCCGCCGATCGTGGCAATCTGCTGGGCATCCAGCCCGAGCTGTTCCCCACCGACTATCAAAGCCCGGAACGCCTGCACCGCAAGCTCGCGGCCTATTTGCAGAAGGCCCAGGACCAGGGCCTGCTGAATGAAAAAACCATCGTCGTACTGCCTGAACATGTCGGCACCTGGCTGATGGTCAGTGGCGAGAAAGACGAGCTGTACCAGGCCACCACCCTCAAGGAAGCCATGAACTGGCTGGCGGTGAGCAACCCGCTGCAGTTCATCCGCGCCCTGATCAGCGCCGAAGGCAGCAACCGTCTCGACGACGCTCACTTGCGGATGAAAGCCAAGCGCATGGCCAAGGATTATCAGGCGCTGTTCGGTGGCCTGGCGAAAGAATTCCACGTGACCCTGGTGGCCGGCTCCATCGTGCTGCCCGAGCCGAGCGTCAGCGACGGCACCCTGCACATCGGCCACGGTGCGCTATACAACAGCAGCGTGGTGTTCGGTCGCGACGGCCTGCCGATCGGCCAGCCCCAGCGACAAATGCACCCGACATTCGCTGGACGCGGCACGCTCCAAGGCAATTCCGATCATCCGGTCAACGTCGTCGACACCCCGGCCGGACGCCTCGGCGTGCTGATCGGCAGCGACAGCTGGTACCCTGACAACTACCGCAAACTCGACGACCAAGGCGCGCAACTGGTGGCGGTCCCGGCGTTCGTCGTCGGACGTGGGTCTTGGGATCAACCGTGGCGCGGCTATAAAGGCCTGCCCGCGCCGGGCTCTGTCAGCCTCAAGGCCGGTGAACTCAGCGAAGGTCAGGCCTGGCAGCGGCTGACGCTGATCGCCCAACCACCGGGCAGTCAGAGCATCGCCGGCATGAGCGTGTTCCTGCGTGGTCAGTTCTGGGACAAGAGCAGCGCCGGTCAAAGCTTCCTCAGCAGCAACGGACAGCATTTCGCCGACGGCGATGCCCACGGCGCGCAATTGCTGAACCTCTGGTTGTAAGCGATGAAACCGCAGCCGATGCGTCTCGGGGATCTGTCGGTGGGCTTCGTCCATAGCCTGGCCGACGCCGTGCGCAGCCATGGCCTGGACCCACAACCGCTGCTCGAACAGTACGGCCTCGACGCCGCGCGACTGGCCGAAGCCGGCGCGCGCCTGTCGATCCCGCGCTACATGCGCCTGGGCCACGGCGCCATTCAACTGACCGACGACCCGGCGCTGGGTTTGCGCATGGGCCAGCTCAGTCGCCTGAGCCAGGCCGGCCTGGCCGGCATCACCGCCGCCCAGGCACCCACCGTGCGCGAAGCGGCGCGCTGCCTGATTCGTTTCGAAGCGCTGTACGGCTCCAACTATCGCGGCCAGTCGAGCTTTCACGAAGACGCCCAAGGCGCCTGGCTGCGGTTCTATTCGATCAGCCCCTACAACGCCTACAACCGCTTCGTGGTGGATTCGATCATCGCTGGCTGGTTGCAGCAGTTGTCCAGCGTGAGCCCTGCCCCGCTGCGTGCCGAACGAATCGAAATCGAATTTGACACGCCGGATTACCGTGATGCCTACGCCGTACTCAGCGACTGTCCGATCCAGTTTGGCGCCGAACAGAATCAACTGCGCCTGAGCCTGGACAGTCTCGCCCAGCGCAACCCGGAGCACTGCCCGAGCACCTGGCGGCACCTGCTGCAACTGTGTGAGCGGGAACTTGAGCAACTGACACGCACCCGCAGCCTGCGTGAACGCATCACTCAGTTGCTGGGCCCGTTGCTCAATGGTGGCCGGGAACCCGACCTGGAAGAAGTGGCGGCACGCCTGAAGCTGCCAACCTGGACCTTGCGCCGCAAACTCGCCGAGGAAGGCACGCAATTTCGTGCAATTCTCAACGACACGCGCCGCGACCTGGCCATGACCTACATCCGCGACACTGAACTGGCGTTCGGCGAAATCGCCTATCTGCTGGGGTTTGCCTCAGCCGAAGCCTTTCAGCGCGCCTTCAAACGCTGGAATGGCCAGACGCCCGGCGAGTTTCGCCGCAGTCATCGTCAATCCGCGTAATTGTAATTACAGCTCAGTAGCGTCTTCGGCCGGTTCCAGTGGATCCAGTTCAAACGCCTGATACTCGAGCAGTTCTTCTTGATAATCGTCCATTATTAAACCCCCATCGCTTGCTGAAAAAAACGTCTGAATAAATGACCAGCGCTCCGAGCATAAAGTGCCCGCATGAAAGAAAAATGACGCTGGCACGACACTACGTCGCTACTGAATAAAACGTAGCAGGTGGTCAGGAATTTATCACAGGTTTTTTTCGATATAAGCCGTAGGAATACGGCTCGGCATGATGTGGATCAATCTTGAAAGGCATTACAGGGGCGGTATCGTCTGACCCGCCCCCGTAACAACAACGCAAACCAATTACTGGCTGGAGACAGGCATCGCCGAAATCGGCTCGGTCGGCGGCGGCAGTGTGCTCGAATCTGCCGCTGGCTTGACCGTTTCCGTGGACGAAGTCGGCTCGCTGCTCGCGGCCGGGGTAATCGGCGCCGCTTCAGCAGGTGGCACAACAGGCTCCGAAGCGGCTGGAGCGGTTTCGGCAGGTGCAGGCGCCGGCGCGGCTGCCGGAGCAGGCACAGGTTCTGCCGCCGGGGCCGGAGTCGGCGCCAACTGGGCCGGTGCAGCCTTGGCTTCAGGCACCCCAAGTTCGGTTTTCGGCTTCTCGACGATGTGCGCGGCCTTCTTCGCTTCCGGCGGCAGGAACAATTCGACCAGAGTAAAGAAGCGTTCATAGAACTTGGCCGAAGACACGGTTTCGCTGGCGACCTTGACCATCGAGTCGTCAGACGAGCCGATCGGCATCGATACCGAACCCAACACGCCGACGCCGAGGCTGGCGGAGTTGTTGGTCTTTTTCAGCGCATAGCGGTCCTGCAGGGCGTTGGCGAACACGGTCGCGTGGTGCCCCTCGCTGCCGTCATCGGCGCAAACCACACTGAAGCTGATCTCCATATGGGTTTCGCCGGTCTGCTGGAAGCTCTTGTGTCCACTGACCAGTTTCGGATCGCTGCTGGTGATGATGTAACCCTGGCTGAGCAAGGCCCGACGGGCGGCTTCGCAGGTTTGTGCATCGGTCACCGGGTAGCTGCGCGAAAACGTCCCGGAGTCGTCGAAGTTCTCATGCTCATAGACAGCGGCTTTCTTCGACGAACAACCGGCAGCGGCGGCCAGCACCAAGGCTAGCCCGACAACACGCATGGGAATTGATTTAAACATTGAACATCCTGAGAAAAACGGTTCGGGGCGTATTGTGCAACAGATCGATGCTTAGCGGAGTATCGATTGTGTCTAAAAAAGGCTACAGACTCATTGACCGTGATATCAGGAGAAAGTCCCGCCGGAGCAAAAATCAAAAGATCACAGCCTGCGGAAGCGACCTTTTCGTTTCACCCACAAAAAACCCCAGCCTTTGGGCTGGGGTCCTTTGTGTCGCGCAAACTCAGTCAAGCATCAGAAACGCTTGATCTCAGCCTCACGCTCCAGCAGCTTGCGGTAGGCCGCGAAGTCTTGCTGGCCAATGCGCGAGGCGAGGAAGCGACGGTATTGAGCCTTCTCTTCTTCGGTCGGCGCAGCGCCTTCATTCACGCCGTTCAGACGCACGATCACCAGGCTACCATCGGCCAGGGTCACGCTGCTGAAGGTCGGCTTGTCTTTGGAGGCTGGCTTGGGCATGCGGAACAGCGCTTGCAGCACGGTTGGGTCGACCCCTTCCTGAGCGCGAGTCGCGGCTGCGGTGACTTTCCAGTTCTGACCATCGATCGCCTTGTCCAGTGCAGTCTTGCCGTCGCGCAGGCTGGCGATCAGTTGATCGGCCTTGGTCTTGGCGGCGGCACTGGCGTGCTCCTTGGTCAATTGCACACGGATGCTGTCAGCCACGCTTTCCAGCGGCAGTTGCTCAGGCTTGCGGTGCTCCTTGGCGCGCAACACGATCACGGTTTCCGGGTCCAGCTCGATGGCGGTGCTGTTGGCACCCTCATCCAGCACTTCAGGACTGAATGCAGCGGTCACCACGGCACGATTGGCCGCAACGCCTTCGCCACCTTCACGGCCGAATGGCGCAGACGTGTGAACGGTCAGCTTCAGGTCTTGTGCCGGCTGGGCCAGATCAGAGGACTCGAACGAGGAGTCTTCCAATTGCTTGGTCGCTTCGACGAAACGCTGCTCGACTTGCCGGGTTTTCAACTCGCGGGTCAGCTTGTCTTTCAGGCTGGCGAACGTCGGCACTTCAGGAGCTTCGACACCCAACAGCTTGATCAGGTGGAAACCGAAATCAGTGCGAACCGGCTCCGAGACCTGATCCTTGGCCAACGAATACAGGGCTTTTTCAAACGCTGGATCGTAGACGCCTGGACCGGCAAAACCGAGGTCACCGCCGTTGTTCGCCGAACCTGGATCCTGGGAGAACTCCTTGGCCAGGGCCTCGAAACTCTCGCCTTTGGCCAGGCGCGCCTGCACTTCTTCGATCTTGGCCTTGGCTTGCGCCTCGGTCACCTTGTCGTTCACTTCGATCAGAATGTGCGCAGCCCGGCGTTGCTCGGACAGGTTCGCGGTTTCTTTCTGATACGCCGCTTGCAAGTCTTCGTCCTTGACGCTGACTTGATCGAAGAACGATGCCTTCTTCAATTCGAGGTAATCGATGACCACCTGATCCGGCGTCATGAACTCCTTGGCGTGTTCATCGTAGTAGGCCTTGACCTCATCGTCGGTCAGCTTCACAGCCGCAGGATCTGCCTTGACGTTCACAGTGGCGAAATCGCGAGTCTGTTTTTCCAGACGGGCGAAGGCCAGAACCTGTGCATCGGTGACAAAGCCACTACCGGCCAGGCCAGCGCGCAGCTGACCGATCAGCATTTCCTGAGACAGCATCTGGCGGAATTGCAGACGGCTGTAGCCCAGTTGACGGATCACCTGGTCGAAACGCTCGGTGCTGAACTTGCCGTTCACCTGGAATTCAGGCGTTTGCAGGATCACTTGATCCAAAGCGGCTTCGGAGAAAGCGAATTTCGATTTTTCTGCGCCTTGCAGCAGCAGTTTGCGATCGATCAATCCTTTGAGGGCCGATTCGCGCAGCATTTTTTCGTCGAGCAAGGAAGCATCGAAATCCTTGCCCAGCTGTTGCATGAGCTGACGGCGTTGCATATCGACCGCCTGGCTCAGCTCGTTCTGGCTGATTTCTTCGCCATTGACCTTGGCCGCCTCATTGCTGTGCGTCGTGGCCTTGAAAATGGCGTCGAAACCGGTCAAAGCCATCAGTGCAACGATGACCCCGATAATGGTCTTGGCAATCCAGCCTTGTGAATTGTCCCTGATATTCTGCAGCATGCGTCCCCCAGAAACGGTTGAACTTCAAAATTAGGCAACCGTGGAGCGTGGGTAGAATCCGGATAGAAGAAAGGCGCATCCGAGGATGCGCCTTCTCGTAACTGGCGGAGCGGACGGGACTCGAACCCGCGACCCCCGGCGTGACAGGCCGGTATTCTAACCGACTGAACTACCGCTCCGCTGCCAAGTCAGGAATGACCCCGACCCGGATAGGCAAAAACCTGAATCGAACTTAGTTGACAGCTTCTTTCAGTGCTTTACCGGCTTTGAAACCTGGTTTTTTGGCTGCTGCGATTTCCAGCGTCTTACCGGTCTGTGGGTTACGACCGATGCGAGCTGGACGATCAGTCACGGAGAAAGTACCGAAACCAACCAGAACAACAGAATCACCAGCCTTGAGAGCGCCAGTGACGGATTCGATTACAGCGTCCAGCGCACGGCCAGCAGCAGCTTTCGGGATATCAGCGGATGCAGCGATAGCATCAATCAGTTCCGACTTGTTCACTCTAAGTCCCCTTATATCTATTTGAGTTTGATTCTAAGTTTTTTGGTGAAAGCAAAAAAAACGAGTGCTGAATGGCCTACAGACACTTAAGAGCCGCTTTATAACAAGGGCTCTAAAAAACTGTCAAGGAAGCCCCCCAGGCAAATGCGTACTAATGCGTGCTAATTCTTTCCTTAGAGTCAGACTCGCGTTTGTCATCCTTTGCAACGATCTCCGGAACCACATCCGGTAAGGGTTCCGGCGCGTATTGCAGCGCAATTTGCAGGACCTCGTCAATCCATTTAACTGGTTTAATCTGTAGATCTTGCTTGATGTTGTCAGGAATTTCCTTCAGATCGCGTACGTTCTCTTCAGGAATGATCACCGTCTTGATTCCGCCACGGTGAGCAGCCAGCAGTTTTTCCTTCAAGCCACCGATCGCCAGCACCTGACCACGCAAGGTGATTTCGCCGGTCATGGCGACGTCCGCTCTTACAGGAATGCCAGTCAATGCCGACACCAGGGCCGTGCACATGCCTACACCGGCGCTAGGGCCGTCTTTCGGGGTCGCCCCTTCAGGCATGTGGATATGCGTGTCGCGCTTCTCGTGGAAGTCCAGGGGAATCCCCAGGCTCTTCGCACGGCTGCGGACAACGGTCAGGGCTGCGGTGATCGATTCGACCATCACGTCACCCAGAGAACCGGTCTTGATCAATTGGCCTTTACCCGGCACGACTGCGGCTTCGATGGTCAGCAATTCGCCGCCCACCTGGGTCCACGCCAGGCCGGTGACCTGACCAATCTGATCCTGCTGTTCAGCCAGGCCATAACGGAATTTACGCACGCCCAGGAAATGTTCCAGCATCTCGGCAGTCACCTTCACCGAGAAGCGTTTTTCCATAGCATGCTCTTTGACCGCCTTGCGGCAAACCTTGGCAATCTGGCGCTCCAGCCCACGTACACCGGCTTCGCGGGTGTAGTAGCGGATGATGTCGCGGATCGCTTCGGCGTCGAATTCCAGCTCACCTTTCTTCAGGCCGTTGGCAGCAATCTGCTTGGGCGAAAGGTATTTGACGGCGATGTTGATCTTCTCGTCTTCGGTGTAACCCGGCAGACGAATCACTTCCATCCGGTCCAGCAGCGCCGGCGGAATATTCATCGAGTTGGAGGTGCACAGGAACATCACATCGGACAGGTCGTAGTCGACTTCCAGATAGTGATCGTTGAAGTTGTGGTTTTGCTCGGGATCGAGCACTTCCAGCAACGCCGACGCCGGATCGCCACGCATATCGCTGCCCATTTTGTCGATTTCATCGAGCAGGAACAGCGGGTTGCGAACACCCACCTTTGTCATCTTTTGAATCAATCTTCCTGGCATCGAACCGATATATGTCCGGCGATGACCACGAATTTCCGCCTCATCGCGCACGCCGCCGAGGGCCATGCGGACGAATTTGCGGTTGGTGGCATGCGCAATCGACTCCGCCAGAGAGGTTTTACCCACCCCTGGAGGACCGACCAGGCACAGCACCGGACCACGAATCTTCTTCACGCGCTTCTGCACGGCGAGGTATTCGAGGATCCGCTCTTTGACTTCTTCCAGACCGTAGTGGTCGGCGTCGAGAATGTCTTCGGCACGGGCAAGGTCCAGGCGCACTTTGCTCTGGGCTTTCCACGGCACTTGAACCAGCCAGTCGATGTACGAACGCACCACGGTCGCTTCCGCGGACATTGGCGACATTTGCTTCAGCTTGTTCAGTTCGGCCTGAGCCTTGGCCAACGCATCTTTCGGCAGACCGGCGGCATCGATGCGCTTTTTCAGCTCTTCGATTTCGTTGTGGCCTTCGTCGCTGTCGCCCAGCTCTTTCTGAATGGCCTTCATCTGCTCATTCAGGTAGTACTCGCGCTGGCTGCGCTCCATTTGCTTTTTAACGCGGCCACGAATACGTTTTTCGACTTGCAGCAGATCGATCTCGGCATCCAGCAACGCCAGAACGTGCTCGACCCGGGCCGACAAATCGATGATTTCGAGGATTTCCTGCTTCTGCTCGATCTTCAGGGCCATGTGCGCGGCCATGGTGTCGACCAGGCGGCCTGGCTCGTCGATGCTGTTAAGCGACGACAGGACTTCAGCGGGGACTTTCTTGCCCAGCTGCACATATTGTTCGAACTGAGCCAGCAGGCTGCGGACAAACACTTCCGATTCGCGCTCAGGCGCTTCGGTTTCGTCGATCAGCGAGACTTCGGCACGGCAGTGGCCGTCGACTTCGCTGAAGCGCTCCACGGCGCCCCGCTGCTCGCCTTCGACAAGAACCTTGACGGTGCCGTCAGGCAGCTTGAGCAGCTGCAGAACGGTAGCAATGGTGCCTACGCGATAAAGTGCTTCTTCACCGGGATCGTCGTCAGCAGGATTCCGCTGAGCCAGCAGAAGGATCTGCTTGTCGCCCGTCATCGCTGCCTCGAGAGCTTCGATGGATTTCTCGCGCCCCACGAACAGCGGGATAACCATGTGCGGATAAACCACGACATCACGCAATGGCAGGAGAGGCAATTCGATGGTCGTCTTCATGATTTCGCCTCTACGGCGGCCATAAGGCCGTAAACAGATGGAAGTAAGCTTGAAACCAAGATGGGGGCTGTTTTCAAAAAAAACAAGCGGATAAAAGAACCACTTTGAAGATCGCCGCTTATGGCACCGCCCGCATGGGTCCGCAAGCATCCAAATAATCAGGTCGACTGTCCAGGCGAGCCAGCCCCCACAATAGCAAAGGGGCCCGAAGGCCCCTTCTTTATTCCAGCAGTGTGACGCTTAAGCGTCTGGCGCTGCCTTGGCAGCCGGCTCACTGTTCTCATAGAGATACAGTGGCTTGGACTTGCCTTCTATAACGCTTTCGTCGATCACTACTTTACTCACCTCGGACTGCGAGGGGATTTCATACATAGTGTCGAGCAATACACCTTCGAGAATCGAGCGCAGGCCACGGGCACCGGTTTTGCGTTCCAGGGCACGTTTGGCGACCGATTTCAGCGCGTCGGCCCGGAATTCCAGGTCCACGCCTTCCATCTCGAACAGCTTGGCATACTGCTTGGTCAGAGCATTTTTCGGCTCGGTGAGAATCTGCATCAGCGCAGCCTCATCAAGCTCGTCCAGCGTGGCAAGTACCGGCAGACGACCGACGAATTCCGGGATCAGACCGAACTTGACCAAATCGTCAGGCTCGACTTCACGCAGGGATTCACCGACTTTCTTGCCTTCTTCCTTGCTGCGCACTTCTGCGCTGAAACCGATGCCACCCTTGGTGGAACGGTTTTGAATAACCTTTTCCAGACCGGAGAACGCACCGCCGCAGATGAACAAGATGTTACGGGTGTCGACCTGAAGGAATTCCTGCTGAGGATGCTTGCGACCACCTTGAGGCGGAACGGAAGCGACCGTGCCTTCGATCAACTTGAGCAGGGCCTGCTGCACGCCTTCACCGGAAACGTCCCGGGTGATCGACGGGTTGTCAGACTTGCGCGAGATCTTGTCGATCTCATCGATGTAGACAATGCCCATCTGGGCTTTTTCTACGTCGTAATCGCACTTCTGCAGCAGTTTCTGAATGATGTTCTCGACATCTTCCCCCACGTAACCTGCCTCGGTGAGGGTGGTTGCGTCGGCGATAGTGAACGGAACGTTCAGCAAGCGGGCCAGGGTTTCGGCCAGCAGGGTTTTACCCGAGCCTGTCGGGCCGATCAGCAGGATGTTGCTCTTGCCGAGTTCGACGTCGTCATTCTTTTTGTCACGCTGGTTCAGACGTTTGTAGTGGTTGTACACCGCTACGGCCAGAACCTTTTTCGCGCGCTCCTGACCAATCACGTACTGATCGAGGATGCCGCTGATTTCTTTAGGCGAAGGCAATTTATGCGCGCTGCTTTCGGCCTGGGCTTCCTGCACCTCCTCGCGGATGATGTCATTGCACAGGTCGACGCACTCGTCGCAGATAAAGACCGAGGGGCCGGCAATCAATTTGCGCACTTCATGCTGGCTTTTGCCACAGAAGGAGCAATAGAGCAGCTTGCCGTTGTCCTCGCCGTTGCGGGTGTCAGTCATTCGTTCGATCCAAATCCGATAGGCTTGCAACACAAGATGAAGGCTATTGCGGGCTTTTTCAAGCCCGCTGGTGTCGGACCTGCCGACCAAGCCTGTTTTGGGCTGCTTATTTTAAACAGGGCGCTGGCTGATCACTTCGTCGATCAAGCCGTACTCACGCGCAGCTTCTGCACTCATGAAATTATCGCGATTGGTATCGCGCTCGATTTCTTCAAGAGTGCGACCGCTATGCGCGGCCATCAGCGTGTTGAGACGCTCGCGGATAAACAGGATCTCCTTGGCATGGATTTCGATATCCGACGCCTGCCCCTGGAAACCGCCCAGTGGCTGGTGAATCATCACACGCGAGTTCGGCAGGCAGTAACGCTTGCCGGGGGCACCGGCGGTCAGCAGAAATGCGCCCATGCTGCATGCCTGACCGATACAGGTGGTCGACACGTTTGGCTTGATGAACTGCATGGTGTCGTAGATCGACATGCCCGCCGTTACCGAACCGCCCGGGGAGTTGATATAGAGATGGATGTCCTTGTCCGGGTTTTCCGCTTCAAGGAACAGCAGTTGCGCACAAATCAGGTTAGCCATGTAGTCCTCTACCGGACCAACCAGAAAGATCACTCGCTCCTTGAGAAGACGCGAGTAAATATCATAGGCGCGCTCGCCACGAGCAGACTGCTCGACAACCATCGGGACCAGGCCGCCTGCGGCCTGGATATCTGAGTTCTGCTGAATATACGAATTACGGAACATGCTCTGCAGTCACTCCCAAATAGTTATGTCTTGAATACGCATAAGCCAGCACGAAGGCTGGCTTATGGTGTGTGCTTCTTACCGCAAAAACGATCAGTCGGCTTGTGGAGCTTCTACCGGCTTGACTGCTTCTTCGTAAGAGACCGATTTGTCGGTCACGCTAGCTTTCTGCAGAACAGTATCCACAACTTGCTCTTCCAGCACAACCGAACGGACTTCGTTCAGTTGCTGGTCGTTCTTGTAGTACCAGGACACAACCTGCTCAGGCTCTTGGTAGGCCGAAGCCATTTCCTGAATCATCTCGCGAACGCGGGCTTCGTCAGGCTTGAGGTCGAATTGCTTGACCACTTCAGCCACGATCAGACCCAGCACTACGCGGCGCTTGGCTTGCTCTTCGAACAGCTCGGCCGGCAGCTGGTCAGGCTTGATGTTGCCACCGAACTGCTGAACAGCCTGCACGCGCAGACGGTCGACTTCGTTGGACAGCAGAGCCTTGGGCACTTCGATCGGGTTGGTGGCCAGCAGACCGTCCATCACCTGATTCTTGACCTTGGATTTGATCGCCTGACGCAGTTCGCGCTCCATGTTCTTGCGAACTTCGGTGCGGAAGCCTTCCAGACCGGTTTCCTTGATGCCGAATTGAGCGAAGAACTCTTCGGTCAGCTCTGGCAGTTTAGGCTCGGAAACGGTGTTCACGGTCACGGTGAACTCAGCAGTTTTGCCTGCCAGGTCGAGGTTCTGGTAGTCCTCTGGGAAGGTCAGGTTCAGAACGCGCTCTTCGCCGGCTTTAGCGCCAACCAGACCGTCTTCGAAACCAGGGATCATGCGGCCGGAACCCAGCACCAGCTGAGTACCCTTGGCAGAACCGCCTGCGAACACTTCACCGTCGACCTTGCCGACGAAATCGATGCTCAGCTGATCTTCGTTCTGGGCAGCGCGATCGGCCACTTCAAAACGGGTGTTCTGCTTGCGCAGGACTTCCAGCATCTTGTCCAGATCGGCGTCAGCCACTTCGGCGCTCAGGCGCTCGACGGTGATGCCTTCGAAACCGGCAACGGTGAACTCAGGGAACACTTCGAATACAGCTACGTATTCCAGGTCCTTGCCCGCTTCCAGGGTTTTAGGTTCGATCGAAGGCGAACCAGCCGGGTTCAGCTTCTGCTCGACGACAGCTTCGTAGAAGGAAGACTGGATCACGTCGCCCACGGCTTCTTGACGCGCATCAGCCCCGAAACGCTGACGGATCACGCTCATTGGCACTTTGCCTGGACGGAAGCCAGCGATCTTGGCCTTTTGGGCAGTCTGCTGCAGACGCTTGTTGACCTGAGTCTCGATGCGCTCAGCCGGCACGGTGATGCTCATGCGGCGCTCAAGAGCAGAAGTATTTTCAACAGAAACTTGCATGGATATTCCTCGTTGCACAGACGTTAGCCGGCCGTTTCCGACCCCAGAATGTCGGGTAGAGATGGGCCATTACTGGCCCACCTCCCCCTAAGAACCGTACGTGCGAGTTTCCCCGCATACGGCTCGGGCCTAATCAAAACCCCCGGTAAGGGGAGCCGGTTTGTTCACTGTCAATCCGCGAGCGTGTAGCCGCTGGTGACAAAGGGGGTGCAATAGTACCCGGTTATTTAGGGAGTCTCCACCGCCTTTTGTGCGGTACAGAATGTGGTGATCATGCCACCCCGTCTCCTTCGTAATCGGCAACTTACACATCGGACACAATCCTTTCTGACTCTGGAAAAGGTTCAAGATTTGCTTACGGTACGCCAGCCTTTTGAGCATCTGTTCCATACGCCTTTTCTCACCCATTTCCTCCATAGAAGGATCGAAGGGGTTGTACTCCCCACTTACCTTCTTGTGTCGCTCAATCGGAGTGCTCGCTAGCGAGTACAGCTCGATCGTTCGCATCTCTCCCTTGTCATTCATCGTCGCGGTGGCAAACACCCCTTTCCGCCCCTTCATGGGTCTAAAGTATTTCGCTCCAATCCACTCGAGCGTTTTCTTAGGGTGTCGCCGCTTCGCCCAACGCCATAAAGCCAGAAAGATCATGTGATCCATGCGGCTATACGCTTTCTTGGCTACTACGGACTGGTGATAAAACGCCCAACCACGCAGTATCGGATTCAGCTGTCGGATCAGATCCTCCTGCCTTACCGCCTTGCTGGTACTGATGACCTCCCTTACCTTGCTATAGAACGCTTTCACGTTTTTCTTGCTTGGTTTGATCAGAAGTTTCCCATCGTACTTGCGGAAATTCCAACCTAGAAAGTCAAAGCCTTCCTTTATATGGACGACACGCGTCTTCTCGAGTGACAACTGCAGCCCTCGTACCGCGAGGAACTGCTCCACCCAAGGTCTGACTTCAGTTTCCAGCACCTCTCGCGAGGTTCCAGTTATCACAAAGTCATCCGCATAACGCACCACATTGATTTTCAGCTTCTTGGCCTTTGTCACACCCAGGTGTTGCTTAAGTTGTGACTCCAGCCCATCCAGTACCAGATTCGCCAAGCTGGGCGAGATAATCCCGCCCTGTGGCGTACCGGCATCCGTTGCCTGTAGCTGGCCTTTATGAATCACGCCAGCTTTCAACCATTTTCGGAGAACCACCTTATCCGTTGGGACGTTGGTGATAAGCCAGTCATGATTGATATGGTCAAAGCAGCCTTTGATGTCCGCCTCCAAAACCCATTGGGCCGAAACCTTCTTGGATAGGCATACGAACAACTGCCCCATTGCATCCGCCGTAGATCGCTCGATCCTAAAGCCGTAGCTGTTTGGATCGCCGGCGGTTTCTGCAATGGGTGCCAGAGCAAGCAAATACAACGCCTGCATTGCCCTGTCCGTCATGGTCGGAATACCCAGAGGGCGCTCCTTTCCATTTGACTTCGGAATAAACACACGCCGTAAAGGCCGTGGCTTATAACCGTGGCGCTTCAACCCATTTGCCGCCTTCCATTTGGCATCGGGTGTATCCCAGAGCACGCGATCGACTCCCGCCGTGCGCTTACCCTGGTTTTCAGTGACTCGCCGTACGGCCAAGTATCTGGCTGAACGTGAGCGGGTCAGCATCCGCTGCAAGGCTTTCACCCTGCGCCAGTTGCCTTCCCGACAAGCCTTCGCAATCCGTATCTGCATCGCCCGGACATTCCGCTGAACACGCCACCAATCGATGTCATGCCATTGTTGCGGAGCGCCGGAAGGCGCAGACACGGCCAATTGGCTATGTTCTAACATGCTGCCTTCCTCTCAAGTAGCCCCAAGCGAAAGACGCACACATCCCCTGACGGGAATGGACGCTCCCGTCAGGGTTGGATTAATAGAAGATCCGTTACAGCCGGATCTCTAGGTTTATTGAGACAGGTTCACTCAGAGTTCATGCGACGAAAGACCACGCAGAAGTCTGCCCGGTTTCCCGTGGAGCATTGTTCCAGCCCCTATCCGGGCCATTACAGCCCGGCTTTCGCTTTCTCTGCGATCCCATACCCGCATAGCCAACGGATCACCTTGCGGTTCACCTGCCCGAAGGCAGCTATACGGGCTTACCACGTTCCCTGCCTGTCACACGACTGGGTTAGAGTCTGCCTATTCGCCGGCGACCTTATGTGACGACGTGTTCCGACCCTTGACCAGAACAACCGGTCGCATCACCTTTTTTGGTTAATGCCTATCAGCAGATTAGGCACCGTAATGCTGACGACGTTTATTAGCAGTTCACTTGTGTTACCCATACCAGCCAGCCTAGCGCCTCAACCCGGTACTGCTCCGAGCATCTGCGCTCCGCCTCACGGCGAAGACGCACCCATACGGGGGCTACATTGTTGGAAGAGCTTCACACCCCACCGTTACCAGTGACGCATGTCTTCCTAGGCTATCGTTGGTCGCACAACGAGTCCGCTGCCACTCCATACAGGCAATGGTTGGACAATGACAGACAGAGCTTTCGCTCATGTCTCCGGTTTGATGTGAACAGGGACTGCCGAGGCAGCATGCTCAAAGAATTGTTACCTCCTGTTTCAAAAGCAGGAGGGAACCCCAGCGGGGATTCTCTCCCGCATGGGTTTAGCCCTGAATAGGGCTGATGTGTAGTAGGCACTCCAATACCGGAAATCCAGTACTGCGGTCGAGCCACCGAGCGCTAATCGACCTTGAGTTTGCCACCGCCGCTGCGGCAAGTCCTTGAAGGCATTGGACTTCTGGGAGGGTTTTGTTTCTTGGGATTGGGTACCCAAGCTCTCGGCTCTCTTTCGAAAACCCTTCAAGATGACTCTACACCTCGAAGTTTAGGAGACACGCCACGCGTGTCGCACCAAGGGCATGCATTCTAGTGGGTCAAACTCAAGAAGTCACCCTACTGAAAACGGGTAAAAAAACAGCAGGCAATTTATAGGCGGGGACAAACGGTTGTGCCTCGCCCTGTTAGCAAATACAACCAATCAAGCCAGGGCTCTGCACCCACCTTCCTATATATAGAAGGAATCGGCAATCCGTCCCTGACAGCCAACCCCGCGAGGGGATCGGCGGGCAAATCAGGCATCATCGAGAAACATAAATACGACGAAGCGACCTGCCCCTGCGGCCCACAACCTGCAGCCGCCGACACTCAAACCACTGAAACAAAAAAGGCGCCAGACTGTTAAATCTGGCGCCTTTCGGAATATGGGGTGGACGATGGGGATCGAACCCACGACAACGGGAGTCACAATCCCGTGCTCTACCAACTGAGCTACGCCCACCATATTGCGTGACAAAGAAGCCAAACAACTTCTTTGTTGAACCCCACTCACGCCAAGCGGCATGAGTGAAGCTTTATTTGGTGCGGATGAAGAGACTCGAACTCTTACGCCTCGCGGCGCTGGAACCTAAATCCAGTGTGTCTACCAATTCCACCACATCCGCGGTTGAAGCTGTTAAAGCAAAGGCGCCAGACTGTTAATCTGGCGCCTTTCGAAATATGGGGTGGACGATGGGGATCGAACCCACGACAACGGGAGTCACAATCCCGTGCTCTACCAACTGAGCTACGCCC